>DHLW01000173.1:68774-96478 GCA_002405485.1 Phycisphaerales bacterium UBA4658
CCTCACCCTTATCAGGGGTGCGCTCTAGCCACCTGAGCTACAAGCCCGATCGTTCACACGCTCGCGGACGATGTTCATCGGCCGTTTGCGGGGCGGAGTATATCCCGGCCGAGCCCCGACGGAAAGTCCGCACACTCAGTCGACGTGGCAAGCCCGGCGCAGCCGATCCTGGATCGCCAACCAGAGCCCATCATCAGCCGGGGGGAGCTCCACCAGGATGGCTCTGGCACGTTGGGCGTCGGCGGCTCTCAGCGTGCCGTAGAGCACCCGTGCGTAGGCCTCCGCGATGGCGGGCATCGACACCCAGGCATGGGTGGCGTCCAGCCCGCGGGGGGGCTCTCGCATCCCCAGGATCACACTCGGTCCTCCGGTGCGATCGAGCAGCTCGGCAAGCTCTTCGGCGGTCGTGAACAGGTGCGTGGGCGTGGCCGGGGCGTAGTGCCGAGCGGAGAGCCCCGGCGAGGCCGCGCCGGAGGACTCGACGTGGACGTGGCCCGTCGCGGTATCGATGGTCTTACCGAGGACCAGGGCGATGTCTCCTGGTGCGATCGCGCCCGGTCGCAGGACGCGTGGCCGAGGCGAGGTGAGGTCCAGAACCGTGGACTCGATCCCGACGCAGCAGGGCCCGCCGTCGAGCACGAAGACCTCGCCCGGGTCAAACGCAGATCGGACGTGCTCGGCGGAGGTCGGGCTGATCCCGCCGGAGACGTTGGCGCTCGGACCAACCAGCGGCCTCGACAGGGAGTACAGCACGGCGAGCGCGGTGGGGTGATCCGGTGAGCGCACGGCGACGCTGGGCCTTCCCGCGGTCACCAGGTCGGGGACATCGGCGGCTTTGGGCAGAATCAGCGAGAGCGGACCGGGCCAGAACGCGCGAGCGAGCGCATCGGCGTCCTCGCTCCAGCCCCCAGGAGCGACGACTCGGCCGGCCATCTCCGGTCCGCTCACGTGCACGATGAGCGGATTGGTCGCCGGCCGTCCCTTGATCGCAAACACGCGGGCGACGGCCTCGGGATTCAGGGCGTCAGCGCCCAGGCCATAGACGGTCTCGGTCGGAAATGCCACCACGCCCCCGGCACGGAGCAGATCGACGGCCCGGGCAATGTCGGCATGAGACGTGGGCACGGAGGCGGGGTTCGGGCAATGAAGCCGATGGGCATGCACGCCGGGAACAGGCGTCACTCGGCGCGGATGTCATCGATGGCCTTGCGGCGGGGCTCGAGGGGATAGTCCGGGAAGATCTCGCTGGTGCGGGAATCGAGCTTGACGGGTGGTGCTCCGAACCGGATGCGATTTCGGTCCAGTCCGGTGCCCATCGCGGTGTAGAGCCGGGCCAACGCGGTGTTGTAGTTCAGCGTCGCCTCGACCTCCTGCTGCTCGGCGCGCGCCAGCAGTTCCTGCCGCTGCAAGCGCAGGTTGAGCTGTTCGGGCGTCAGACCGGTGAGGACTTCCTGCTCGATCAGGAGTGTGCGGAGGTCTTCGGCGGCGGCCACGCGTGCCGCCCGGGTCTGCTCGATGAGCGTGAAGTTCGTGACCACGTCATACAGCGCGGTCTTCAGATCATTCACGATGCCCTGCACGGTGTTCGCATAGGCGATCGTCGCCTGCATGCGCTCGAGCCGCCGCTGGCGGAAGTTGGCCTCGGCGGCCCGGTTCCCGATGGGCTGTTCAAAGGCGATCCCGACCTGATAGTCGACGAAGTTCGCTTCCTCGATGTCGGAGTACGGCGAGCCGATCTCCGGCCCAAGGCCGCTGAATCGCGTGAGGGCCCGCAGATCCAGCCGAGGAAGCCGAGCGTTGTCCGCGACGGTCTGGCGGATGGAGGTGTTGTCGATCGACAGCACGGCCCGCTGGACTTCCGGTCTTGAGGCCAGCGCCGTGTTCACGCAGTCCACGAGCGAGAACTCCATGGGCTGTTCGGTGGGCTGGTCATAGGCGAGCAGCAGCACCTCCGACCCGACCGGAAAGTCCGGATCGTTGATGAGCACCTTCAGCCGCTCGGACCGGTCTCTCAGCACCCGTTGCGCGCGGATGACGTCGGCCCGGCGGCTCTCGACGGTCGCCGCGGCGTTGGAGAGGTTCGCGGGCTTGGCGTCGAACTCGGCCCGGTCGCGCAGGAGTTTCAGCACTTCCTCGCCGCGCTCCAGCAGCCGCTGCAGGATCCGAAGGTCGCTCTCGGCCTGCATCAGGTTCCAGTACGCCTCCTCGGTGTTGTTCACGTTGGTGAGCAGCGTGCTCTTGAGCTCGGCGATCTGGTCAAGCTCGGCGTTGCGCGCCAGTCGCACCTGGGCGAGGGCGACATCCGATCCGAAGTTCCGCAGCAGCGGCTGATCAAGCTGGATGACGAAGTTCGCCTCGCGAGCCGGATCGGGCGAGGTCTGCAGGTTGTCGGTCTTGGTGACGGTGTTGGTGAACTGCGTCTGGAGCGAGAGCTGGCCGCCGGCGATGAGCGGCTTGCGGAAGCCCGCGGTCACGTCGGCAATCTCACGCTCATCGGTGCGAACCGTGGAAAAGTTCGTCGCCGTCCGGGGCTGATCGGTCGACTGGTACTGGGCGTTGGTAAAGAAGATCCAGTCGAACGCGGCCTCCGCGGCGACGACCTGCTGCTGGTTGATCGCCGGTCCGAGGCGGGCGAACTCGACGTTCAGGTTCCGCTGCACCGCCGACTGCACCGCACGCTCCATCGTGACCCGGGCCGTCCGCACAGGTCGCCCGAAGAGGTTCTGCCCCGTGGGCAGCTCGGCGCCGGCATAGGAGCGGGGACCGCCGATGGTCTCGAGCTTCTCCAGAACTTCGGGCTTGATGCGTAGCTGATCGATGCGATTCTCACGGATCAGCCGCACCGGAGTCGCGTTGTCCTGTGCCTCGGCCAGCTCCCGGGCGGCGGACTCCCGCACCGCTCGCCGAAGGTCGCGGTCCTGCTTGTCCCCAAGGGGAGAGGCACATCCGGAAACGATCAGCGCAAGCGCGGCGACCCCGGCTCCGTGCTGGAAACGAGGGGCGTGCCGCGGGGAGGGTCTTTGCATGTGTTGGGCCGCCATGGTGAGGGTCGGCAAAAAGGTACGCCATCGGCGGGTCGAATCCACACGGATGGGTGGGCCGCCCAGCGGGTACGACCCGGAAGCGCAGGGCCTGCGCGGATCGTGAGGGGACAACGCTGGAATGACTCCGAAGGGCCTCTCAGACTGTCGGCAAGGGCGTACCATCAGCATCCGGCGCGTGCGCCGGTATCCGGAGAAGCCCACAGATGCGCAGCGTGCTTGTTGTTGGCCGGTCCATGCAGAAGTCCGTTCGCCGCCTGGTGTCGTCGGTCGTCGTTGCCGGGACGGGCATCTTGTCCGCTGCGCCCCTCGCGGCCGCCGTCGGCGGGATTGCCATCTGGGTCAGCGTGGCCCGCGCGGACATCCGCCCGGTCGCGCCGTATGTCGTCGCTGTCACCAAGCCTGCGCCGCTGTCCTCCGGGGATGGCGGGATCTATTACGCGGTCGCTCGGCTGCAGCCCGGCGCGCTGCTCAAGATCGACGGCGAGGGCGGGGGATGGCTCCGGGCGGTGTATCCCGAGGGCACGCGGGCATATGTCAAGGTCGATGAGGGGGCCTTCGACGAGGCGAGCAAGACCCTGAAGCTCACCAAGGGTTCAAAGCTCATGGCCGCCAACGAGAGCGGCGCCCGACCTTGGCAGTTGCTGCTGGAGCGGGACCTTCCCGCGGGCACCTCATTTCAGAACGTGACGGTCGTCAAGAGCGTCGACGGCACTGTCGAGGGCTATCTGGTGCCCGCGCCAGCCGGCGCTCGCGGGTTCGTCAAGGCCGAACTCACGCGTCGGGCGACGCCGGAGGAATCGGCTCGGCTCATGCCTCCGCCCGCCGCCCCGGTGACCCCGCCGACCCAGCCCGCGCCATCGGCCCAGCAGGGGGGCACGGTTCCGCCAGGTGCGGCGGACATCATCGAGGTCAAGCCCGCGCCGCGCGCCGGCGATGCCTCGGGAGCGCAACCGGCCGCGACCGCGCCCGCGACCCCCGCCGCGAGCACGCCGCCGGCTGCGAGCTCTGCGCCGCGTGTGAGCCCGGAGGTGACCAAGCGCATCGACGACATCGCGGTTCTGAGGGACATGTTCGACCGGGTCAACCGGGGCACGGACAACGAGTCGGAAGTGCAGACCGTCATCAGCGAGTTCAATCGCAAGATCGACACCCTTGGAACGACGGGTGAGGATGGACGTCTGCGGCGAGCGCTCGAGGATCGCCGGGGGGCGTTGCTCCTGAAGCAGGAGATCATCGAGACCCGACGCCGCCTGCGAGACACTTCTGGCGTCGACGAGCGCCTCCGCATGGTGCGGATCGCGATCGAGGACGTGGAGAAGCAGGCCGTCTACACCATGGTCGGTCGCATCCTGCCGAGCACCGTCTATGACGGCAAGCGCGGCATGCCGCTCATGTATCGGGTGGAATCGGCGGATCTGTCCTCCACGCGCACGGTGGGCTATGTGGTGCCGCGTGAGGGTGTGGAACTGCTTACCAAAATGGGCAAGATGGTCGGGATCGTGGGCGATGCGAAGTTTGATTCGGCTCTGGGTCTGAACATCGTCGCCCCGCTTAGGGTCGATGAGCTTCGGATCGTTGGAAGCAGGTTCGAGGTCGTTCCCGCGAGTCTGGGCGAACCGGCCTCGAGCGGCACCGGGGAGGCCCCGTCGACGGCTCCTGCTCCGGACGCCGGGGAAAGCGCTCCGTCGGCCGGAACCGACCCGAGCCCCGCCGACATGAACAAATAGGCAAGGGCCAAGAAGACGGTGGGAAAGTCTGCATCCCGGGCATGAACGCGGGAGAGGGTGTATACTTCACGACGGGTTCGTGCTCGTGGTCAGCCGCGAGCGCCCGTTGACACGAACACATGCCCTTCGGCGTTGAACGCGTTCCGCTCCGGGTTGGATCGGCGGGCGATTCGCGAGCGAGGGCATCGGGAGCGTCGATGCGACGGCGCATCGGTCAGGCGTGTCTCCCGGGTGCGGGTTGAAGGTGGGAGGATGCGGTGCCGCCGGGCCGTGGGTCTGAGCGACTGTGCCGCGTCGGTTCGAACGTGGGCGTTCGGCATGCCGCCGGTCGTTCGCGCACAGGACGTGCAATGTGATCCAGACGATGAGGACGTTCGCCGCCGGTCAGCGCGTGCTGCACACTGGAAAGCCCGAGTGGGGTTCCGGAGTGATCACCGAAGCGATGAAGACGACGCAGGACGGCAAGCCGTGCCAGCGGCTGACGATCCGGTTTGATCGAGCCGGACTCAAGACGATCTCGACGGCGTTCGCCACGCTGCTCCCGGCCGATGAGGCAGCCGCGCTGGCTGCCGACTCGCTGGATGGCTCGGTCTCCGGGCACCTGCGCGGCAGCGGTTCGGGCACGACCGCCGGCGCAGGCGGTGGGGGGGCGGGAGGGGGATCGGGCGTGAGCAGCGCACGCGAGGCGGAGTTTGCCGCACGACTGATGGGGGCTCCGGCGAGCGGGGATGTCCGCCAGAGAATGTCCAAGCTGCCGGAATCGGCGACGGATCCGTTCCTGACTCCGCTGGATCGCCTTAGGAACACGATCGCGCTCTATCGCTTCCAGCCGACGGGCGCGTCGCTGCTGGACTGGGCCGCGATGCAGAGCGGGTTGGCCGATCCGCTCAGCCGGTTCAATCGGCACGAGCTTGAGAAGTTCTTCGAGTCGTTCGTGATCGCGCGGGACCAGCACCTGAAGAAGGTCGTCGGGGATGCCCGCAAACTCGAGCCCGAGAAGGCCATGGCCGCGCTCAAGGCGGCGCCCGCCATCGTGCAACAGGTGCTGCGCCGGCTCGACGCGATGCGTTGACTTTCGGCAGCAGTCGGCACGGCCGGCGCGTTCGGCATGAATGTCAATCAGGGCCACGGTCCGAGAAGTCCGGGCCGGGTGTGGCGTCTCCCGCGAGATTCTCGGCGGACGGCCCTGCCACGCCCTCTGGCACGCCCCGAGGGGTGTGAGTTTGGCCCCCGGAACGAGCGTTGTTTCGGTGTGGATCGACCCGCCGACGAAGATCGTCGGGTCCGCCGAGCGGACTTTTCCGCCCGGCGCACACACACTCAAGATCGGATGGACCGCGCCATGAACGAGCAGGACTTTCAGGCCAAGCTGAGCGACCTCATGCAGCAGTTGGACTCTCTGCCGGCCCCGGCGCGGGAGCAGATCCAGAATCTGGCGCAGGAGACCCGCGACCGGCACGCGCGGATGAAGAAGACCGTCGGCGAGCTGCAGGAGTCGCTCGACTATCTCCGCCTCAGCGTCAAGTACCTCGTCTTCGACCTCGAGGCCACGCGGCGCGAGAACCAGTACCTCCGCAAGCTGCTGGACGCCAAGCACGGCCAGGGCGGCAGCAGCGGCCCAGGCGCCTGCGACGACGGGTGCGACGACTCCTCGCACGACCGCGATTGATCCGACTCCGGGCACCAAGTGCCCCCACGAATGTCTCCACCTGGACGGTCGTCGCCGACCATCGAGCGCTGGTTCAGGAACACACCCCTGCCTGAACTGACGCGTCGGCGGACTGACCACCCCTTGCTCGAGCCAAGGCCGGACTCTCACCGGCCTTGGCTTGTTTTTGCTCTGCGCGTGCTGGAGGTTCCGATCATGCGCGCCGTGCGAGCGATCCCGGAACTGGGTCATCCCGATCGCTCCCCGGCACGCGCGAGATCCGTGTGGCGGTGTCCACTCCCCACGGCTATGCTTGGGCCACATCTGGAGAGGTGGCCGAGAGGCTGAAGGCGTCGGTTTGCTAAACCGATATACGAGGTATCACCTTGTATCGAGGGTTCGAATCCCTCCCTCTCCGCTTGACGCACGGTGGGTCGCCGATCGCTTCACGGCGTCGAGCCACCCGGGGGGCGTTGGGGCGGTAACTCAATTGGTAGAGTGCCAGCTTTGCAAGCTGGAAGTTGGGAGTTCGAGTCTCCTCCGCTCCACTTTCCTTTCCCGGCGACACCGCTCGGATCGGCAGCCGACCCTGGTCCCAAGCCCCTCTTTCGGGCCAGTTGATCGCGCCCCCGCAAGGCGGGATCGGCTGCGATCGGCGAACAAAGGCGTTTCACATCCGCGGCGCGCAGTCACTGCGGCCGTCGTGCGGATTCACCGGTTCAGACCTCGACCACCATGGCCACCGAGTTTCCACCGCCCAGGCACAGGGCGGCCACCCCGCGCTTGCCGCCGGTCCGCTTGAGCTGGTGGAGCAACGTGACCAGGACGCGTGCGCCGCTGGCGCCGATGGGGTGCCCGAGGGCCACGCCGCCGCCGCAGATGTTCAGCTTGCTCTCTGGCACGCCGAGCTCCTTGATGTTGCAGAGCACCTGCGCGGCGAAGGCCTCGTTGATCTCGAAGAGGTCGATGTCGTTGACGGTGAGATTGGCCTTCTGCAGCACGCCCTGGACGCCCGAGATCGGGGCGGCGAAGATCTCCTTGGGGGCGACGCCCGAGGTGTGATAGGCGACGATCCTGGCGATCGGCTTGATGCCGAGCTTCTCGGCCTTGGCGTGGCTCATGACGCAGACCGCCGCGGCTCCATCGGAGATCTGGCTGGCGTTGGCGGCGGTGACGGTGCCATCCTTGCTGAACGCCGGGCGGAGCTTGCTCACGGCGTCGAGGGTGGTCTCGGCGCGGACGCCCTCGTCACTGGCCACGCCGGGCGACTTCTTGTCCAGACACTGCTCGCCGGTGAGGGCGACGATCTCGCTCTTGAACCAGCCCTGCTTGATGGCCTCGGCGGCGCGGTGGTGGCTCTGCACGGCGAAGCGGTCCTGCTCGGCGCGGGTGATGCCGAACTTGCCCGCGATGAAGTCCGCGCTGTCGCCCATGGCGCACGCCTCGAACGCGCAGCGCAGGCCGTCATAGGCCATGTGGTCTTCCATCTGGGCCGGGCCGTACTTCACGCCCTCGCGGACGCGGGCAAAGTGCGGGGCGGCGGTCATGTTCTCCATGCCCCCCGCGAGGACGCACGAGGCGTCGCCGGCCTTGATCGCGCTCGCCGCACGCATGACGGCCTCCAGACCCGACCCGCAGACCTTGTTCACGGTCATCGCGGACATGGTGCTGGGGAGCCCGGCCTTGAGCGCGGCCTGTCGCGCGGGGTTCTGGCCCACTCCGGCCTGCAGGACGCAGCCCATGAGCACCTCGTCCACGTGGTCCTTGACCGGCACATCGCTGAGCAGCGCGTTGAGGGCGTATGAACCCAGCACCGGGCTTGGAACCTTCGAGAGCCCGCCGAAGAACTTGCCGATGGGCGTGCGACGGGCGGCGACGATGACGGGAGTGTTCATGTAGGAGGCCTTCAAGAAATCACAGGCGGGACGCCTGTGCCACCAGACGGAAGTCACAGGCGGGGCGCCTGTGCCACCAGAATCAGACGTACGGGGAATGCGCAGGGAAGTGTAAACACCCCCGCCCTTGAAGACCCCTCAGGCGTACCCCAGTTGTTCAAGGTCGTCCTCGTCAAGCCCGAAGTGGTGCCCGATTTCGTGCAGGACCGTGATCCGGATCTCCTCGTACACGGCGTCATCTGCGTTGGGGTCGTCCCAGCCGCCGGCCAGGTCGATGATCCCGACGCGGAACAGGTGGATCTGCTCCGGCCCCCCGGTGTCGAGATTGAGCGGCCCCCACCCGCCCGGATCCTCGATGGAACGCTCGGTGATCGCGACGCCGGAGTGCAGACCGCAGAGCTCGTCGGGGTCGTCCTCGGGGAGCAGGGTTCCATCGACGATGAGATCCCGCACCATCTCCGGCGTCGGGCGATCCAGCACCACGATGGGAACCTCGTCGATGAGCTCACGCACCTTGCCCGGCAGCTCGGCGATGCAGTCTTCGAGCAGTCGATCGAAGCGCTCTCTCTCCTCGTCGGTCAACGCTTGGTCTCCGTGATCGCCGTCGGCGGTGGGGGTGGGGGTGGCGTGTGGGTGGGGTCGATCGGCGTGAGCATGCTCGGCGTCGACGGCCCGGGTGAGGGCGTCGGGTCGATGAGCTTGCCGATGGCCGTCTTGGGCTGAGCGTGGCCCTCGCGGATGACCTTTCGCAGCGTCGGCTTTGGCGCAACGATCGCGGAGGCGATGCGGGCGCAGTCCAGGAGCGACCCGAGCAGCCCGATGCTCAGCATGAGCGAGCCGAAGATCACGAGCACGATGCCCGAAACTCTGGCCAGGTCGGACCACATGGGCACCGTGCTGGGCACGGCCCGGCCGAGCAGGGCCCCTCCGATCGCGATGAAGCAGGCGATCGCCATGGCGTACATCGTCTGGCGGTCGACGCGTCCGGTCCGCATGACCAGACTCCGTGCCACAAGGGCGCGGGCGATCGGACGCTGCAGCATGATGATCGCCGCGATGAGCCCGTACGCAAGCACGCTGAGCGTCGTGGCCTCGACCATCGGCGCCCAGCCCGTGAAGTACCGAGGGCCGCCGATCGCGTCCATGAGGGCCTGCTGCTTCCACATGACATATCCGAGCGGAGCGTACAGCAAGGCGCCAAGAAGGGTCATCAGCGGCACCAGCACCCCGAGCTTGGCGTGCGGGCGGACCAGCACCAACGCGCCCAGCAGCGACGTCCCAAGCCCGAGCATGACCCCGAGCTTGGCGCTCGGACGGTCGATGTTCATCCCGAGCAATCGCAGGGCGTCGGCGGCGTGCGGGAGCCAGCACATCATCGCCACCGCCACGGCGCCCGCAGCCCAGAGCACCACCGCGCTGGCCACAAGCTTGGGGAAGCGGATGGGCTGCAACTCGCTGGCCTGCGGATCGACCAGCGCGAGGATCGTGGCCCGAACGCCCGTCCCGCATTCCGGACACATCGAGCGGATGGACAACCCACGCAGGTTGTAGCTGCAGACGACGCACGGCAGATCGCCGCCCAGTTCTCGGCCCAGCGGCGGCACGCCCTGCCCGACTGGCGCCGTCGTCGGCGCCGGCGACGGGGGCAGGGCGTCGATGGGCAAAAGCCCGGGGTCGATCGGGGGCCTGGTCCGATCCGCGGGGGAGGGGGACCCGGGCCCGCGGGCGCGGGGGGCTCGGGAAGATGGCGGGAACTCCTGCTCCATGATGCGCATGAGAAGGATATCTGTTGCAGCGGGTCGGCGGGTCGGGCGAATCGATCGCGCCCGCCGATCTCCGCCCGACGGCCAGCCGGAACACAACCGATGCGCGGCGCGATCCGTATACTCGTGGCCCGGATAAGCGACAAGAGACTCTGACGACTCTGATGTCTGCACCGTCCGGAGGAGTCGCGGAAGCAGAGCTCTCGACCTTCAAGACCTCCATGACCACTCCGATCCAAAGTCTGCGCGACAGCATCTCGGGCGTCTATCTTGGCAACTCGACCGCCGTGGATCAGTTGCTGTGTTGCCTGCTCGCCAGGGGGCACGTGCTCATCGAGGATGTTCCGGGCGTCGGCAAGACCGTCCTGGCGACCGCCCTGGCCCGGTCGGTCGACTGCTCATTCAGCCGCATCCAGCTCACGCCCGACCTCCTGCCCTCGGACATCATCGGCGTGAGCATCTTCCGGACCGACACCGGCAGCAACGGGCACGGCGGACAGGACCTCAAGGGCGTGTTCGAGTTCAAGCGCGGCCCGATCTTCGCGAACATCGTGCTGGCCGACGAGATCAACCGCACACCCCCGCGGACCCAGACCGCACTCCTGGAGGCCATGAGCGAGGCCACCGTGACGGTGGACGGCAAGACGCACGTGCTGGACCAGCCGTTCATGATCATCGCGACCCAGAATCCCTTCGATTTCGAGGGGACCTATCCGCTCCCGGAGAATCAGCTCGATCGGTTCTTCATGCGGATCAGTCTCGGATATCCCGACGCGACGGTCGAGGCGCGGGTGCTGTCGCAGCGCCCGGGGGATCGCGCGCTGCACGCCCTCTCGCCGGTGTTGCACGCCTCGGACGTGCTCAATCTGCAGCAGCAGGTCGAGCGCGTGCGGATCGACGACGCGCTGATCCGGTACATCATCGACCTGGCCAGCGCGACCCGGTCGCGCGACGATCTGCAGGTCGGGCTCTCGCCCCGCGGCTCGCTGGCGCTGGCCCAGGCCGCTCGCGCCACAGCCGTGCTCGCCGGGCGGGACTATGTCGTTCCCGACGACATCGTGAACAACGTGCTGCCGGTGTGCGCCCATCGCGTCATCGGCCGCGGCGCGATGACCTCTTCGCGATTTGTTTCCCGCGGCGAGGGCGGAGCAGGTTTCGGGCGTGACGCGGTTCGCCCCGCATATCCGCCGGAATCCACGCAGGCCATTCTGCTGTCGATCCTCGACGGCCTGACCGTCCCCGGATGAACTCGCCAAGGAGAAGGATCGCATGCCGCGCATCGTCAAGCTCTCGGCCAACGGCCCGATCAAGATCGAACCCAGCGACAAGCCCGTCTGGGTCTGCGCCTGCGGGCTGAGCCAGCGTTTTCCCATCTGCGACGGCTCGCACAAGCAGTGCCCGCACAACGAGCCCAACCCTGGAGCCGTCTACATCTACGACGACGCCCGCACCCGAGTCGTCGAGACCCGCGTGGAAACCCCCGCGCAGCATCACAAGCCGACACCCGGGGAATAGCCCCCGCTACGGCTCGGTGAGCAGCTCCGGGAGGAGTTCGGCGGCAAGCTCGATCGGGTGCACCGCCCGCCGCGCCGCGCCATCGTGGATCTGATGCCGACATGACGTGCCGGTCGCCACGATGATCGCGTCCTTGGACGCCGCTCGCACGATCGGAAGGAGCGCGAGCTCGCCGATCCGCATGGAGAGCTCGAACTTGTCGGCTCCGAATCCGAACGACCCGGCCATTCCGCAGCACCCCGTGTCGAGCACCTTCAGCCGCGAGCCCACGAGCCGGCGCAGGAGCTTCGCCGAGCTCTCGGCGCCCCAGAGCGACTTCTGATGGCAGTGCGCGTGTAGGAGCACGTCCGGGCCGGCGATCGCCTTGGAGCTGAGGCGTGCGGAGCCGGGATGATCGCTCCAGTGCCGCTCGATGAACTCCTCCGGCAGCATGGCCTTGGCCGCCAGGGCCCGGCGGAGCTCGATCGGCGTGCGGCAGCGCAGCGCGAGCCAGTCGTCCTTGATCGCGCTCAGGCACGACGGCTCGCAGACGATGATCGCCCGCACCTTGGGATCGTTGATCGCCGGTGTCAGCCGCTCGATCGCGGCGTCGGCCGACTCGATCGCTTCCTTGAGCATCCCGACGGAGATCATCGACCGCCCGCAGCAGGACGACGGCGAGAGCTCCACGTCGTACCCGAGCGCCTCGAGCGAGCGGATCGCCGCCAGGCCGATGTGCGACTCGTTGTAGGTCGTGAAGCAGTCGGTGAGGAGCATGACCCGCGGCGACCCCGGCTTTGCCGCGGACCGGCGGTGCATCGCGTACAGCGAGCGCGAGAACGTCGGCAGCGTGCGCTTCGGGTGCATGCCCATCATGCGGTTGATGATCGCCCGCGCCGGCGGCGTCGAGCTCGCCCAGTTGGCCAGCTCCGGCGTCAGCGAGCCGACCCGGTTCAGCCAGCGCACCTGGCCCGTCAGCCGCGCGGCCAGCGGAACGCTCCCGAGTTGCCGATACCGCTGCGCGGTGTACTCGGCCTTGAGCTTGGCGATGTCCACGTTGCTCGGGCACTCGCTCTTGCACGCCTTGCAGGACAGGCACAGGTCGAGCGTCTTGATCGTCTCCGGGTCGTTCCAGTTCGGACCGCCGGCGTGCTCCGAGCCGTCCTCTCGCTTCCACGGAAACTGCCCGGTGATCGCCAGCCGCAGCGCGTTGCTCCGGCCTCGCGTGGAATGGCGCTCGTCCAGAGAGCCCTGATAGCTCGGGCACATCACCCCGCCGCGTTTGCGGCAGACTCCCGCGCCGTTGCACTGCTCCACGGCGTGCGCGAAGCCGCCCTCGGCGGCGTACTCGAAGAACGTATCGATGGTCGGGCCCGCCTGGGCCGAACCCGGACCGTGGTGCTCGTCGTCCAGCCCCGCCGCGTCGGCGTCCACGCGGAGGTTCTGGGTGATGCTCTCGATCGGTCCAGGGGCCACGATGTTGCCCGGGTTGAGCAGACCCTTGGGATCGAAGAGCGTCTTGACCTGTCGGAACGCGCCCATGAGCTCGGGCCCGAAGAACCGCTCCAGCAGCGGTCCGCGGACGCGCCCGTCCCCGTGCTCACCCGACATGATTCCCCCGCACTCCCGCGCCAGATCGGCGACTTCCACCGCGATGGCGCGCAGCCGAGCGCGATCGTCAGGGTCATGAATGTCGATCATCGGTCGCACGTGCAGCACGCCCACCGAGGCGTGGGCCCAGTACGCGGCCCTGGTCCCGTGCCGTTCCACGATGGTGCGGAACCGGCGCACGAACTCGCCCAGTCGCTCGACGGGCACGGCGTTGTCCTCGACGAACGTGATCGGCTTGCGCTTGCCCGGCAGCCCGTGCAGCAGCGGCTCACCCGCCTTACGGAGCAGCCACGCCGTGTTCATCATCCCGGCATCTGTGGTCTCGACGATGGCCCCGTGTGCCGCGGCATCCGCGAGCAAAGCGCGGAGATCCGCGAATCGCGAGCGGACGTCCTCCGCACCCCCGTCAAAGCCGAAGTACTCGACATACAGGATCGCCTGGGCATCCCGGCCGTTGGGCCTTGGCATGATCTGCAGGTACCTTCGGCACTGCTCGTTCCCGCGAGCGGCTTCCAGCACCACGTCATCCAGCAGTTCCACCGCGCTCGGGCGGGTCTTGAGGATCGCCTGCGTCGCGTCGATCGCCGCATCCACGCTCTCAAACGCCACAAGGGCCAGCCCCTTGGCCTTGGGCGTCGGGTGCAGCAGCAGTTCGGCCCCGAGCGTCACCGCGAGCGTGCCCTCGCTTCCGCACAGCAGCTTGGAGAGATCCAGTGTCTCCGGCGTCGCCCCGTGCTCGATCTGGTCGAGCATCATGTCCAGCCCGTACCCGGCGTTGCGCCGGATGGTCTTCGGGAACCGCTCGCGGATCAGCCGGGCGTGGGCACGCACGATCTCGATGACCCCTGCCGCCAGCCGCCTCGCTGTCGCGTCCGTCCTTCCGGCGTCCGGGCCGAGCCAGACCCGCTCGCCGGTTGCGAGCGCGACGTCGATGCGGCGGATGTTCTCGCTCGTGCGGCCATACAGCACCGAACGCGCCCCGGCGGCGTTGTTCCCGATCGCTCCGCCGATGGCGCACTGCCGCGTCGTCGCCGGATCGGGCGCGAAGAACAACCCGGTCGATCTCTTCGCCAGATGCTCGTTGAGCTCGTCGATCCCGATGCCCGGTTCCACCACGCACGATCGCGATGCGACATCCACACCCTTGACCGCTCGGCACGCCGGCGTCAGATCGATCACCACCGCGTGGTTCGTGCACTGACCCGCGAGCGACGTCCCGCCCCCGCGCGGCAGCATCGTCACCCCGCGCTCCCCGCACCAGCGCACGACCCGCTCCGCGTCGGCGATCGACGCCGGCACCACTACCCCGATCGGCTCCACCTGATAGAGCGAGGCGTCGGTGGCGTACAGCAGCCGATCGTGCCTCCCGAACCGCACCTCTCCCCCGCGACCATCGGCCCCGGAACCGTGGCTCAGGAACTCCGACAGCTCCTGGGCCAGCCGCCGACGCGTTTCCGCGTTCGTGGCCATCTGCGTCCGCGTCGTTCGAGCGTTGTTCAGGACTGGAAGGTGTGCCATGCTCGGGAGTTCTCGGGCCTGTGCCCAGTGTAGGGGATGCCGGAGTCCACTTCGGCGTGCCGCGGTGCATAGGTGCAGCGATTCCCGCGCTGTTGCTGGAGACGCGCACCCTTCGCCGGCCATGAGCCTCGTAAGGCATGCCTTTCGCCCTCGTCCGGCCCTTGGCGGGCCAGAGCCCGCGATGCGGTATGCTGGAAATCGGTCACGACGCTCGGCTCCGCTGCGGTGCGGTCGACGGGCGCTCCTTGGAAGGACTCCACCATGCTGCAGCGCGACGCGTCGGCAATGCTCTCTCGTGCCCTTGTTGTTGGCTCGATCTTTCCGCTGGCCGTTGCAGTGCCTCGTGAGGCCCCGGCGCAGACGGACGTGCCTGTCGCACACGCCCGGGCGGCTGCCGGCGATGCCGAGGATCTCGCCGCTCGCATCCCGATCCGCACCATCACCCTGTATCGCTCGGGAGTCGGCTACTTCGAGCGTCAGGGTCGTGTCGAGGACGCCGCCAAGCTCCAGCTTCGCTTCAAGACCGACCAGATCAATGACATTCTCAAATCGCTTGTGCTCCTGGACCTGGATGGGGGGCGCATCGAGAGCGTCTCCTACGGCTCCAAGGAGCCGCTTGCCAAGCGACTGGCCAGCTTCGGGATCGACATCGCCGACAACCCCGCAGCAAGCGATCTTCTGCAGCGTCTGCGCGGCACGCCAGTGAAGATCACCACGATCACCGGCGAGGTTTCCGGCACCATCCTGAACGTGGAGAACAAGCCGACCGTCTACCACGGGTCCGGCGACAAGCCCGCGAGCGTGCACACGCTCCCGTGGATCAATCTGGTGACCAAGAGCGGCGTGCGATCGGTGAACCTTGCGGAGTCAACCGGCTTTGAGATCCTTGATCCCGCGCTTGCCGAGGAGTT
This sequence comes from Phycisphaerales bacterium UBA4658, assembly GCA_002405485.1. Lineage (GTDB taxonomy): Bacteria > Planctomycetota > Phycisphaerae > Phycisphaerales > UBA1924 > UBA4658. The sequence goes on from DHLW01000173.1 coordinate 84,386, forward strand.
GAACAAGGCCCTCGCCGCGCTCGCCGAGCATCGCGCGGATCGAACCAAGACGGTGGACATCCGCTTCACCGGGGCCGGCGCACGCCGGGTGGTCGTCGGGTATGTGCACGAGATGCCGGTCTGGAAGACCTCCTATCGCCTGGTGCTCCCCGATCCCGACGCCCCGGCCAAGGGCGACAAGCCCGGGCTCATGACCTTGCAGGGCTGGGCCATCGTCGAGAACACCACGGACCAGGACTGGAACGGCGTTCGGCTGGCCCTGGTCAGCGGGCGCCCGGTGAGCTTCCAGATGGACTTGTACGAGCCGCTCTTCACGTTCCGACCCACCGTTCCCGTGCCGACCATCCCGGGCGTCCTGCCGCGGGCGTATGCGGGCGGGGTCGACGTGCGCGATGGCTCACCCCGTCAACGAGCCTTGGCGAAGATCGAAGGCGGGCGGTTGATGGGGCGCGCAGAAGCCGCCCCTGGTGCGCCTGCACCCATGAGTGCTCAGGATGCCGGTAGCGGCGGGGGATCGCCGTTCACGGGTGAGCCGACGGCGGGCATCACGGCCGACGACCTTGCCAACTACGCCGCCCAGAGCCAAGCCCAGGGGGTCGACGTCGGCGAGGTCTTCCAGTTCCAGCTCGAGTCGCCGGTCACGATCGAGCGGCAACGCTCGGCGATGCTCCCGATCCTCACCGGCACCGTCCAGGGACGCCGCGTGAGCATCTTCTCGCCCGGTGACGGGCGTGAGCACCCGATGCGCGGCGTCGAGATCGTCAACGACTCCGGCCTCCAGCTCCTCCCCGGGCCCATCAGCGTGTTCGACTCGGCGACCTATGCCGGCGACGCCCAGATCGGCCAGGTCGCCAAGGGCGACAAGCGTCTGCTCGCCTACGCGCTCGATCTGGACGTGAACGTGCTGAGCAAAGGCGAGTCGCAGGAGAACACCGCCAAGGTCCGCATCGTCTCCGGCTCCATCGAACAGACCATCAAGAGCACCCAGACGATCACCTACACCTTCGACAACAAGGACGCCAAGCGCGGCCGAACCGTCATCATCGAGCAGCCCAAGGTGCCCGGCTGGACGCTCGTGAGCGAGGCCAAGCCCGTCGAGGAGACCCAGACGGTCCTGCGTTTCGAGCGCGAGATCGGCCCCGGATCCAAGAGCGATCTGACGCTGGGCTTTGAGTATGTGTCGTCCACGATGCTCGCGGTCACGTCGATGGATCTTCCCACGCTCTTGCAGCTTCGCCAGCAGGGCCGGGCTTCGGAGGCCGTGCTGCAGGCCTTCCGCGACCTGAGCACGCGGCAGGGGGACATCAACGCCGCAACCTCCGAGGCGGCGGACCTCGGTCGGCAGATCGAGGAGATCTCCGCCGAGCAGTCCAGACTGCGCGACAACATGGCTCGCCTGGATCGGACCGACGCGCTCTATGCCCGGTACGTGAAGAAGCTCGCCGACCAGGAGACACAGCTCGAGGACCTGCGCGACAAGCGCGAGAAGGCCGTCGCCAGGGGACGCTCGCTCACCGCCGAGCTGCAGACCTTCATGCGGACGCTGACCGTCGAGTGAACTCGGCACGTCCGGCCTGTTCCAGGAACGCGGCGTTCTTCGATCCGCCTGCTTCGGCGTGCACGCCGATATGCGGGAGTCGCGCCGTGTCGCCCGCGTCGCGCACGATGACCAGCACGCTCGTCCAGTTGCCGAAGCTGTTGCGGCGCACGCCGTGGGCCGCGTAGTCCGGCAGCCAGTACGTGTTGTCCACCAGATAGCTGAACGAGTGCTCGCCGGCGTCGAGCCCGTCGACGTCCGCGTGCCACCAGCCGTTCCAGTCCTCCGTCGTGCAGGGTGAGGAGCCATCCTCGTTCTTCCGCTGCAGCGGCGTCGACTGCGCCCAGTCGTTCACGCTGGACATGAGCTCGACGCTCTCGGCGTGCGGCAGATAGACGCGGAACTGCACTCGGCCGTCGGTATGGATCGTCACCATCGCAAGCCCTCCCGGACACATCATCCCCCTGGGCGTCAACGTGAGATGACGCTCGGTTCGTGCGGTGTCACACATCCACTGTGACGGAGAGCATTGGACGATTCAAATGGAAAATCGTTCGATTCACCGAACTGGGGAATCACCACCGCCCGAACGTGGTGCCAGCATTGGCCACGTTCGTGCAAGCTGCTTCATGCGTTCGCATGGTGTTCATCACCCGCGGTCGTGCTCTGCGGGTGCGGCGGGCGGATCGTCCGGCCACTCCTGCGGCTGGCAGCAGGGCTGCACGTTCTGCCCGCATCGTCGGCATTGCCCGTGGCCGTGCACGAAGACCAGTTCCAGCGGCGCGACGCCGCAGGCGGGGCAGCGCTCGGCGCAGGGGCGTGAAGTCGCTCGACCGCTCTCTGTGCTCATCGTGCTCGTTCCGCTTCTCCCCGGGTGTTCCGGGTCATCGGACAATCACCCTTCGAGTGAGGAAATGTCCTCTCAATCCAATAGGCCGCCCGCCACGCGTCCACGACTCGCGCACGCACATATGTCGTCCCGCACTCCGGGCACACGCCTTCGTCATCGCCACCGTTGAGGTCGTAGTGACAGTTCGGACAGAGAAAGCACTGTGCCGACTCAAGAAAGTCCTGTGCACGAGTCGTCTTCTTTCTCTTCCTGAACCGATTTCGACTGAAGACCACGGTGAGCCAGATGGATGCCACGGCCTGCAGGAGTATTGCCGAGGGAAGCAGTAGCGGCGGCTTCCACAAAGCGTGTCCGGTGAGAGCAATAGACGAAAGGACGAACAGAATGAACGGTATTGACGTGATTTCGGTCCAGTGGCGAGCGGAAAGCGGCCGCACTTGAACGGGCAGGTCCTTCGCCGCGTCGCTGGAAGCGACGCGTTGCTTGTCAGGGGTCAATGGATGAGGGGAATTCATCGATTGGATTCAGGCGATTGTTCGGTCTGAACAACGTTGCTCTTCGCCGATGAGTACCGGTCGCCGAGCCGGTGGGTTTCGCACCAGGCTTTCACGACTTCGATGCGATCATACCTCCGGCCGCATTCTGGGCATACTCCTTGCGCATCGCTGGCTGGAAGCGGAAAGTGGCAGTTCAAGCACACGCAGCCCTGGTTCGGGTCGAGGAGAGCGCGTATCGCGCGTCTTCGAGCGATCCAAATGGCAATGAAAACCAGCCAGGGAAGGAACATGCCCGCAACCGCAAGCAAGACGGGCACAGTCTGCTTATGAACCGGCTGAAGAATGGCCAGGACCGAAACTCCCCAGCCCAGCACAAAAATGATGAGTACAAGGACGTTCAGAGTGCGTGACTCAATGAGGAGTCGCTTGGGCACGATCGGCATGGTGGGCAACTTGTCATCGATGCTTGACCCGCTGCTCTGCCGCGTCTCACGATCGATGCGCACGCCGTAGTGAAACCGCCACATGCTCGCCACTTCCGAGTGCGTGTAGAACGTGCCGCACTCCGGGCACTGGCCCTGCTCCGGCGCTCCGGTCAGCACATAGTGGCAGCGCGGGCAGAGCAGGAACGCCGTCGTCCGCAGGTGTGGCAGGAAACGGAAGCGCACGAACCACTCCCTCCAGATCACGAGTCCCATGGTCGCGGCCATCCAGACAAGCAGCACCACGCCGAACGACACGCCCGGGATCGCGAATCGAATGATCAGCAGCACGGGGAGCATCGCAAGGCACGCGACCAGGGCGAGCCGGGTGAGTCGAAGAAATCTCGGCGACCTCGGTCTGGCGGGCATGTCGCGCCATTGCAGCACCCGCTGCACCGCTCGCTGCTGGTCCTTCGGCAAGTGCTCGTACACGCCCGTGCCCTTTCCCCCGGCGTCCCTGGTTTACAGACCCAGCGAGGCCCGCTTGGCGTCCCACTCGCTCTGCTCACGCTTGTTGTCGCTGGCGATGGTCGCGGACCTGTTCCGCAGCGCGTCGATCTCCAGCCGCGTCAGCCGAACGCTCTGCAGTTCGTAGTCCCGGAACGCCTCCATCGTCAGCGGCACGATGGGTTGCAGGAGCGCGTACATCGCCTCGGCGTACACGCGGATCTCCTGCTGCGCGTGGCTGTCCATCCGCAGCGACAGGAACCGCAGGATGTTGTGCAGGTCGCACTTCCAGTACCACTCGGTGTACACGCTCACCGGGAGCGCGATCCGGGCCAGCTCTCGGCTGACGCCCTGCTTGGTCAGCGCGTCGTACCGCTCGTACATCTTCTCCGCGTCGTCCAAGTAGCGCAGGAACTCTTCCGCGGTGCGGGCCTCGTCGGGGGCGGTCGCGGCGTCGGTGGTGAACCGTTCCTCGCCGCCCTGGCGGTTGCTCACGCTCTGCTTGCGGACCTCGTCGATGCTGGGCTTGTAGAAGCGATCGGGGACGATGGAGTATCGCGCCGAGTACTCGTTCACGTTCGCGGTGCGATGCCGGATCCACTGCCGGGCGATGAAGATGGGCATCGCGACGTGGAACTTGAACTCGAGCATCTCAAACGGCGTGGTGTGCCTGTGCCGGAGCAGATACCGGATCAGCCCGCGGTCCTCGTTCACCTTCTTGGTGCCCTGGCCATAGCTCACTCTGGCCGCCTGCACGATCGCCGCGTCGGCGGTCTGGCCCTGCGGGACCAATCTCGGCATCGCGTCCACAAGTGCGACAAACCCGTGCTCGTGCACGCGGATCTCATGCCGAGAGCACCCGCCCATCACGTCGAACGTGGGCGACTCAAAGCCCACACGCTTGACGTCAAAGGTCTTGTGCACCGAGCCGACGTTCGAGGGAATCTCCACCCGCACCGGCGTGGGCACCATGGACGCGGGAGCGATCGGAGCGGCGGCGACGTCGGGGGGAGTGGGCATCGGGCGATTGTTGCGCCTGCTCCGGCGCCACGCCAAGCCGGATCATCACACAATCCACGCCATCGAGCCCGTCCATCTGTCGGTCGGTGTCGCTCTCTGTCGTGTGTCCGAGAAGCTGGGCAAGCGTCCGATCAGTCGATCCGGCGGGCCACTGGAACCGGTGGTCATCTCCCCATGGCGGTGCGGATGGCGGGCGATCGGGGTGCTCCTCGTGCAACACCTCCCACGCCGAGGACGCCACGCTCCGATCTGAGCGGTGGGTCCGGATCGTCTTTCCAGTTCGGGGTGTTGCATGCAAGCGAAGTCGCTGATGTTCGTGGCGGTGGGCGTGCTTGGTCTGGTCGCGCCGGTGGCTGGGCAGATCACACGCTCGACGACCGGTGCTTTTCGGGCCGATCTGGCCGGGGCGATCGGGCTGTTTCGCGCCGATCTTGGCCCGCTGAATCCGTATCTGCCCCGGTCGTTCCTGACCGGTCGGCGCGAGATCGACTGGGACGATCTCCCGGCGACGCTGGCCACGCCGAACCTGCTCAGCGGCACGCACTACAACGCCGTCTCGCCCCGGGGCGTGGTGCTGTCCACGCCCGGGACGGGCCTGCTGGTGAGCGCGGCGATCGGCGACGGCACCGGCGTGGCGGTGAACTTCGGGGACGTGAACCCGGCGTATCTCACCGGGCTGATGCCCTACTCCGGCGAGCGGATGATGGCCGCACAGGGGAGCGTGCGCACGACGATCGACTTTGTGATCCCCGGGACGACCTTGCCCGCGCTCTCGCGCGGCTTCGGGGCGGTCTTTGCCGACGTGGATGAGTTCGGGCCCACGCGGGTGCAGTACTTCGACGCGTCGGGGTTCATGCTGCTGGACCTGCCGGTGCCGGCGACGCGCGGGGAGGCCACGTACTCGTTCGTCGGCGCCAGCTTCGCCTCGCCGGTGGTCGCCTCGGTCCGCATCCTCGCGGGCACGGTGCCGCTGAACGCCACGTCCTCGTCGGTCTTCGGCTTGCCGACGGTCGACGTGGTCGCGATCGACGATCTCATCTTCGGCGAGCCGGTGCCCACGCCCAGCGGGGCCGTGCTCGTGGCGATCGCGGCGTCGATCCTGGGGCGGCGTCGGACGCGGAGAGTCTGAGACCCCGAGCCGTACGTTCCTTGGAGTAAGCCATGAGTACCACCCCGGGATGCGACCGGTGCGTGAATCACGATCGTGCCGCTCTCGAAGCCATCGGTGAGCCCGAGGCTGAGGAGCTCTTCGGCGGAAAGTCGTATGAGGTCACGACCCGGTACCGCTGCAAGGCGTGCGGGACCCTCTGGCGGCACCTCCGCGAGGGAGGCGCCGGCGGCAGTGGCCGGCACTGGTTCGTCGATCCGCCTACCTCGGCCCAACCAGCGTGATGCTCGTCGTCGCGTGCTTCTGTCCGCGGCGATACGCGATGCGCACGCTCTGGCCCGCGGCGAATCCGCCCAGCACGCGGGCTAGATCATTCAGGTCCCGCACCTGCTGGTCGTTCACGCTGGTGATGACGTCGCCGGTGCGCATGCCCCCGGTCGGAACGCTTGTGTTGCCAGCGAAGGCGGCGATGAGGTCCACGTCGACCGTCGGGCCGTCGCCCGCGCCGGGCCCCACGTCAAAGGGCAGGTTCGCCGGTCCCTTGCCGAGCTCGCTCGGGGCCTCGGGCAGGTCTCTCAGCCACGCGCGGTAGTCCTTCTCGATCTGCTTGATCGGTGCGCCCAGGGCACGCTCCATCGCGACGCGGCCCGTGGAATCCTCGGCGAAGCGCTCGACGTACGCGGCGTACCACTCGGCGAGCTTGCCGCGGGAAGCCAGGAACATGAAGATCGCCCGCGACTGCGCGTACATGGCGCTGGGCGTGGAGCTCATGAACCGCTTCTGGTCCAGGGCCATGAGCACTTCCCACGGCATGAGGTTGCCGGCGCGAGCGAGTCGCCGGGCGATGTTCGTGCGCCAGTTCGGGAGCACGATCATCTCGCCCCTGGGTCCGATGTCGCAGTCCTCGACGATGGAGCAGAGCCCCTCCATGACCCAGAACGGATGCCGCTGGCCCCTGGCGTCCATGTCGCGCCAGTGCAGCACGTGCCAGAACTCATGCCGCCAGGAGGAGCCCAGGTCCATGGAGACCAGCCGACGCTCGCCGTGGCTGTACTCGCCGCCGACGCGGTCGGCCCGGTCGCCGAAACGCTTGCGGGCCCAGGCGATGAAATCGGCCCGGGTGGGGAGGATGACCAGCACGGGGGGCTCGGAGCGTGCGGGCGAAGCGCTCGCGGGTCGGTCGCCGGCGACGGCGTTCCACCAGCGCTGCAGCCGGGCGGCCTCGTCGCGGGCCTGCTGGAAGATCTTCGGATCGAACGCCGAGACGTACACGAGGTTCAGCGCATCGTCGCGGACGAGGGTGTAGGGCGAGCCGGGCTCGCCGACGCGGAAGGTGGTTCGGGCGTCGTCGATGAGACGCTGAACGCGAGCGCGGACCACCTCGTCGAAGCGTGACACGATGGCCCGATACTCGGGATGGTCGCGGAGCGGGGCCAGGTGCTCGTCGGTCGTGAGCTGCCGAGCGTCGGCGAAGCCCCGGGCGATGGCCTGCTTGAGCATGCCGGCGGCGTCATCGAGCTTGCCCTGCATGCTCAGGGCGCAGGCGAGGTTGTACCACGGGACGAAGTTCTCGTGATCCAGCGGGATGAGCTCGCGGAGCAGGGCCTCGGCCTTGGCGTGCTGCCTGGCGTTGAACGCCGCGACGATCGCTTTCTCCAGCCGCTCCTTCTCGCGGTCGGCCTCTTCCTGGGTGATGGTGCGGGTGGGGTGGGCTGGGGGCCGAGGGCCGACATCCGGGTCTTGGCGGGCAAGGCCGGTCGCGCCTGCCAGCAGGAGCGTGACGACGGCGAGCATGTGGCGAGCTGTTCCTGGCATCGGTGTCGGCCGCGCTGGGTCAGGCCCGGCGTGGGCCAGACAGGTGTACGCCCCGGGCGATGAGCTGTTGCAGCGCGAGCGGATAGGCGACGCACTCCTGCTCAAAGACGCGATCGGCGAGGGAGCGGACGGTGTCCCCGGGCTGCACGGGGCAGCGCCGCTGCAGCAGGACCGGGCCGTGGTCGTAGACCTCGTCCACCAGGTGGACGGTGCAGCCGGACTCGGAATCGCCCGCGGCGAGCACGGCGGCGTGCACGCGGTCGCCGAACATCCCAGGCCCGCCATGCCGCGGGAGCAACGCGGGATGGATGTTCACGATCCTGCCGGCGTAGCTCGGCGGGACGTGGACGTACTTGAGATACCCCGCGCAGACGACCAGATCGGTCCGGGTCTCGTCGAGCGCCGCCGCGAGCGTGGATGCGGGGATCTCGCCGGGAATCACGCGGGTGTCGAGCCCGGCATCGCGTGCCCGCTGAGCGCCCAGGCACTCGCGCGAGGCGATGACCAGGACGACCTCCGCGTGCAGCGTGCCCGCGGCGATCGCGGCAAGCAGGTTCACAAGGGTGCGCCCGGAGCCCGAGAGCAGCACGGCCAGGCGGGCCCGTGGCCCGGGAGTCGGCGTGCCGGTGCCGGGGGCGGAGGGGGTCGTGGGTGGAGAGGACATGCGCGGCGTCTGGCTCAGCCCAGGGTCTTGATGGCCTCTTCGCGGGTCTTGACGATGCGAAGGACCTTGTCCAGGTGGGTGATCTTGAGCACCTGCATGATCTCGGCGGACAGGCCGCAGATGACCACCCGCCCGCCCTGCTCGGCGCAGGACTTGTGCAAGCTCACGAGCATCCCAAGCCCCATGGACGCGAGCATCGTGACGGCGGACATGTCGATGATGACGCGGTGCCTCTTGCTGGCGGCGGTCATCGCGGCCCGGACTTCCTGCTCGATGACCTGCGACTCGCGGGCGCCGACCTTCTCGCTCTGGACGATGCAGACGATGCCGCCGGCGATCGGCTGGATGTTCGCGTACGCGGAAGCGCTCATGGGCGGAGTGTATCAGGACACGGCCGAAGGCAAGGCCACGCCGGTGCGACGGGCCGGCGTCACGCCGCCACGCCGCGGCGCCGCGTGCGGCTACCCTCCGCGATGCCGACTCCCGAGCGTCCGCCGATGGCTGCGACACCGAATCCGCCCATGCTGGAGCGGCGGCTGGCCCTGCGGGTGGTGACCATGCCCAAGGACACGAACCAGTACGGGACGATCTTCGGCGGGGTGATCCTGTCGTACATCGACCAGGCCGGATTTGTCGAGGCCCGACGCCACGGCGTGCACAAGTGGGTGACGGTCGCGCTGGATCGCGTGGAGTTCAAGCAGCCCGTGCAGCTCGGGGACGTCGTCGCCCTCTACACCACCACCACGCGAAGCGGGACCAGCAGCGTCACCGTCCGCGTCGAGGTCGAGGCCGAGCGGTACAGCAGCGGCGAGACGGTGCCCGTCACGGAGGCGTCGATCACGCTCGTGGCGGTGAACGCAGATGGTCGGCCGATTCCCTTCCGCTCGCCGCCGGACATCGCCTGAAGCGGACCAGTGGTGAGCGGTGTGTCGTGTTCTGGGTGTGGGCAAGGAGCGCGTGATGAGTGGCGAGAGCAAGCTGATCCTGACCGAGCCGGTGCTGAGCGTGTACATGGCCATGCCGGTGGCGGAGCTGTGTCGGCGGCACGCGATCGGGGTGGAGGTGATGGATCAGCGGGTCTTCAAGCTGCGCGACGAGCAGCTCGACATGGCCTTCCTGCCCGACGCGGGCGTGGGCCGGTGGCCGATCCGCGCGCTGCTTGGGCACCTGGCCGATGCGGAGATGGTGATGACGCATCGGATGCGGTGCGTGGTGGCGCAGGAGAACCCGATCCTGCACAACTGGGACGAGAACGCGTTCATCGACGCCGGGATCTACGGCACCGAGCGCACGCCGCCGGAGCTCCGCCAGCCCATCGGGGCGTACATCGCGACGATCTACACGCTGCGGAAGTGGACGGGCGACTGGTTCCGCTCGCTCGCGCCCTCGGCGTGGGAGCGCAAGGGCCTGCACACCGAGCGCGGCGAGATGTCGCTCAAGACCATCCTGACCTACGACACCTGGCACCTGGACCACCACGCGTGGTTCATGAACCGCAAGGTCGCCCGGCTGGTCGGGCCGGGATGATCGCGGCCGGCCGGGCTCGGCGCGCACGCTCAGGGAAACAGCCGGATCAGCAGCCAGATGCCGATGACGACCAGCGGCAGGAGCAGGAGCCAGCCGAGCGTCCAGAGCAGGCGGGAGCGCCAGTCGGTCGGGTCTGCGAAGTCGCCGCCGCCCCAGCCGGGCGGGGCTTTGGACGGCGGAAGGTTCCGGACCCCGCACGCCGGGCAGAGGACTTCGCCGAACTGCCCCGGGGAGAGGGGGGGCGATTGACCGAGCAGGTCGTGCTTGCAGGCGACGCAGCGGGCGATTGTCTTGGGAGGGTCCGAGGCCATGGAGCGGGACTCTATGGCGCAGGCGAGCGCGGCTATCCTCGTGGGCTGCGATCACAGCCCCTGATCTGGACCAGTTGACACCGCGTGCGTGCGGGCGATCCGCGCGAGCGCCGAAGGCCACTCCATGTTCGAACGACTCTCCGACGGCTTTGCCAACGTCTTCCGCAAGCTCTCCGGCAAGGGGAGCATCTCCGAGGGCAACGTCGCCGAGGCCATGGACGACGTCCGCACCGCCCTGCTGGAAGCCGACGTGCACATCGACGTGGTCGACGCCTTCCTGGCCAGGGTCAAGCAGGACGCGCTCGGGCGCGAGGTGACCAAGAGTCTGCAGCCCGGGCAGGAGTTCATCGGGATCATCCACGATCGGCTGGTGGAGTTTCTGGGCGGGCAGGTGCAGCCGGCGGATGCTGGGGCAACGGGCATGCCCGGGATGGGCGTGCCGGGAATGCCCGGCATCCCGGGCATGGGGCCCGGCATGGGCGCGGGCGAGGATCCGATCCTGCGCGTCTCACCGGGGCCGACGGTCATCATGATGTGCGGGCTCCAGGGGAGCGGCAAGACCACGACCTGCGGCAAGCTCGCCGGATACCTGAAGAAGCGGGGGCGGAGCGTGCTCCTGGTCGCCGCGGACCTGCAGCGACCGGCGGCGGTGGAGCAGTTGCACACCGTCGCCGAGACGGTGAACCGCGACCTCGCGGGCGGGGCCCAGGTGAGCTTCTACTCCGAGCCCGACAAGGTCGCGGCGTACGGCAAGGCCGTGGGCGTGGCGGTGCAGGTCTGCCAGCGGGCCGTCGCGCACGCGCGGGCCAAGGGCATCGACACGGTGATCCTCGACACGGCGGGTCGCTTGCACATCAACGACGCGCTCATGGACGAGCTGCACCAGATCAACCGCAGCGTGCAGCCCCACCAGATCATGCTCGTGGTCGACGCGATGACCGGGCAGGACGCCATCAACTCGGCCAAGGCCTTCCATCAGAAGCTGGAGGTCGACGGGATCATCCTGACCAAGTTCGACTCCGACACCCGCGGCGGTGCGGCGATCAGCGTCAAGCACGTCACCGGCGCGCCGATCAAGTTCATCGGCGTCGGCGAGAAGCTGGAGAACATCGAGCCCTTCCACGCCGAGCGGATCGCCACGCGCATCCTGGGCATGGGCGACGTGGTCTCGCTCGTCGAGAAGGCCATCGACCGCGTCGACGCCGCCAAGGCGATGGACCTCGAGGAGAAGATGCGCAAGGGGCAGTTCACCCTCGACGACTTCCTCATGCAGTTGCGCGAGATGAAGCAGGTCGGGCCGCTCCAGGACATCGTCGGCCTCCTGCCCGGCGGCACCGAGATGCTCAAGAACACCGACCTCTCCAAGAGCGAGAAGGACTTCAAGCGCATGGAGGGCATCCTCTGCGGCATGACCCCGCAGGAGCGCGGCACGCCGCAGATCCTCAACGCCCGCCGTCGTCAACGCATCGCCAAGGGCTCCGGGGTCACGGTCACCGAGGTCAACAACCTGCTCAAGCGCTTCGACGAAATGCGCGAGATGATGCGCAAGATGAACAAGTTCCAGAAGATGCTCGGCAAGTTCGGCGGCAAGATGCCCGGGTTCGGGATGTGAGAGGGCAGATACTAGCTGCTAGTTAATAGTTACTAGTTACTAGCCCGGATATTTCACAGGGCTTCGTCGCGAGGCGCGGCGAAAGGCTGGCTGGCAAGGCCAACGCCGCCAGCCGGCCTTGCAGCCAGCCGCAGCAGAAGTCCTGTGAAATATCCGGGCCAGCCCGCGCAACCGCTCGTCGTCGCCGCCCAGCAGGCCGCCCAGCAGGCCGCCGGCCGCGAAG
>DHLW01000083.1 GCA_002405485.1 Phycisphaerales bacterium UBA4658
CGTTCTCGGCGATCTGTCGCGCGGAAGCGGCTAGTTCGTGCCGAAGACGCGTTCCGCCATAGAGCATCTAACCCGTTTGCAGGCGAATCGCCGAACACCTGAGTCACTTTCGTACAGAATCCTGTCATGACCCGTCCGCGAGCGTCCTCCGCTATCCCTTTATGCAAATCCGGCGGAGGTTGTGGCGCGAAAGACACGGTCAGTCCCCCGGCTACATACGCCGTGGTGCGATTCCCTGTCCGCCACACCCGTTCCGATTCGGGCTGGGGTGGCAGGGTCAGTGCGGGTCACCCCGTGCCCCGCTAATAGTCCCCTATGCAGCCGAAAGACCATCTGCCCGAAAAATCTGGCGACCGAGCGCCCCGAGGGCGTGCATAGCGTGCATGCAAGAGGGGCCAGGCATCCTCGCGATCATCGCTGCTGCATCCATGGGCCAGCGTTCGCCGAGATCGCGCGGGCAAGCGTCACGAAGTCCCACTTCAAGACCTGGCGATCCGCCCCTGTTGTCACCAGCGTTCTGCCGCCGGGCGAGAGCGCGAGCGACATGACCATGCCGCGGTGCCCGTCAAGGATAGCCAGTTCTCGACCGCTCCGAACATCCCAGACTTGCACGCTGGGATCACGCCCGCAGGAGAACATGACGTTGCCATCCGGGTGGAACGCCATTTCAAAGATGTGCTGACGAGAACCATGAATTGTCTTGCGGAGTGCGCCGCTGGTGCTGTCCCACAGGCGGATGATCCGATCATCACTGCCGGTCGCGATGGTGCGCCCGTCAGGAGATACCGCGACCGCTCGCATCATCGCGCCGCACGGCCCTGACCGGAAGATCACGCGACGATTGGCAACATCCCAGGCGATCAACTCGCCATCGGCCCCGACCGTGTACAGCGCGGCCCCATCACGTGAGAAGGCGGCGTCGATGACGCGCCCGGCGTGCCCTTCGAGCCGCCCAAGCGACTGGCCAGTCCTACCGTCGATCAGTTGGCACCAAGGCTCACCGCTCAATGCGACCAGCAAGCGTCCATCGGGGGAGTATCCGAGCCATGTGACGAAGGGCGGAGCGTCGGCAAAGTGGACGCGTGGACCGATGGAGGCCGCGTTGAGATCGAGCACCTCAATCGGGCCGCTGTGGGCGGCAACCGCCAGCCGGGAACCCGAAGGATGGAAGGCCAAAGCTGACAATGGCGCCTCGCCATCGGATGACCAGGCGAGCGTGTCGTCCGCGGTCCTCCACGCTTGAACAGTTCCATCGCTGGAAGCGGAGGCGACGAGCGCACCATCTGGGCTGTACCGAACGCAATGAACGGTGTTCTGTGCTGCACCAAGCTGGCGTCGCGCACCAGTGGGAACGACATCGACCACACGGAGAACGCCCGATTCCTCGCATGTCGCAATCCGTCGGCCGTCATCGGACAGAGTGACGCTCCAGATGGCGGCCCCGCCGTACTCGAACCTCGCAAGGTGCTCGCTCGTGCCGGTGTCCCACAGGTTCACGGTCTGGTCGAACCCGCGGCTGGCGACTCTGCGCCCATCTGACGTGAGGGAGATGCCCGCAACAGCGCCTCGATGGGCCGGTGACAATCGCGTTCGGAGTGCTCCGGAGTGTGGATCGAAAAGCAGCACGTCGCTGTGAAATGATGCCGCGATGATCTGGCCAATCGCATCTGTGCGAACGGCCTTGATTGCGGGAGTGACGGCTTGCGAAACAAGATCGGCCGGAAGAGCCCAATCACCGCACGGCAGCCCAGTGCTCGACGCCCACGCATGAATCCCATCAACGCGGCCCAACAGCACACGATCGCCCTTGAGGGAGAAGGACAGCGAAGTGAAGCCAGCGGTCGCCAGCAAGGCCACTTCGCGTGGTGGCGACACGCTCCAGAGCTTCGCTTCCGACTGTGGCGTCACGATGAGCATGCGAGTGCCGTCGGACGATACATCCCACACTTGACTTCCTTGGATCACCGTGTGATCAAGACTCGCGAGTATCTCACCACCGGCCTCACGAAGCAGGTGCCCCGTCGGCGTTGGCACGATGACGTGGTGACCCGAGGAAGACACGCGCAACTCGCTCGCGCCCTCTATCCCTGTGGCGTGTTGGGTCCAGCTCCCGTCCCGAAGTGACACCGTGCGATCAGTTCCGTCGGGATGCACCACCCGCAGGGTTTCCCCATCCTGAGCGAAGCCGACCGTCAGGCTCCCGGGTGGCACGCGTTGGGAGAGAACACTGGGCACCCGGGCGTACAACTCGGCCAGAGCCCATGCCGCTTGAGTTTGCTGCGGACTTCCCTCAAACAGAAGCGAATCACTCACGGGATCCGTGCCGGAGGCGATCAGTTCTGGCCAGAGCTGCTCTTCAGATCTAACGAGATTCCCGGCGCTACTATCGGCCCGGCCTCGCTCGATGTTGCTGACGAAAAGAGCCTCGGCGAGACGCTCCTTTTGCGAGGACAGCCGGACCGACGCCCAAGTCATACTCACGGCGATGACACACAGGAGCGCCACTGAGAAACTTGCCAACCCGAAGGCGAGTCGATGGCGAGATGCGAGAGAACGCAAGGTCTCAATGGTGCCGGGAAGTCGAGCGCTCACCGGTCGGCCTGTGATGAGGCAGCCGATGTCTTCCTGCATCGCCGCGGCAGACTGGTACCGAGCCTCCGGCCGCTTGGCCAACGCCTTCGCGACAACTGCCTCGATGTCCGCACGGGCCGGCCAACTCTGCGGCAGCGCGCGTCCTAGCGGGGGCGGGGCCGACTCGATCACGTCGCGTACAACGACATCCAACGGCCGATGAGAATCGAACGGTCGCCGGCCCGCGAGCAC
>DHLW01000182.1:0-188 GCA_002405485.1 Phycisphaerales bacterium UBA4658
GCGCGGCGGACTGTTCCGGGCTGAGTCCCTGGAAGAGCTCCATGGCCTTGGCCATGACCTTCTGCGAGACCTCTCCGCCCGGCGCAGCGCTCCCGCTTGCCATCGAACCGAAGTCGATCCCCGGAGCCATGAAGACGATCCGCACCGTCTCGATCTTGCCGGTCGCCTCGTCCCAGCCGCCCGTGGCC
>DHLW01000182.1:494-5547 GCA_002405485.1 Phycisphaerales bacterium UBA4658
GGCGGGGGGGGTGGGGGCGGCGGGGGCGGAGGCGGGGGCGGCTTGGAGCAGCCCACCAGCAGCGTTGCCACCACCGGCAAAAGCCCCATCGTCCATGCGGATCTGCGATTACGGCTCATCGTGCGTCTCCACCTTCACGCCCTTGTCAATCCGGCGCATCATCCCCATCAGCGACTTGCCCGGCGCCAGCTCATGCCAAGCGGTTCCGGGCGGGACCGAGCCCAGCAGCGACCGGCAGTTGGACTCCCAGCGCACTGGGTGCGTGAGCTGTTCGACGAGTCGCACGCGGATCGCTTCCTCAATGCTACGGCCGGCAGATGCCTCGTGCGCCCGGCCCGTCACGTTCGACATCACCGGGCAACGCGGGGCCCGGATGGGCGCCGTGCGGAGCGCCGCCTCGAGCTTCTCCGCCGCGGGCGCCATCAGCGGCGAGTGAAACGCCCCTGCCACCGCCAGCGGCTGGGCCCGCAACCCCATCGATCCCGCAGCATCGACCGCCCGACGGCACGCGGCGATGGAACCCGAAATCACGATCTGTCCGGGGCAGTTGAAGTTCGCCGGCACCAGCACGTCCGAGCCGCGGGCCTCCGCGCAGAGCGCGGCGGCCTGGGATTCGTCGGCACCGATGAGCGCGACCATGCCCGATCCGGGGGTCCCGTCGGAGAGCTTGATGGCGTCGGCGGCGTCCTGCATCGCCCGCCCGCGGAGCACCACGAGCTCCAGCGCGCTCGCAAAGTCGATCGCCCCGGCGAGGTGCAGGGCGGTGTATTCCCCGAGCGAGAGCCCGGCGGCAAACGCCACGTGCGACTCGACCGCGCCACCCCCGGAGATCCCGTTCCCCCCCACCCCACCACCAGCGCCCCACGACGCCAGCAGCCCGTGCCACGCCGCGATCGACGTCACGAAGATCGCCGGCTGGGAAACGTCCGTCTGATTCAGTCGCTCGACCGGCCCCTCGAAGCAGAGGGCGCTCAGCGGCACGCCCAGCCGACTTCCTAGAAGGGCGTCGGCCTGCTGAAACACGGCTCGCGCCTCGGCGGATCGTTCGAACCAGGCCTTGCCCATGCCGACGACCTGCGCGCCCTGTCCGGGACAGAGAATGCACTTGACAGTCATGCATCCATGATAGCGGCCGATGGCGACTCGCCGGTGTGTGTCGGGCCGCACGCCCGGCATTCGGACACCCCAAGGCGCAGACGCGCGCACGCGGCCGGGGCCAAGCTCACACGCGCCAGAGCGACGCGCCCCAGGTGAGACCCCCGCCGAAGGCCAGCATCATGATGCGCTGCCCCGACCCGAGCGTGATGCGCCCCGCGCGAACGAGCTCATCCAGACAGAGCGGGACGCTGGCGGCGACGGTGTTCCCGAGCCGGTCGATGTTCACGTACAGCTTGTGCTCGGGCACCCCGAAGCGCTCTCGTGCGGCGCCGAGGATGCGGGCGTTGCTCTGGTGACAGACGAACATGTCGATGTCGTCGGGCTTGAGGCCCGCCTGCGTCAGCGTCTGCTCGATGAGTTCGGGGAATGTGCCGACGGCGAACTTGAAGACCCCCGCCCCGTTCATCTGCACCCGGCCGTACTTGCCCGGATCACAAGCCACTCCCGGCGGAAAGTCCTGAGGACACTCGGGAACGTAAATCTCTTTCCATCCCTCGCCGGCGCAGTGCATGCTCTGGGCAACCACGCCAAAGCTCGGATCGTCCGCGGCCTGCAAGACCGCCGCCCCTGCTGCGTCGCCGAAGATGATCGCGGTGCCCCGACCGGCCGTGGAGTAGTCCATGAGCGTCGACAGGCAATCGCTCCCGACCACGCCGATGGTGCGGTATCCGCCCATCCGGATCAGATCGTGGGCAACGTTCATGCTGAAGACAAACCCGGAGCATGCGGCGTTGAGATCAAACGCGCCGGCTCGACCGGCCTTGAGGCGCTCGGCGACCATGCACGCGCTGGCCGGACAGGCCATTTCGGGCGTCATGGTCGCGCAGATGATCAGGTCCAGATCATCTGGCGTGAGCCGGGCCTGGGTCAGTGCGCCCTTGAGCGCGGCGGCGGCAAGCTGGGCCGTGCTCTCGCCCTTCTCGCGGTCGATGCGGTATCGCGTACGAATGCCCGTGCGCTGCACGATCCACTCGTCGGACGTGTCCATGATCTTCTCGAGATCCTGATTGGTCACGACCTTCGAAGGCAGCGCCGAGCCCGTCCCCACGATGCGCACGCCTCGGTTGGATGGACCGACGGTCCGGGGGCCGACGCTGTGCGGGCCAGTGGTGCTCATGCCGGTTCCTGCTCGGGGTGGATCACGCCGTCGAGTTCGGCAAGGCGCTTCACGATCTCGGCGTTCACGTGGTGCGCCACGAACTGCCGCGAGTTCCGGATCGCGTTCTTGATGGTCTTGGCCTCGCTGGAACCGTGCGCGATGATGTACGTCCCGTTCACCCCAAGCAGCGGCGCGCCCCCGTACTCGTGATAGTCGTTCTTGCGGTAGATGTCCTTGAAGATGGGTTCGAGCTGCAGCCCGAGATCCGGCGATCGCTCGAAGATCTCGTGCGCGATGGCCTTGAACAGCGAGCGGGCCAGCCCCTCGGCCATCTTCAGCATCGAGTTGCCCGTGAACCCGTCGGTGACCACGACGTCCGCCGCCCCGTCGAACAGATCACGCCCTTCGACATACCCGATGTAGTTCACCCCGGGGGTGTTCTTGTACAGATCATGCACCGCACCGATCAGGTCCGTGCCCTTGCCCTCCTCGGCCCCGATGTTCATCACACCGATCCGCGGGCTGGCGATCTTGAGCACGTGCTTGGCGTAGGTCTCGCTCATCACGCCGTACTGCCACAGATGGCTGGGCCTCGGCTCCGGATTGGCGCCGGCGTCGCACATGCACACCGGACCGTGGAACGCCGGAAACGTGACCGCGATCCCGGGCCGATGGACGCCGGGAAGTCGCCTCATGTGCATCGTGGCCGCGGAGACGCACGCTCCCGTGTTTCCCGCTGACAGCACGATGTCGCACCGCTTGTCGGCCTTGGCGGATCCGAGCAGCGCGGAGACCACGATCGACGAGTTCTTCTTGGTCCGGACCGCCTCCACGGGCGACTCGTGCATGCCGATGATGTCATCGCAATGCACGATCTCCAGCCGATGATCGGACGGAGAGACACCACGCTCCAGAAGGAGCTCCTCAACGTCGTGCCGACGGCCGACAAGAACGAGCTGATCCCCGGTGGGAAGCTCGTGCATGGCGTCGATGCACCCTCGAACAATGGCGTCAGGGGCGTGGTCTCCGCCCATGACATCCACGGCGATACGCATAGCCAAAGCCGACCTCAGTCCTTCTCAACCCCGATCCCGAGCTTGGGAACCGAAATCTTCAGACCGGCGCGAACGTAACCGGACTCCTTGCACACCCGGTGATGCATCTTCGCCATGCCCGAGAGCGGGCACGTGGTGGGATGCACCGGCTGAAGGGCGTGGTGGGAACGGCGACGCCGCGTGCGGCCGTAGCTCTGTCTGTGGGTGGGTTGCATAGCGGGCTCACTTCCGGCGCGCCGGTCCGTTGAAGCTCAACGACCGGCATGGTTGCTCAAATCAAACAGACGTGGAACGCTCATGATAGCACCGCAAAGCGAGTACATGAGCCGAACGGAGCGTGAACAATACCGACCCTCCAACCCCTCGTCAAGATTCGGTCAGCAACCCTTCCCACACCCCTTTGCACCCAGTCGAATCTACCCATTTTAGGGGATACATGCACGGCCTCAATCCCCCAGACTGGACGCCGTCGGACTGGTGTGGTATTCGTCTGTACGTGACCAAGCGCCCGGCATCTCGAAACCCGTTCCCCTCCTGCCCCAGCGTCTGCCGGGGCGTCACAACACTCCTTGCGGCGGTGCTTGCCTGTGCTTCTCCCGCGGGGGCAGGCAACACCAATAACATCCTGATTACCGGGTATTGGCCCCCCACCAACGAAATGCTCCGCGAGTTCAGCCAGAACCCCGCCCAGAATCCCACCTGGATCGGGCGCAACTGGGAGGGCCGAGGGTTCGACGTGCATGCGTTCTTTCCGGAGTTTCCCGGGCAGACCGGACCGAACTGGGGTCGGGGCAGCGGCGATTTCGAGGTCGACTATCAGGACACCACGGCGGACTGGGCCCGCATCGTTGCGGGCATAAAGCCGGTGGCGATCATCACCTTCAGCCGAGCGAACACGACCGTGGGTTGGGAGCTCGAGCCCGCCGCCCGCCGATGGCGCCTGCAGACCGACGTCGGCACGACCCCCAGTCTGTACGTGAGCGACTATCTCGCGCCGCTGCGGCCGGAGGGACTGCCGATCGGGTTGGAGCCGATCGGGAATGTTCGATTGAGTTCGCTCCCGATGCAGGCGATCGTGAACGCGGTCGCAGCCCAGATGTCGCCGACCCAGGCCGACCCGTTCATCCCGGCGTGGAACCCCGCGAATCCCAACGATCCGTACGACTTTGGCGGGGGCTTTCTGTCGGGGTACATCGCCTATCTCGGATGCTGGCACCGCGACCTGAACGTTCAGCCGACGGCCCAGTTTCGCTGCGTGGCGGCGGGGCACATCCACGTGGGCACGAACATGACGGTTGCCAACGGCCGAACCGCGGCGAAGATCTCGCTTCGCGAACTCATCGCGTTCGTGAACACGCAGGTGAGCATCTGCCGAGCCGACTGGGACGATGACGGCGTGCTGAACACGTTCGACATCTTCGGCTTCCTGAACTCGTGGTTCACGGGCGACGGGGACTTCAACGGCCAGGGCGGGAGCGATATCGCGGACGTCTTCGAGTTCCTGAACGCCTGGTTCGCCGGCTGCGCCTGAGTGTGCCGACACATCACGCTGCCGGATCGCCGAGCGGATCGAGGTGCCGCAGATGCGGGATGCGTTCGGCGGCGGGAGTGGACGCCCGACGGAACGGGGCTAGAATCGCTCACACACGAGTTCGGCCCCGCCGACCGCGCGTGCGCGACAAACAGAACACGATCGCCTCCCTAGCTCAGTTGGTAGAGCAGCTGACTCTTAATCAGCGGG
>DHLW01000108.1:0-241 GCA_002405485.1 Phycisphaerales bacterium UBA4658
AACTGGCGAGCGTCGGCGGAGGGGGACATTTTGCGGAGGTAGGCGATGGAGAAGTAGGACGTGGTGCCATCGTCCCACTCGACGGTGAGGCCGCGGGCTTTCTTCAGGTCGAGGTTGCGAGGGGTTGCGGACATCTCGGGTTCAGCCGATCTTGGCGAGTTTGCCCTCGATCGCGGCGATCTCGTCGTTGAATTTGGCGAGTTGGGCCTTGGACTCCTCGACGAGCTTGGGCGGGGCCTTG
>DHLW01000108.1:345-12346 GCA_002405485.1 Phycisphaerales bacterium UBA4658
TCGACGAGCTTGGGCGGGGCCTTGTCAACGTAGCCGGGATTGCTCAGGCGGCCGCTGATCGCGCTTGCGCTCTTCCTAAGCTGCTCAAGCTGCTTGGCCAGTCGCTCCTTCTCGGCGCCAGAGTCGATGGCGTCGGCGAGGTTCGAGAGGTGCAGGTCTTCACCGAGCGAACGGAACGCGACCGCCGGAGATCCTGACGCGGGCGTGCTTGTCTCGATCCGCTCGACGTTCGCGAGCGTCTCGATCAGGCCGCGCACCTCGGCGAGCGAGCCAGCAAGGGTCGAAGAGACGTGCAGCGTGATCTTGCGCTTGGGCGGGACCTGGTGCTCGGAGCGGACGTTGCGGATCGCGTTGACCAGTTCGCGCACGCGCTCAAACTCCCGCTCGGCGGGCTCGTCAATAAGCGCGGCGTCGAGTCTTGGCCAGCCCGATGTGCAGAGAACGTCGCCGGATGCGGTCGGCAGCGTCACGCCCGCGACCGAGCCGGAGGGCAGCTTGACGAGCTGCTCGAAGATCGCCTCGGTGACGAAGGGAATCACGGGATGCAGCAGACGCAGGATCGTGTCCAGTGCCGCCCGCAGCACGGCCTTCTGCTCGGGGCTTGAGTCGATCGTGGGCTTGATCGCTTCGAGATACCAGTCGCAGAAATCCCACCACAGGAGCTGATACAGCGTCTGCACGTAGTCGGCGAACTCGTAGTTCTTCAGGCAGGATTCGCACGCGGCGGTGGCGCGGGCGAGGCGTGAGAGCATCCAGCGATCCACGAGCGTGCGATTGGCCGGAGTGCTTGAGCCGATGTTGACCGGTTCCTTGGAGAGCCGTGCGATGGCAACGCCGGTGGAGGCGTTCCAAAGCTTGTTGCAGAATGCTCGGCCTCCGTCGAACTTCTCGCTCGTGTTCTTGCCCGTCTTGGGATCGGGCTTCACGGGCATGCGGACGTCCTGCGTGTTGGTCGTCATCTGGGCGAGCGTGAAGCGCATGGCGTCGGCGCCGTGGGAGTCGATGATGTCGAGCGGGTCCACGCCGTTGCCGGCGGACTTGCTCATGCGCTTGCCGTCGCCGTCTTGGACGACGGCGTGGATGAAGACGTCGCGGAAGGGGACGGGGCCGTTGCCTTGGCTTCCCTGGGTACCGCCACGCTCCGCGTGGCGATCTTCGGAACCCACGCGGAGCGTGGGGGTACCCAAATCCAAGGCTGGAGGCATGAGATAGCGATTCATCATCACCATGCGGCTGACCCAGAGGGTGATGATCTCGCGTGCCGTGGAGAGGACGCTGGTGGGGTTGAACGCTTCGAGGAGGCCCTTGGTTTGCGGGGATTGAGCGGGATCGGGCCAGCCGAGGGTGGAGAGGGGCCAGAGGGCGGAGCTGAACCAGGTGTCGAGGACGTCGGGGTCTTGGATGAAGCCATTGGCTTCGAGAAGTTGGATCACTTCATGGTCAGAGTCGCTTCGAACGCAGACATTGTGGAGCTTGTCTGGGATCGTGTTGTCGATCACGTCTGCAAGGCCGGGCGCGGCAAGATTAAGCGCGATTCGTCCCGACTTGTGGAGTTCGTTGAGTTGTGCCAGCGTGTTGAAGTTGTGCGATCGAGCAGCATTCGTCCACACCGGAATCCGATGCCCCCACCAAAGCTGCCGTGAGATGCACCAGTCTCGAATCCCGTCGTGCCACTGCTCGTACATCTTGGCGTAGCGGGCTGGGTAGAAGCGCAGCGAGCCATCGCCTGCGGAATCCGCCTTGGTGCCTTGATCCCTTGATGCCTTGATGCCTGTCCTCTGCTCATCCACCAGAGCCCGGTTCGCCGAGCCCGCCAGTCGATCATCCGTCACCTTCACGAACCACTGATCGCTCAGATACGGCTCGATGATGGCCTTGCTGCGATCGCTGTGCTTGACGCTGTGGCGATAGGGCTTCTGGCCTTCGAAGAGGTGGACGCCCGCGGGGCCGCCGGCGGAGCCGCCGCCGCCGCCGGAGTCGCCGACGTTGCGGGATTTGAACTCGGCGATGACGAGCTTGCGGGCCTCTTCGCGGCTTTTGCCAATGAACACGTGGGCCGAGCGGGTCTCGGCGGGGTCGCTCCAGCCGTGCTTGTCGCTGATGGACCCGTCCGGAGCCATGACGTTGATCATGGGGAGCTTGTGCGTGACGCCCAGGTCGTAGTCGTTGGGATCGTGCGCGGGCGTGACTTTGAGGAAGCCGGTGGCGAACTGGGCCTTCGGATCACTCTTGGCTGCCTCTTGGTCATCCCACATCGCGGCGGGCAGAACGACATACTCGTCTTCGATGATGGGGATGACGCGCCCGACGATCGGGAGCTCGACGAAGACGCCGCGGAGGGCCTTGGCGCGTGGGTCCTTCGGATTCAGCGCGACGGCGGTGTCGCCCAAATAGGTCTCGGGGCGCGTCGTGGCGACGGTCACCCAGGCCTGCTGCTCGCCGGCGTGCTGATCGGCGCCCGGATAGCCGCGGCTGGCGAGTTCGTTCCAGGTAACGGGTTGGACCTGGGTGCCGCCTTGGGTACTGCCACTCTCCGAGTGGCGTTTTTCAGACCCCACGCGGAGCGTGGGGGTACCCAGTGGGCCCTGCATCGCGTGCACCAGCGGATACCGCAGGTAATAGAAGAACGAGTCAACGTCTTCGTCATAGCACTCATCGTCGGCGACGGCGGTCTGCAGCACCGGATCCCAGTTCACGAGGCGCTTGCCGCGGTAAATCAGGCCGTCTTTGAAGAGGCGGAAGAACGCTTCACGTACGGCCCGCGCGCAGATGTCGTCCATCGTGAAGCGCTGGCGGCTGAAATCGCACGAGCAGCCCATGGCCTTGAGCTGGTTGGTGATGCGTTTCTCGTACTCGTCCTTCCACTCCTGCACGAGCGCCACGAACTGCTCGCGGGTGTAGTCCTTGCGCTTCTTGCCCTGCTCCTTCATCAATCGACGCTCGACCACGGCTTGCGTGGCGATGCCGGCGTGATCGGTTCCGGGCATCCACAACGCTTCGAACCCCATCATGCGATGCGCGCGAGTCAGGATGTCCTGCAGCGTGTTGTTGAGCGCGTGGCCGAGGTGCAATGCGCCCGTGACGTTGGGCGGCGGGATCAGGATGCTGTATGGCTGGGCCTCGCCGGAGAGCACACGCTCGGGGTGGGCCTCAAAGGCCCGTGCCGCATCCCATTTCGCCAGCATCCGTGATTCGACCGCCGACGGCTGATAGGCCTTGGACAATCCGCCCTCACCTGGGCCCGGCTTTCCCGCACTTGAAGATGCCGGCGTGGCGGGGCTCTGCGCGGAAGGGGAGTTGGATTCGGTGTTCTTCGAGGCCATGGGCGCGTTCGTCCGTCCTTCGAACCATCGATCTGGCTGGCGGCATGAGGCACCCGATGGCCAGACCGGCGGCATGCTTTCCAGAAACCGAGGGTGTCAATCCCCTCGGGCGCGGGAGCCGCGCGACAAACTGTAGGGTTCCCAACCGCGGATTCCGGACTTTGGACGGTTGTGGGGCTGGGATCTTCCGGAGTTTTCGCCGATATGGTTGTGGCATGTCCAACGACCCCCACACCGCCGCGCGCCGGGGCCCGATCCTGGTGATCGCCGTGCTCTCGGGCACCCTGGTCATCGGGAGCGTCCTCGTGGGCCGATCGTTGCTCACCGGCGGATCGTCATCGGGCGGCTCCCGGGGGACAGTGCGCGGAGGCGCGGGCGAGGGGGCATCGGTTCGGGACTCGGTGGTCGCGATCGAAGCAGGCCTCTCCTCGGCCGCCGAGTACCAGCGCACCGGCAAGTTCGCCGAGGCCGCGACCATTCTCGCCAAGCTCGCCGAGCAGGCGCCAACGGATCGCGCCGTGCGACTGGCGTACGCGCAGGCGTTGCTCGGGCTGAAGCGGTATGAGGAAGCGCTGAAGCAGTTCGATTCGGCGATTGCGCTCAGCGGGGTTTCTTCCGGCGGGGCTGTGCCGCAGAAACGCGACGCGGTGCTCGCGCAGATGCACTTCGAGGCCGGCACCTGCGCCAACGCCGCGGGGATGATCGACAAGGCCATGGCCTATTACGAGACCGCTCAGGCCCTGGACACCGCGGAGCCCAGATACCCGGTGTTCCTGGCCATGGTGCAGATCCGATCCGGGCAGGACGCAGCCGCGATGGCGAGTCTGGTCCGGGCCATCAAGCTCAATCCCGACATGGCCGAGGCCTGGGGCACGATGGCGGAGCTGGAGTTCAAGGCCAACCGACTGCAGCTTGCGCGTCAGCACCTTGAGCGAGCCCGCACGCTGCAGCCCGACGTCTCGCGATGGCGAATCCTCGAAGCGCGGATCCTGAACCGGCAGGGCGATCCGGAGACCGCGGCCACCATCATTCAGAGTTTGCCCCCGGGCGAACGAGCAGACAAGAGCGTGATGGCCCTGCTCGCAGAGAGCTTCGGCATGCTCCGTCAGCCCGCGCAGGCTGCTGCGGTGTACGAACGGGCCTTCGCCGCCGCCCCGACCGACCCGGAACTGGCCTATTTCGCGGCGACGTGGTATCAGCGAGCCGGCGACGCCGAACGGGCACACGCCCTGGCCAGAACCGCAAGCATGCTGGGCCATGCCGGGGCCAAGGACATGCTGACGGCGATCGAGACCGGTCGCTGACCTGGGCCCGCTGAGACCGCTCACGGCCTGGACGCACGATGCTCAGGGCTTTGCCGGCTGCAGCGCGATCGCGATGATGACGACGGTCGTCAGAAGCATCCCGAGAACGCTCGCGATCATGAGCCCGATGATCAACCCGGATGGGCCGCGCCGCTTCCGCGTGGTCTGTGCCAATCGACCGGGCTCATAGGGGCGAGCCCGGTCGTCATGTGTCGGATCGGTGTTCGCCTCGGGGGCGCGTTCCGTGAACGCACTGTCCGGACCCACCGCGGACGCTGACGGATCGACCGATCGCGTGCTCGCGGCCCTCGCGATCTCCCGAGCATCGGCCTGTCCGGGCAGTGGCCTGGCCTCGGCGAGCCCCAGAAACTGGCGATCCTCCTCCACCTCGAAGCTGGCGCCGCACCCGACACAGAGACGATCATCCGCGCCGACCGCCCGTCCGCACGCATGGCAGACGCCCAGCAGGTGGGCCACCCCCGGCGTGCCGCGGGCCTGCATCCAGAACTGCCGCGTGCTCGGACCGCGCAGGATCGTGTCGAGCCCGATCCGCTTTCGGAGTGTGAGCATCCGAAGCGTCGCGTATGAGCACCCCGGTCGAAACGGGTTCTGCTCATCGCGGATGTACCACGGGCCCATCGCGTTCTGCGACGCCTGCCGCGAGAGCGGCTCAAACAGCCCGCGACACCGCTCGCACTCGGCGGCGTGACTCCCGGTGTGCCCGCAATATGGACAGATGACGTGCCCGTTGCCGCTCATGCCACGCAGGATACTGCCGGAGGGCGCCCGGGTTGCACGTTCGTGTGCCAGCCCGCCAACCATCGAGTCATGAACACCACACGGTTGACGGTCACTCTCTGCGGAGCGTTGACGCTTGCGTGCATCGGATGGTCCGGGGCGTTCCATCGGGCCGAGGCCGCGGCACAGGACCAGCCGCGCGTCGTCGCGCTGGTTGGGGACCGGGCACTTGGCTGGGGTGATCTTGCCCAGGAGCTGGCCGAGGCGGCTGGCGGGCAGATCCTCGAGGAAACAGCCCTGAGAATCGCGCTGGAGGAGACCTGTCGAGCCCGTGGTCTGAGCGTGCCCGCCGATGCCGTCAATGCCGAGCGGCGCTTGCTCGCGGAGCTGCTCGCGTCGTCCGCGGATGTCTCGGCGGATGATGCCGAGCGTCTGGTCGCCGACGTTCGCGCCCGTCGAGGGCTCGGTGAACGCCGCTTCGAAGCGCTGCTTTGGCGGAACGCTGCGCTGCGGATGCTCGTTCGCAAGGACGCACTGGTCCAGGTCTCCGACGCGGACATTGACACGGCCTATGCCCTGAAGCACGGCCCGCGTTTCCGTGCCCGGCTCATCCTGGTGACGACCATGGAACAGGCCGAGCAGGTCAAAGCTCGGCTGGCCGGTGGCGAGAGCTTTGCCGACGTGGCGGCGCAGATCTCCGTGGATCCGTCCTCAGCACGCGGCGGAATGTTGGATCCCTTCAGCCCAAGCGACGCGCGATATCCCGTCGCGGTTCGGCGAGCACTCGCGGATCTGCCCGATGGCGCAACAAGTCTCCCGATCGCCGTCACATGGGGCGAGGCGACTGGTGCGATCAGCGGATTCGCCGTGCTCAAGCGCGAGGGCACGATCTCCCCACCCGGACAAGCGCCGCAGATAGACACGGTGCGTGCAACGCTTGAACGCGAGATCCGAACCGTGCGTGAGCGTGCCGAAATGGACAAACTCGCCCGAGCGTTGCTCGAACAGACACGCATCTCCGCGATGGACGGTTCACTGAATTGGTCCTGGTCTCGGCGTCAGGACCGATAAATGTTCGCTCATGTGCGGGCAAACGAACAAAGTGAACAGTGGATTCACTCATTTCGGGATCGTTTTGACCGATTCGGCCATTGATCGCTGATCGTTCGATTTCGCTCCGCCGAACAAAGTGCGTGCTGGCGTGGCCAATGCCATGTCCGCATGGAGGCACCCTCATGTTCGGCAAAGCGTCATCTCTCTCGTTGTCGACCAAGGTCATCGCGGTCGGCGCCGTCGTGCTCCTGGCGGTCGTCGCCGTGAACTATACGGTGTTCCTGAGCAAGTACAGGAAGTCCGCTGAGGCATCGATGATGGAGAAGGCCTCGGCGTTCACCGCCGTTGCCGAAGAGACCAAGAACCACGCATCGCGGCTGATGGCCGCCGAGGCGGTGGACAAGCAGACGCTCGTTGCCGAGGCGCTGGCGCAGATGTCCAAGGGCAAGAGCTATAAGGACACGCGCTTCTTCCAGACGATTCCGGTGGTCGTCGGCTGGACGACCGCCCAGGACGCGGCCGAGAAGGAGAACCTCGAGTTCAAGATCGCCGCGTTCGAGGCCCGCAACAAGGCCAACGAGCCGACGCCCGGTTCGTTTCGGGAGAAGCTCCTGCGAGATCTTGAATCGCAGGTCAAGTCCGGCGGACAGACCTCCCTCGGACGCATCGATCCCGCGACCAACACCCTGCACTACATGCGAGCCATCAAGCTCGATGACTCCTGCATGATGTGCCACGGCGATCCCGCCAAGTACGGCCCCAAGGACGAGCACGGCAACCCGACCGGCAAGGACCCCCTCGGGTTCACGATGGAGAACTGGGCCGTCGGGTACATGCACGGGGCCTACGAGGTGCAGATGCCCTTGACGCACATGGACCAGCAGGTCACCAGTTTCTTCACCAACGGTCTCATGTTCACCATCCCGCTGGGCGTTGGAGCGGCGATCCTGTTTGTCTGGTGGCTGCGCCGTTCGCTCGCCAAGCCTATCGGCTACGTTGTCGACACCGTGCTCAAGGTTGCCGACGGCGACCTGACCCAGCGGCTGAACATCAACCGTGGCGATGAGATCGGCCAGCTCGGCACGGGCTTCGACAAGCTCATGGACTCGCTGCACGGGATCATCCGTGAGGTCAACGGCTCGGCCAACGACGTGGCCGCCGCCAGCACCCAGATCGCCGCCAGCGCCGAGGAGATGTCCGCGAGCGTGACCGAGGTTGCCCGCGAGGCCGCCAAGGCCGCCGACGCTGCCGCTGAGAGCGGCAAGATCGCCACCGAAGGCGGGGACGTGGTCCTCGAGACCGTCAACGGCATGAAGGCCATCGACACCGCCGTCACCGAGTCGGCCCAGAGTGTGCAGGAGCTCGGGGCCCGCGGGCAGCAGATCGGGGACGTCATCAAGGTCATCAACGACATCGCCGACCAGACCAACCTCCTGGCCCTGAACGCGGCGATCGAGGCGGCCCGCGCCGGCGAGCACGGACGCGGATTCGCCGTCGTCGCCGACGAGGTCCGCAAGCTCGCCGAACGCACCACCAAGGCCACCGAGGAGATCGCCGGGTCCATCACGAGCATCCAGCAGGAGACCGCGTCGGCGGTGGAGAAAATGCAGCACGGCACCAAGCAGGTCCGTGTCGGTGTCGACCGCGCCGGCGTCGCCGGACAGAGCCTGGAACGCATCGTCGCCGGAGCCAAAGAGGTCGCCGGCATGATTCAGTCCATCTCGGCGGCCGCCGAAGAGGCCGGCGCCGGCGCGGGCCAATCCGCATCGGCCGCGACGGAGCTCTCCACCAAGGCCGAGCAGCTTCGAGCGATGGTGCAGAAGTTCAAGATCGACAATGGCCCAGTCTCGCCGACTCCGGGCGTGACCGCCAAGGTCAAGTCAAAGCGCAAGCCGACCGCCGCGGCGCACGACTGATGGCGACAGACACCCAGGGCGCGACCCTGGTCCGCACATGAACCACAGCCCCCGGCGTCGAACCCGGGGGCTGTGGTTTTTCCCGGGCGGTGATCTCGGCGTTGCCTTGCTCCAAGTCGCTATCATCGCGACCGCCTTCGAAAGGGATCGCGTGCTGCGCACTCCGCTTCATCAGTTTCACGTCGAACACAACGCCACCATGGTCGACTTTGCCGGGTGGGAAATGCCCATTGCCTACAAAGGTCCAGGCGGGGGCATCCTCGCCGAGCACGCCGCGACCCGCACCTCGGGGGGCTTGTTCGATGTCTCCCACATGGGCCGGGTGAAGATTTCCGGTCGGCACGCCCGGCGGCTCCTCGAGCGACTGTGCACGAGGCGGATCAGCGACATGCAGCCCGGCCAGTGCCGCTACTCGCTGGCCTGCAACGAGCGAGGGGGCGTGCATGACGACATCATCGTGTACCGGATCGACGACGCTGACTTCCTGGTGGTCGTCAACGCGTCCAACCGTCAGAAGATGCTCGCCCACTTCGAGAGCGTCCGGGCCGCGAGCGACCTGGTCTGCAAGATCGACGACCAGACCGCGTCGACGGCCATGGTCGCGCTCCAGGGCCCGAAGGTCATGGACCTGGTCTCCAAGGTCAGCCGGGAGATCCCAACGCTCAAGCGATATCGCTTCGCAATCAAGAATCTCGTGGTGATGAAGCTCATCGTCAGCCGAACCGGCTACACCGGAGAGGACGGCGTGGAAGTCATCCTCCCAAACGCCGCCGTCGGCATGGGGCTCAAGCTCCTGCTCAAGGACGCCGGGATGGAGCAGGAGAACGGGCTCATCAAGCCCTGCGGCCTTGGCGCTCGCGACACCCTGCGCATGGAGGCAGGCATGCCGCTGTATGGGCATGAGCTCGGCGAGGATATCAACGCCCTCTCCTGCGGGGTCGACTTCGCCATCGCACTGGACAAGCACACGATGGAACGCGGCGAGCCGTTCGTCGGGCAGGACGCCCTGCTCCGCACTCGCGACGCCGGTGGGCCGCCCAGACGACTCGTTGGATTTGCCCTCGACGGTAAACGCACGGCTCGACAGGGCATGCACGTGCTCGCCGGCGGCAGAGAAGTCGGCATCGTCTCCAGCGCCTGCCTCAGCCCGACGCTCGGGTTCCCGATCGGCATGGCATTCGTCGATCGCGACGTCGCCGTTGATGGATGCGCCATCCAGATCGACACCGGAAAGGACGCCACGCTGGATGGCCGAACACGCAAGCTGCCCTTCTACAACCCGACCCGCACCGGGTGAGCCGCGCGGCGTGCGGCTTGCCCGCGCGATACGATCGGCTCATGGGCCTGTTCGACTTCATCCGGCGGCTCCTTCGTTCAAAGGCGGCGCCCTCGACAAGGGAGAGCGCCCCGACGCCCGCTCTGCCTTCGAACGCCGCGGGCTCCGCCCAGCAGCCCGAAACCGACGAGCCACCGCCGGATTGGGCTCCCTACTTCCAGACACGCGAGCGCTACGAGCGGTTCGACGCGATCATCCGCGAGTACTTCCGTGACAAAGATCGCCGAGCGCTCATCATCGACGGCATGCTCAAGGTCGGCAAAGCCCCGGGCGCACCCGACGACGGCGGAGAGTTCGATGGCGAGTACGGACTTGGAAACCTCTCTCAGGTTTGCGCTCAGGCCCCGATCGAGCAGTGGAACCAGATCGTCACCCGACACTTCGACGGCGTTCGCCGGGTCTTCTCGGCAAGCAAGGACGCCGCCGTCCCGCGGCTGGACGAGGTGCGGGAAAAGCTGTGCATCCGACTCTGGGACATGACCACCGAGCTGGTTCGAGCTCATGCCGTGTGGCGTGAGCAACTGCCAGGCCTGGCTTCGGTCATCTGCGTGGACGAGCCGGAATCCATTCGGACGCTCCGCGCAGACGACGCCGCGGCGTGGGGCCTCGACCATGAC
Organism: Phycisphaerales bacterium UBA4658; assembly: GCA_002405485.1. Taxonomy (GTDB): domain Bacteria; phylum Planctomycetota; class Phycisphaerae; order Phycisphaerales; family UBA1924; genus UBA4658. Next base: position 10,633 of record DHLW01000108.1, read on the forward strand.
GAGCTCTTCCGCCTGGCCATGGAGAACCTCGAAGACCTCGCGCCCGTCGAATCGGCCAGCCATGACCTCGCGGACGGGATCAAGCTGCACGAGTTCTTCGGCGATTCCTTCTTCACAGCGACCTGGGCCCTTCGGGAGGACATGTTCCAGAGCGTTGCGGGCAAGTACGGGGTCTTCTTTGCCGTGCCGACGCGGCACAGGATCATCGCGATGGCGCTCGAGAACGCCGCTTCGCTCAAGGCCCTGAGTCACCTGATGCTCATCGCGACAGGCATGGAGCGCGACGGCCCGGGATCGATCTCGCCAAGGGTGTACTGGCGTCACCAGGGGGAGACGCACGAGATCGAGTATTCCATCGACGACAACACGCTCAATGTGCGCCCGCCGGAGCCGCTTGTGCGTGCTCTGGAAGACCTGGGCCAGGAACCGTCCGGCTGAGCATCCGCCCGGAATCGACCGGAGCCGCGCGTGCTTGGCATCACCGAGCCGTCGGCGTGTGTTCATCATCGGCCGGCAGCGCCTTGGCCGCTTGGGCTGCCTGGGCCGGGGCCTCCGGCTCTGCGATCGCGGTGCGCGGGTGCCCGGTGACGAGGATGAACCTCGCCCACAGCAGCAGACCAAAGGCCAGCAGCACGCACGCGAACATGCTGACGCGGATCGGCCCCGAGCGAGCTGGCGTGCGATGTGCGGAGGTGTTCGTGCGCATGACTGAAGTGTGCTCAGCGGAGCGGTGATCGCAACGTCCAACGCGTTATTCAGTTCACGGAGTCGCTGCCGGGGCGTCCTGCGCGACGGTGACACGTCCGGTAAACGCCTCGACGGAGATGGTCCAGGTCGCGCCCGAACCGCCGAGACCGATGATGCCGCCGGGTCCCGGGGTGTTTCCGTCGGGCGTGCTCACCGGCCCGCCCAGCGCGTCGAAGATCAGAGCGTTGGAACCGTTGCCGAAGTTCGCTGAAATCAGCCGCGCATCGCCGTAGCGGGCCTCGTCCTGGGTGAAGTCCGCTCCCATAAGGCCGAAGGGACGGGTCGGATCGTGGATGGTGTTGGCCGCGATGTCGAGGGTGTTCCCGGGCACCTGGATCACGCGGTAGCTGTTGGTGTTCACATCGAACACCACGGCCCTGCGCTCCTGAAATGCTGCGGCATCGGCCTGCGCGAAGGTGATGTCCGCGACGATCGTCCGAAGCGCGGCCTGCACCCGCAGGATGTGCGTATCACCAAGGGCAGGAATCACCATCGCGCCCGCGATGCCCATGATCACCACGAGCACGAGCACCTCGATGAGCGTGTAGCCGCGAGGGTGCGATCTCGAGCGTGTCACGGTGGCAAGGTGGCGAGTCATCACGCGGCTCCTGGGACACATTCGGGTTGCTTTCGCCAACGCGCGCCTCGCATCGGTCAGGGGCGTTGTCACTTGCCGGACACAGGGTCCTTCATGATGACCGGCGGCATCTCGATCACCTTGACCTTGAGCCCCGAGTTCAGAGCCGCCTCGATCCGGCCCAGTCGCTCATTGATCTGCTGGAACTGCAGCGTCTGCTGGCGACGCTGCTCACCCGCGTTCAGGACCTCGTTGGGAGGAAGCTTGCCCTCCGACTGCGCCGAAGCCGGAGTCGCTCTGAGCAGCTCTGACATCACCGCGCCCGCGAGCAGGCCCGCCGCCGCAAAGGCAAAGGGAGAGGACTTCTTGATCAGGGCGTTGGTGCGCAGT
>DHLW01000079.1:0-499 GCA_002405485.1 Phycisphaerales bacterium UBA4658
GGCGACGAGCAACATCTGCACGGCTCAGGCGCTGCTGGCGATCATCGCGGGGATGTATGCGGTGTATCACGGGCCGGAGGGGCTGAAGGCGATCGCCGGACGCGTGCATGCGATGACGCGCATTCTGGCCTTCGGCATGCGGTGGCTCGGGCACGAAGTGCTGACCGCTGCATACTTTGACACGATTCGCGTGCGCCCGGTGATCGGCGAGCACTGCAAGCAGGATGCGAAGGGAGTGATTGGCTCTGCGATCGCACGCGGATTGAATGTTCGTGACTTTGGCGACGGCACGCTGGGCGTCTCGCTCGACGAGACGACCTCTATCGCGGACCTGCGGCAGATTCTGGCGTCGTTCGGCTGCGGGCGCGGCTTTGATATCGATGCCACGGAGCCGATTCCGAGCGATCCTGAGGTGATTCCGGCGGTGTTCCGCCGAACCAGCCCATTCTTGACCCACCCCGTCTTCAACACGCACCACTCCGAGACGGAGATGCTGCGG
>DHLW01000079.1:720-5320 GCA_002405485.1 Phycisphaerales bacterium UBA4658
CTCGTGCACGATGAAGCTGAACGCCACCAGCGAGATGATCCCCGTGACGTGGCCGGAGTTCGGGCGGATCCACCCGTTTGCTCCGGCGGATCAGCAGCGTGGCTACGCGAAGATGTACGCCGATCTCGAAGCGTGGCTCTCGGAGATCACCGGGTTCGCGGCGACGTGCCTGCAGCCCAACGCCGGTTCGCAGGGCGAGTATGCCGGTCTGCTCACGATCCGCGCGTATCACCAGCATCGCGGGCAGGGACACCGGGATATCTGCCTGATCCCCGACTCAGCCCACGGCACCAACCCCGCGTCGGCGGTGATCGCCGGAATGAAGGTGGTCGCGGTCAAGAACCTCGACAACGGCGACATCGATCTGGATGACCTCAAGGCCCGGGCGATGGAGCACAAGGACAACCTCGCCGCGTTGATGGTCACGTATCCCTCGACCTATGGCAAGTTTGAGGAGCACATCAAGGAAATCTGCCAGGTCGTGCACGACTGCGGCGGGCAGGTCTATATGGACGGGGCCAACATGAACGCCCAGGTCGGGCTCACGCGACCGGGCGATATCGGGGCCGATGTCTGCCACCTGAACCTGCACAAGACGTTCTGCATCCCGCACGGCGGAGGCGGCCCGGGAATGGGGCCCATCTGCGTGGCGAAGCATCTCGCGCCGTTTGTGCCGGGGCACCCGGTTTGGCATTCGGCAACCGGCAACCGGCATTCGTCAGATCCGGATGCCGAATCCCGAATGCCGAATGCCGCGTGGGCAAACGGCCCGGTGAGCGCGGCGCCGTATGGGTCGCCGAGCATCCTGACGATCAGTTGGATGTACATCGCGATGATGGGTGAGCACGGCCTGACGCGTGCGACGGAGACGGCGATCCTGAACGCGAACTACATGGCCAAGCGGCTGGAAAAGCACTATTCGGTGCTCTTCCGCGGTCCCGGCGGGCTGTGCGCGCACGAGTTCATCATCGACATTCGCGCGTTTGACCAGTCGGCGGGGATCAAGCCCGACGACATCGCCAAGCGGCTGATGGATTACGGATTCCACGCGCCGACGATGTCGTGGCCGGTGCCCGGCACGCTGATGATCGAGCCGACCGAGAGCGAGCCCAAGGCCGAACTGGATCGGTTCTGCGATGCGATGATCGCGATTCGCGAAGAGATCCGCGCGATCGAACAGGGCAAGCTGCCCAAGGACAACAACCCGCTGAAGCACGCGCCGCACACGGCGATGGTGGTGACTGCGAGCGAGTGGAACCGGCCGTACTCGCGCGAGCAGGCGGCGTGGCCCCTGCCGTACTTGAAGCGGCGCAAGTTCTGGCCCTCGGTGGGCCGGGTGGATAACGCGTACGGCGACCGGAACCTGGTGTGCGCCTGCCCGCCGATGTCGGCGTACGCGGCTCACTGAGACCGCATTTGACAAGGTGAACAGACCTGCGCCCGTCGATCATGGATCGACGGGCGTTGTCGTTTGGGCCGTTCAGTCGTCGGTGTGCCGCATGAGCTTCTTGAGCAGCGGCGAGAGCACGAGGATGAGCACGCCGGCGCCGATGCTGGTGACGACGAAGAGCGTGAAGAAGTCGGCCTGCACGCTCCCGGTGCCCTCGCCGAGGCTCCAGGGGAGCTTGAGCTCACCCTTCTCCAGCTTCTCCGTCTGGGCGGCGATGAGGCCGCCGGAGAGGTTGGCGATGAAGCTGGAGATGAACCAGATGCCCATGAGCAGGGAGACGAAGCGGACGGGCGCGGCCTTGGTGACATAGGACAGACCGGTGGGCGAGAGGCAGAGCTCACCCATGGTGTGGAAGAAGTATGCGCCGAGGATGAACCAGATGGCGGCCTTGCGCATGACGTCTTCGGGGCCGCCGGGGCCGACCTGGATGGTCCTCGCGCCCATGACCAGCATGACAAAGCCGATGCCCAGCAGGATGAGCCCCATGGAGATCTTCACCGGCTGGCTGGGGTTGAGCTTTCGTCGTCCAAGGGCGGTCCAGAGGGCGGCGAAGATCGGGGCGAAGATGAAGATGATCGCCGGATTCACCGACTGGAACCACGTCGTGGGCATCACCCAGCCGCCGATGCGTGCGTCCGTGTACCGATCGGTGAAGAGCGTCATGCTGCTTCCGGCCTGCTCGAACGCCAGCCAGAAGAAGGCGTTGAACATCATGAAGATGAAGATCGAAGCGACGGGGCCACGGTCTCCGGGGCGCTGGATCGCCACGAACCAGGTTGCGAGCCCGAGCACGATCACCCCGAGGGTGATCACCACAGGGGGTGACAGCAGCTTCTCGAACCCGGAGAGCGCGCCCATGTGAAACAGCACGGCGAACGCCGCGGCGAGCCCGATCCCGAAGACCAGGAACAGCGGCGTGAAGTTCGACACGCCCGCGGGCGGCTCGCCGACGCTCTTGAGGAACATCGGCCGACCGATGGTGTACATCGCAAGTCCCAGGAACATGCCGACCGCGGCCGAGCCAAAGCCCCAGTGCCAACCGACCTTTTCGCCGAGCGTCCCGCAGACGAAGGCGCAGAGGAACGCGCCGAGATTGATGCCCATGTAGAAGATGCTGAACGCGCCGTCACGACGCGGGTCGCCCTCTTTGTAGAGCTGCCCGACCATGACGCTCACGCTCGGCTTGAAGTGCCCGGTGCCGATCACGATCAGCGCCAGCCCGAAGATGAACACCGTCATCCCCACCGGGTCGGTGTGGCTCCACATGCCACCCGCCGCGGCGAGCGCGATGTGCCCGAGCATGATGAGCAGCCCGCCCACGAGCATGGAGCGATGCGTGCCGATGAGCTTGTCGGCGATGATGCCGCCGATCACGGGAAGGAGATAGGCCAACCCCGTGTACCACCCATAGAGCTTGATGGCGTCAGCATCCGACCACCCCGGCCCGGGATTGAAGCCATCTGGGGCGCCCGAGGGCTTCTTGAGCATGCCCGACGTCGGGCTGGTGAGGTACAGCACCAGCAGGGCTCGCATGCCGTAATAACTGAAACGCTCCCACATCTCCACCATGAACAGCAGGAAGAGCCCGACGGGATGTCCCAGCAGCTCGCCGCGGCTGGGCGACGGTGCTGATCCGGAGTGCATGGTCGACATGGCCCAAGAGTACACGAACATCCGCAATCCTGCAGGATGGCGGGCGGGGAGCTGATCGCCGGCGGAGTCGCTCACATCCCTTCGATCCCGACCTGCGACGCCTGCTCGATGAGCTCGCGGACGCCTGGCCGGTGGACGTCGTCCACGCTCCGGAACTTGACGTGCCGCATGCTCTTGCCGGTGCCCTCCAGCAGCCCTTCGGGGTCATCAAGCTTGGTCCCGGCGACGGCGAGGTTCAGTCCGGACTTGGTCTCCATGATCGCGGCGAAGATGATCCGCTGCGACTGCCGAGCGACTGAGTAACAGCAGTTGCCCCATTTGACAACGCTCTCGCAGTCGGGCTCGACCTCTCGGATGAGCGCGTCGAGCGTCTCGGCGATCTCGCGCTTGCCTTCTGGCAGGCGCTCGATCGCCACCGATCCGGGTTGGCCAAAGTCGCCGCGGGATTCCCCCATGCTCTTGGCATTGGCGGAGTCCTTGGCCTTGGTGAATCGCTTGGTCGCCCCGCGGGGCTTCACCCGAGTCGCAGACTTCGGCTTGGCTCGCGGTCGGCTTCGTGCGGACGTTCGAGCCGTTGCCTTCTTGGACGAGCGTTTCTTGGCCATGCCCTCAGCGTACCACGCTGGTCCATGAACCGCGGCGACCGGCAAGTTCATCCCTGAACATCGAGCGAGGGTCGCGGCTGGCCGGAGTCCGGCTTGGACTGATAATGGTCGTGGCTCTGGCGATCCTCGGCGGTCTGCTCGTCGGCGTTGCCCCCGAGCTTGGCGACTGCCCCGGCCGACTGCGTCGATTGCACGTCGATGTCCACCTCGTCACCGGGTCGACGCCGAGCGTCCGGTTTGGCATTCTTCGCCGGCTCGGCCCGACGCGCGTTCGCACGCTCGGCCTGATTCAGGCCGGCCAGATGCTGGACACTTGGCGTGCCGAAGACGCTCATGCTTTCGGTATCGGCGAGGACAGGGTCGGGGGGAGCCAAATTCCCAGACTTCGAGTGTTGATTCCTGACCGGATCATCCCCGGGTCGCCAGGGATACTCGGACCTCGGAACGGCACAGGCGGCAAGCGCGGCACGGGCGGCAGTACGGGGGGAGGGAGATGGGCGTTGCTCGGCGTCCGGTCAGACCCCGACGGTGTTCACGCCGCAATCCACATAGATCGTCTCGCCCGAGACGCCGGAGGCGAGATCGCTGGCGAGATAGACGGCGGTCTTGCCCACATCGCCTCCCTCCACGTTTCGGCGGAGCGGGGCTCGCTTTTCGACCTCGTCGCCCATCTTGTCGGTGCCGCCCACGGCGGACGAAGCGAGCGTCCGGAGGTATCCGCCCGAGATGACGTTGACGCGGATGTTGTCGGCTCCGAACTCCCATGCGAGGTAGCGGCTGGTGCATTCCAGCGCGGCCTTGGCGACGCCCATGACGTTGTACCCGGGAACGACCTTGTCTCCGCCGTAGTACGACATGGACATGATCGAACCGCCCTTGACTCCGCCCCGGG
>DHLW01000079.1:5353-20262 GCA_002405485.1 Phycisphaerales bacterium UBA4658
CAGCGCGGCCTTGGCGACGCCCATGACGTTGTACCCGGGAACGACCTTGTCTCCGCCGTAGTACGACATGGACATGATCGAACCGCCCTTGACTCCGCCCCGGGTCATGAGCGGGCGGGCCCGCCGAGCCATCGCCAGAAGCGAGTAGGCCGAGATGTCCATGGCTTGCAGATACGCCTGCCTGGGGGTGTCCGCGAACTTGCCGACGGCAAGCCACTCGCGATCGGCGAATGCGATGGAGTGCACGAGCACGTCGAGCCGCTCGAATCTTTCCGCGAGCTTGCCGAACACGGCGTCCATGTCTGCGTCACTTCCTGCGTCCATGGGAAGCAGGAAGGGATCGGTGAGTCCGAGTTCGTCGATCGCCCGGCGCGTGCGGCGCTCGTTCTTCTCGCCCGGCAGGTGAGTGAATGCGAGCTGGCACCCGTGCTCGTGCAGCGCCTTGGCGATGTGGAAGGCGTAGGAGCGTTCGTTGGCGATTCCGACGATCAGACCGATCTTGCCTTTGAGAAGCGACATGATGCGAGGATAGGGGGGTGAGCCGACGCAGGTGCCCCGACCGGGACATCAGGGCGGGCCATCGAGGCGTCCGACTCACGCCCGCCGCGGACGCGAGAGCAGGAGTGCGGCGACGCCCACCGCAATGCCAATCGCGCTCAGCAGCCACATCGGGGGCAGGTACGCGTGGGTGGCGTTGATGTTGATTCCGCGGCAGTACCCCATGGCCACCACATGCCCGAGGATGAGGACCATCGCCACGATCGAGAGCCACCACCGTTCAAGGTGCGACCATGTTTGCCGGGTGAGCAGGTACAGCATCGCCGCGGCGAGCCCGCCGAGCATGAAGATGAGCTCGCCCGCGAACGACAGGCGTCCGGCGACGGCGCGGGCCTGTCCCTGATCCGTTGCTGGGGGGACGAAGAACTCTTTGAAATAGGGCGGATCGACCATCACAATGGCCATAGGCATGTGCCAGATGGCCCCGAACAGACCGGCCCGGAACCACAGCGCGGGATCCAGCCGAATGCTCGAGCCCCGATGCTTGCGGAACTACTGAACAAACGCCGCGACGAAGCACAACGCCGCGGCCATCGCCACGCCCTTGTTCACGACGAACGTCGGGATGTTCTCCGCGTTCTTCGGGGCGAAGGTGACATAGCGGATGAACGAATAGACGAGCGAGACGAGATAGAGCGCGATGATCCACAGCATGCGGGATTCCCCTTGGTGGTTGGGGAGTCTACCGGATAGTCGGGGAGCGGTTTCGGCGATGAGTGCGGCGATGCCGCGGTTGCGAAACGCACGGTGCGGGGTTCAAAGAGGTGTGCGACGCCGGTGGACAAGGTCGGGGGACGCACGGAATCAGGGTGACTGGATTCGAACCAGCGGCCTTCTGGACCCAAACCAGACGCTCTACCAAGCTGAGCTACACCCTGGGCACTGCGATGATAGCCGTCCGGACCGCGCCATCGTCAGCGGTACACCGCTCGGAGCTTCCCTTCGAGGTACCGCATGAACGGGTCGGCCGAGAGTGGCTTGCCGGTGATGTCTTGGCAGAGCTCACTCGCGAGGAATCGTCGCCCGTGGGCGTGGATCTTCTGGTTGAGCCAGGACTTGAGCGGGCCGAACTCGCCGCGCTCGATGAGCGACGAGAGGTTCGGGATGTCCGAGTTGATGGTCTCCCAGAACTGGGCGGCGTACAGGTTGCCGAGTGTGTAGGTCGGGAAGTACCCGATCAACCCGAACGACCAGTGGACGTCCTGCAGGCACCCGACCTTGTCGCTTGGCACGTCGATGCCGAGGTGCTTCTTGTACGCGGCGTTCCACTCGCCAGGCAGGTCCTTGACTGCGAGATCGCCCTTGAGCAGAGCCCGTTCCAGGCGGAAACGCACGAGCACGTGCAGGTTGTACGTGGCCTCGTCGGCGTCAACGCGGATCAAGCTCGGCTTGGCCTGGTTCACGGCCTTGTACGCGTCTTCCGCGGAGAAGCCGCTCAGTGAACCGCCGGCGAACTTCTGGGCGTGCGGCATGAGCCACGACCAGAACTCGCGGCTTCGGCCGACAAAGTTCTCCCACATCCGGCTCTGGCTCTCGTGAATGCCCAGCGAGATGGCCTGGCTGAGCGGTGTGCCGAACGCCTGGCCGAGTTTCGGCAGGCCCTGCTCGTACAGACCGTGCCCGCCCTCGTGCATGCTGCTGTAGAGCGCGTTGGTCCAGCCCTGGTCCTTGTATCGCGTCGTCAGCCGGGTGTCGCCCGGGGCCATGCCGGAGCAGAACGGATGCGTGGTGACGTCGAGCCGACCGGCGTCAAAGTCGAACCCCATCGCCCTCAGCACGAACTGGCCCAGATCGTGCTGGCGAGCGTGATCGAAGGGAACGTTGAGCACGGCGGAGCTTGGATGACGCGACCTCGACCCGAGCTCGCGGAGCAGCCCGCCAAGACGCTCGGCAAGCGGCGTGAAGACGGACTCGATCTGCGCGGCGGTCGCTCCGGGCTCGTACAGGTCCAGGAGAGCGTCGTACAGCTCGCCGTGTGAACTGGTGCGAAGGCACTGCGCTTTCTGCGCGCTGAGCTTGAGCATCTTCTCCAGCCACGGGCGGAACATGGCAAAGTCGCTCTTGGCGCGGGCGTCCTTCCAGACTTCCTGTGCCTGGGAGCCGACGCGGGCGAGCTCGGCGACCAGTTCAGTGGGGAGCTTGGTGTCGCGGTCATAGTCCCTGCGGATCTCACGCAGGTTGCGGGCGATCGGGCTGTGCGGATCGCCGGTGAGGGACGGATCCCGTTCGCACGCCGACAGGAGCTCCCCGAGTCTGGGCGCCGCCATGCGCTCATGGGTGAGCGCGGAGACGAGCGCCGCCTGATCGGCCCGGCAGGCCGCGGCGGCCGCGGGCATGTAGGTCTCCTGATCCCAGTTCAGGAGCGAACCAATGGACTCGAGCGTTGCCGCCTGACGGAGGTGCTCTGCGAGCTGATCGAACGAGGTAGAGGTGTGTGTCATTCGAGATGGTGTGGGGGATGAACGAGTCGAGCGACGAGCGTTGTACCAAGATATGGGGCCAGAGAACACCCTAAAATATGGACGGTTTGAACGTTTTTCGCCCTCACCCATGATAGCGGAGGCCGTTCTCTGAAAAGAGCTTTGGCAGGCGGATTTCCAGCACAGATGCAAGGTTGTGGCACACATGACGGGGTTATCCCGTTGAAGATGAGCACATCCGACCGACGAAGCACGACAATTGCGACGCCGAAAACGAGCCCCGCGCACACCTGTGCGCAGGAGGCGGAATCATGCGTTTCACGATCAACCGGCGTCTGTGGGTTGGGTACACATCGGTGCTTGTGCTGATGGGGGGGGCTGTCGGGCCTGCTCATGTACGTTGAGATGCTCGGGCAGCGCAACGTGGCGTTGCTGGGCGACAAAGCGCGGGATCTTGGCGATGCCGGCCGACTGTCGACGTCGATCAAGTCGGCGCGAACGGACCTCGAGTCCTTCCTGCAAGCGCCGACGCCGGAGGCGGGCGGAGCACTCCGCGTGACCATGGCGTCGGTCGCCGAGTCCGGGAAGCGTGCGGCTGCGGAGATGGTCGATCAACAGGCTCGGCAGGAGTGTGTCGAGATCGCCAAGGACCTTGAACTGGTGCACGGGGCGATGCAGGAAGTGATCGAACTGACGATTCGCCGCGTGGACGCGACCCAGGTCAAGATGCGGGACGCGGGGCAGGAGCTCGCCGATGCGTTCAGGGCCGAGTGCACCGGGCAGTCGAGCACGCGAGACGCCGCGCTGGCGGACAAGTGCATACGGGCGATGGAGTCGGCCGGGGAGGCGCGGCTCGCGGCAGTGCGATTCGGATACTCGAGAGACCCTCGCTTCATCGACGGGCTGAATGCCCGCAACAAGGACCTCGCGGATCTCGTGAACGAGTGGCCGACGGGCGCCAAGGACGCGCTGGTTGCACGGGTCAAGACGTGGCAGTCCGTGACGCAGGATGTGATCGACCTCACGCGGCAGTATCAGACCCTCAAGGAGGAGAAGATCGACGCGCCGATGCTGCACGCGACGAAGACCATCGAGACGGTTCGCGAGCGGATCGAGAAGGCCAGCGTTGAATGCCAGCAGGCGGCGGCGGCCGCGATGGAACGGGCCTGGACGCTCGCCGTGTTCGTGTCGACACTGGCGATGGTGGTGGGGCTCCTTGCCGCGATCGTCACCGCCAGATCCGTGATCCGGCCGATTCTGGGGATGACGGCTCGGCTGAAGGACATCGCCGAGGGTGAGGGCGATCTGACGCAGCGTGTGAAGATCGACCGGGATGATGAGCTTGGAGAGATGGCCGGGTGGTTCAACAAGTTCGTGGAGAGGATCCACGACGTGATCACGGAGGTGGCCGGCGCCTCGCACGAGGTTGCCTCCGGAGCGACGGAGATCGCGGCGGCGAGCGAGCAGATGTCGGCGGCCGTCGAGCAGATCTCCAGGCAGAGCACCGAGGCAAGCGGAAAGAGCACCCAGGCCGGCGCTGCGGCGGCCGACGGCGGGCAGGTGGTGACGGCGACGATCAACGGGATGCGCGAGCTTGGCGAGGCCTCCAAGAAGTCGTCGTCGGCGGTCGCCGACCTGTTCAATCGCTCCGAGCAGATCGGGGAGATCATCAAGGTGATCAAGGACGTGGCGGATCAGACGAATCTGCTCGCGTTGAACGCCGCGATCGAAGCGGCTCGTGCCGGGGAGCATGGCCGCGGGTTCGCGGTGGTCGCCGACGAGGTGCGCAAGCTCGCCGAGCGCACCACGCACGCGACCGATCAGGTTGCGTCGTCGATCGAGGGCATGCAGACGAGCACGCGTTCGGCGGTGGAGATCATCCGATCGTCCGAGGAGATCGCCGCATCCGGTGCTTCCAAGGCGGACGACGCCCGTCAGCGGCTCGACGTGATCGTGACCGGCGCGGGTGAGGTCGCCTCGCTGATCGAGCAGATCGCCAGCGCGACGACGCAGGTCGGAGCGAGCACGATGCAGGCGGCGTCGGCGTCGTCGCAGCTCTCTTCCAAGGCCGAGCAGTTGCGATCGATCGTTGGGCGCTTCCGGATCGGTTCCACCCCAGGGCATGCCGGCGGCTCATCGCGCACCTCGGTCGACGACGTGCGCAAGGCGGGGCTTGGTCGGAAGCTGTCGACGAGAGCCGGTGCGGCGTGATCGCGGTGCGGCCCGGGAAGACGCCAAGGCGAGGGGCGAGCGCCCGTTACACCTTTGCCTCTTCCCGGTCGCGGCTCTGGCGTTCGGCGCGCTTGCGCATGCTCTCGTCGAGGATGCGTTTGCGCATGCGGACGCTCTGCGGGGTGATCTCGACGAGTTCGTCGTCCTCGATGTACTCCAGGGCGGCCTCCAGGGGCATCTTGCGGGGGGCCTTGAGGACGACGGTCTTTTCCTTGCTCGCGGCCCGCATGTTGTCCAGGTGTTTCAGCCGCGTGATGTTCACGACGAGGTCATTGTCCCGGTTGTGCTCGCCGCAGATCAGGCCGGAATAGACCTTGTCGCCCGGGGTGACAAAGAGCACGCCGCGGTCGGCGAGCAGCTCGCAGGCATAGGTGGTGACGGGGCCGGAGTCGGTGGCGATGAGCACGCCCTGGGACCGTCCCGGGGCGGTGCCCGAGACGGGCGCGAAGCGTTCGAAGGTGTGGTGCATGATGCCCTCGCCCTGCGTCGCCGTCAGGATGCGGGAGCGCAGCCCGATGAGCCCGCGTGCGGGGATCTCGAACTCAACATGGGTCACGGCGTCGCCGCGCGGCTCCATGCTCTTGACCTCGCCCTTGCGGTTGCCGACGAGCTCCATGACCGCGCCGAGCGCCTGGTTCGGGACGTCGATGACGAGCCACTCGATAGGCTCGTGCTCGACACCGTCGATTTCCTTGATGACGACCTGCGGCTTGCCGACGGCGAGCTCGAAGCCCTCGCGCCGCATCGTCTCCAGCAGGATGCCCAGGTGCAGCAGACCGCGTCCGGACACGATGAACTCGTCGCCCGCGCTGGACGAGAAGTCCACGCGCAGCGCGACGTTGGACTGCAGCTCCTTCTCCAGCCGTTCGCGGATCTGCCGGCTGGTCACGTACGTCCCTTCCGTTCCGGCAAACGGAGAATCGTTCACCCGGAAGACCATCGTGAGCGTCGGCTCGTCCACCTTCACCGGCGGCAGGGCCTTGGGCGTGGCGGGGTCGGCGATGGTGTCGCCGATGTCCACGCTCTCCAGGCCCACCAGCGCGCAGATGTCCCCGGCGATGACCGTGTCGGCGTCGGTTCGGCCAAGGCCCTGGAACTTGAGCAGCTTCTGGACCTTGCTCTGGACGATCTTGCCGTCCATCTTCATCACCGCCACCTGCTGGCCCGACGAGATCTGTCCGTTGAACACGCGCCCGATCCCGATGCGTCCGACGTAGTCGTTGTAGTCCAGCGTCGTGACGAGCATCTGCAGCGGGGCCTCGACGTCGGCCTCGGGCGGCGGAACGTGCTTGACGATCGCGTCGAAGATCGGTCGGAGGTCCGCCTCGGGCCGTCCCGGCAATCCGTCCTGGCCCTTGGCCGTCTTGGCGATCTCGAGATCGGTCGTCGACCAGCCCGCCCGCCCGGACGCGAAGACGATCGGGAAGTCCAGGGCGTGGTCGTCGGCGCCGAGCTCCACGAGCAGATCGAACACCTCGTTGATCACCTCATCGATTCGCGCGTCCGAGCGGTCGCACTTGTTGACGATCACGATCGGCTTCAGCCCCGCCTCGATCGCCTTGCTCAGCACGAACCGCGTCTGCGGCATGGCGCCCTCGGAGGAGTCCACCAGCAGCAGGCACCCGTCGGCCATGCGGAGCACCCGCTCCACCTCGCCGCCGAAGTCCGCGTGCCCGGGCGTGTCGATGATGTTGATGAAGTACTGCTCGAGCTGCCCGTCAACCGTCCGGACATAGTTCACGGCGCAGTTCTTGGAGAGGATCGTGATGCCACGCTCCCGTTCCAGTGGATTGGAGTCCATGATCAGCCCGTGCTGGCCGCCCTCGAGCTTCTCGAGCTCGCCGGCCCGGAAGTTGCCGGACTGCTTCAGCAACTGGTCCACGAGCGTGGTCTTGCCGTGGTCGACGTGCGCGATGATCGCCACGTTGCGAAGAAGCGCGGCTCGGGTCTTGGCCTGTTCAAGCGTGATGGGCATGGCAAAGTGCTGCGAGTTCGGGGTGCGTGGGTCGCGTCGGAGCGACGCTCTGTGAAGCAGGACACGGACGTGACGGATGCGACGACAACGTGCAGACCATTTCTGCGGGGGACGACACGGAAAGAACCAACCGCCGGGGCGAGCATCGTCCCTTGATCAGGGAATTCCTTTGGAACATCCTCCCCAAAATCGGGTCCCCAAGTGCACCCGATGGGGAGTTGCAGAGTGTAGGTCGTCAGCGGTCGCAAATCGCGTCCAGCCAACCCCTGAACAAGACCTTGGCCGAAACGTTGACCCGGGGTGGTCGGGGCGGCGAGTTCGGCAGAGTGGGGGATCAGGGGGCATCGGCGGCAAATCGAATCCGCGCCGTCCCCTCAAGATCGCCGCGTTCGGTTGCTCGCACACGGACATCCAGCGTGTCGAACCGTCGCATCATCGAACGCACACCCTTGAAGTCCGGGAAGAGCGCGGGCAACTGGCGTTCCAGGGCCCGTGGTTCGGCCCTGGCCATGAGGATCCATCGATCCAGGGCCCCGGTTGCGCGCGTGGTCAGGGCGTTGGCATCATTCCGGGCAACCTCGGCGGGCGAGGGGCCGCAGCGAGGCCAGGTCTTGCGTGTGTCGGGCATGTCAGGCCCCTGCGCACCCTGCGACTGAGCCCGCATGGTCACCGGATCGCAGTTGGTCGAGGCCCGCGGCTCCTGTGAGGCGTTCAGGATCAGCCAGCCGGGGCTCTCTGGCTCCCCGCCCACCCACGGCTCGCTCGGGGGTGGCAAACCGTACTGGTCCCCGGCGTGGTGGACGGTGTTGGAGGGGCCGTTCACGCCGGGCCGGGTCGCATAGACCCAGCTCAGCACCAGCGGCCTCGAGGTGAGCGTGTTCATCGGCGAAACGCCGGTTGCCGGCAGGGGCAGCACGCGGACGGCATCCGGGGCGAGACCGGCGTAATCCGGGGGGCCGGCAAGATCCGCGGGGCTGGCTGAGCCGCGCATGCGCTGTTCGAAGGTCTCCACGCCCCGTGCGACGGCGGAGTCCATGACTGTCGCCAGTCGCGACGTGGAGGTCGTGTGCAGAGCCAAGCTGCAACTGGCGCGACCATCGTCCAGCATTCGAATGGCGACGGCTTGGCGGGGCGTCAGGAGCCCCTTGGCGGTCTCGGGGATCGGGAGCAGAGACAAGATGCTCGCGCCCGAGAGTCCGAGCGCACCGGAATCCGGCAACGGGGCGTTCTGCAGCACTGCGGCCAGCGCGCCTTCGGCGAGCGTGTCGAACGGGCCTGAGTCGGACAACTCGACGTTCCTGAGGGACTCCTGACGATCGACGTCGCGCACCACGACGCCGGCGCTCCACGCGCGACCTGCGTGGTCCGGCTGCTGCATGTCCTGGTGTGCGGTGAGGATGACGAAGTTGCTCCATGCCGGACGCTTGGTCGACACCATCACGAGCACGTTCGTCGGTCCCATCGCGGCAGCCGCGTCCATGGCGTCGCTGGCCCGCATCGGGTCGGCGGCGCCCCCGCGAGAAAGGGCCGCGACCAGTTCATCGAGCAACTCGCCCCGACCCGTGGGGCCGAAGACGAGCGTGAAGCGATCGGTGTCCGCCGGTTTCTGGCTGGTCCCTCGGCTGCCGGGAGGGTTCGGCGAGGGGGTGGCTCGGTGGGTCGTGAGCTCGAACGCGCCGTTCTCGACCGACAGGATCTGGTGTCCGTTGCTGATGCCGCGCGGCGCGATCCTGAGGCGTTCGCGGAGCCGGCGCTCGGTGTCGGCGCTGACGTCGCTGAGGATTGCCCAGCGTCGGTCGTTCTCTCCCTGGGCGCGCGAAGCCAGGACGACCCGTGAGCCAAGGAGCCGGTCGAAGGCCTCGCGTTCGCTCCAGCCGAGTTGGTTTGACAGCGCCGTCCATGCGTCGGCCATGTCCTTGAGCGAGCCCGAGTCATCCAGGAATCGAAGCACGCCCTGTCCGACAGGAGAGGCTCGCAGCTCCGCGGCACGATCGACAACCACGATCATGTCGAGCGTGCTGGGCAATCCCGCGACTGCGTCGATGGCCTTGATCGGGTGTGCGGCCGGGGCGAGCGGCGGCGTGCCGGATCGCTGCGGGGCCTGGGTCTGGCCTGACCAGATCAGCCCCACGACACCGAGCCCAAGTGCCGTGATCGCGAGTGAGATGAGCGTCGTCCGAGGCATGTGCAAAGAGATCAACCGATCACTGCCCCCGCGGTTTCTCGCCGCGGGAGGAG
Source organism: Phycisphaerales bacterium UBA4658 (assembly GCA_002405485.1). Classification (GTDB taxonomy): domain Bacteria; phylum Planctomycetota; class Phycisphaerae; order Phycisphaerales; family UBA1924; genus UBA4658. The sequence goes on from DHLW01000079.1 coordinate 14,777, forward strand.
ATCGAGAAGATACTCGGGTTGATCGATCAACGCGGGAGGGTCATCGCGTCCGCATCCAGGGCGCGGAGCGAGCGATCGTGGGATGCGGACCGAATCTGCCGCCAGTCACCGGAGAACAGCACCGCCCGCGGCAGCGGATCGCCGGGAAGCGTGGGGACCAGCGACTGGGTCGGGATGGATCCGGCCAGACGGATCGCGGGAGATCCTGTCGGGATCATGTGAGCCCGAAGATCCGCAGCCGGTGAACTCCGTGCGATGGAGACCACCTGACTGAACGACTCGGGTCTTGCCGACGGGGCTCCGGGGAGCGAGTCGGTGACGGGGAACGCGGGAGCGGATTCCAGCTCAACGACGCTTGCGACCGCCGCGACGGTGTTCAGGAACTCTTCCGGCGCCGGTGTGATCGTGGTCTCGCGAGCGAGCGTGGCCCGGAGAGCGTCGAACTTTCGGCAGGCGGCGCACTCAAGCGAGTTGGCGAAGGTCGACACGGGCGCCGGACCGGAGGCAAACTCCATGGCGCTCGGAGCCGCGCGATGCAGGAGCACGGCAGACAGCACGCCGGCCGCCGACACACCCGCCAGACCGGCGTACACCCAAGGCACCCTGCGACGGACGCTCGGAGCGAGGAAGGGTCGTTGCGCGTCGACGCGATCCAGAATGGCGCTTGTGAAATCCGGCGCGGCGGGCGGCTCGGCCCGCATCGCCTCGGCGACGTCGCGAATCTGCCACAGCTTGCTTCGCCGGTCGCGCGGGTTCATCCCCACACCTCCGCCACCCGGTCGCTGAACTGAGCATGCGACTCGAGCAGGCCACGCATGCGCTGGCGACCCCGATGCAGATGGCTCTTGATCGTGCCCTCGGGCATCTCCATGTGCTCGGCGATCTGGCTGATGGGCCAATCCAACTGATGGAAGAGCACCACGATCTCGCGTTGATCCTCGGAGAGCTGCGCAAGAGCCCAATCCAGGGCCGCCTTGGCATTGACGTTGATCTCGCCGCCGATCGTCGGGCTCTCGGGAGCGTCGAACTTGCCCTCCTGATTGCTGACCACGTCCGAGTCGTAGCTTGGCTTGTGCTTCTGGCACGCGTTGACGTACAGCCGCTTGGCGATGGTGAACAGCCAGGTCGAGAACCGGAACTTGAAGTCGAAGCGATGCAGGTTGGTCAGGGCCCGGACGAACGCGTCCTGCACGATGTCCTCGGCGACCTCCGGTCGGCCCGACATCCGCAGCATGTACGCGTACAGCGAACCCTGGTGGGCCCGAATGAACTCCGCCGACGCTCGGCGGTCGCCGGCGATGGCTCGTTCAATCAGTGCTCGTTCTTCGGCCCGGGTCATCGGAAAACAGTCTACCGTCGGGATCAGGTTCGGGTTCTGCCAATCAAACGGACTTTCCGGAGAATGCCGCCTGGCTCGGCGTCGGGTTCGCGGACGAAGTGCTTTTCGGACCTCGTCCGGGTCTGGTTCCTCGTCCTGATCAGTTGGACTGTCGGTGTCGCCTTCCATATGCACCACAACGCGATGCTCATGGGCGTGTCGCGCAGCCGATCGAACGTGCCAGACAGGCTTCTGTGTTTGGAATGCGTTTGGATTCGTTGGCCAGCCATCCTCAGGATCTGACCGCGCTCGGAGTTGCAGGGGGGCAGCACGTGTGGGAGGGGTTGGTAAAGGGGTGTTGGGGGGGACACGGGTTGACCGGCGAGCGGCCTGAAGCGACCTCTACAATCACTCACGCCTGCATGCACCCATTGCTCAGCCAACGTCGCTACCTGATCCCGTTCCGCTCGGGCCTCCTGCCGCAGATCTTCACGGACACGCTTGTCATCGGGACTGGTGTGGCGGGTCTCCGCGCCGCGATCGCCGCGGCGGGCGGGGGGGAGGTGATCGTTCTGGCCAAGGACTCGGGTGAAGAGTCGAACACGGCGTGGGCGCAGGGCGGGATCGCGGCGGTCATGTCTCCCGGGGACACGATCGAGTCGCACGTTCAGGACACGCTTGTGGCCGGCGCCGGGCTGTGCGACGAGCCGGCCGTTCGGACGATCTGCGCCGCCGCTCCGCAGCGCATGCGTGAACTGATCGACTGGGGCATGGCGTTTGACCGCACGCCCAGTCAGGGCGGCGAGGGCGATGTGGCGCTTGGTCGTGAGGGCGGACACTCCGCGGCCCGCATCCTTCATGCACATGGCGACGCCACCGGTGCCGAGCTCTCTCGCTGCCTGCTGGCCAAGGCCCGCGCGACGCACGGGGTGCGCATCTTCACGCACTGCTTCGCCCTGGATCTGATCACGCCGAGCTCCGCGATCGGTGCGCCGGTCATGGGGGCGATCACGCATCATCCGAAGTACGGGCTCCAGGTGATCTGGGCCAAGAGCACGATCCTTGCGACCGGTGGTGCAGGGATGGTCTATCGAGAGACGACCAACCCCCGATCCGCCACCGCCGACGGGCTGGCGATGGCCTATCGCGCGGGCGCTTCGGTGCAGGATCTGGCGTTTGTGCAGTTCCATCCGACCACGCTGTACCTTGCCGGTCGCCCGCGGTCGCTCATTACCGAGGCCGTGCGCGGAGAGGGCGCGTATCTGCTCGACCAGTCCGGGCATCGGTTCATGACGGATGTGCATCCGATGGCCGAACTCGCGCCGCGGGATGTCGTGAGCCGCGCGATCGTCCGCAGATTGGCGAGCCACGGTGGAACGCACGTCTTTCTGGATGTTCGGCACATCGCCCGCTTCGGGGAGCGGTTCCCCGGAATCGCCAAGCTTCTGGCGGGCGTGGATCTGGACCCAAGCAAGGATCTGATTCCGGTGAACCCCGCGGCCCATTACGCCGTCGGCGGGGTCGCGACGGATCTCCTGGGGCGGTCAACGGTTCCCGGGTTGTTTGCCGTCGGCGAGGTGGCCAGTGTCGGTTTGCACGGGGCGAATCGGCTGGCAAGCAACTCGCTTCTTGAGGGGCTCGTGGTGGGTGAGGCCGCGGGCCGGACCGCGGCGGAGATCGCCCGGACGATGTCGGCGACCAACGGCTCCGCCGCGGCGCTGGGGGATCACGCCGCGCACTGGCCGGACCCCGCGCTGAACGGAACGACTTTTCGATTCCGTCCGCCGCCCTCGCCGGTGCCGATCATCTCCGACATCCGTCCGAGCGAGACGGGCGAGCTGGATCTTGCCGACGTGCTGAGCAGTCTGCGATCGGCGATGTGGCGGAACGCCGGCGTCGAGCGCAGCCAGAAGCGGCTCCGTGACGTCGTGGAGATGATCGACTTCTGGTCCAGGTACACGCTGGACAAGATTTTCGAATCCCCGCCGGGCTGGCAGACTCAGAACCTGCTGCTCGCCGCCGCACTCATCGCCCAGAGCGCGTTGTGGCGGGAGGAGTCCCGCGGGGGGCATGTCCGTACGGACGAGACCGAGCCTCGCGACGCCTTCCGAGTGCATGATCGATGGAAGCGTGGGGATGCCTCTCCCGGCAGAGCGCCCGTGATCACCGCCGAGATTCCCGAGCCCGCGCCATGAACGCCTGCCCGCCCGAGTTCCGTGTTCGCTCGATTGCGCCGATGCTGGCCCTGGCGCTTGGGCTGTCCGGGTGCGCGGCGCAGGAAACCGTCACGCACTACAAGCCGTTTTTCTCTGGTCTTGAGGGCGCAGAGTTCGCCGGTCAGCGCCCCGTGGTGAGCGGTCGCAGCGCCGAGGCGCTCGCGGGCGTTTCGACCGGGCAGGCGATCTCCGACGAATCGACGGCGAGCGGCATCATCGAGCGTCCCGATGGATCGCGCGAGTTCGTCACGACCTCGGTGTCGCACCTCACGCGCCACATCGAGTTCCTGCTCGACGAGAACTCCGATCAAGCCGACAGGGAGCTGCTCGAGCAGCTCATCGACGAGCGCACCAAGGATCACTATCAGTCCCAGGGCAAGCCGCCGGAGGAGTACGTGCGGTGGCTGCACAAGAACCGCAGGGACATCGCCCGGATGCTCGCCCGAATGCCCATGGCCGAGCGCACCCCGACGGTGATCGTGAGACAGCCCGGCGACAACACCTGGATCATCGAGCTGACCGGCCAGGCCGCCCGGGACGTGAAGTTCACGCAGCTCTGGGTTCGTCAGTACCTCGGCCGGTGGCGACTGGTCCACTTCAAGTGAAGCAGTCTGGTCGGCAGGAGCCCGGCGCACGCGCGAGCCCGGCCGCGGATGCTCAGGTTGTCGCCATCGTCCGATCGGTTCGCGGCTTCGGCCTGGCCACGGGAACCGCCTTGAGCAGCGCCCGGGTGTAGTCGTGACCCGGGCTGGTGATCACGGCGCGCTTGGATCCGGCCTCGACGACTTTGCCCGCTTTCATCACCGCGATCCGGTCGCACATGTGCTGGATGACCGCCATGTCATGGCTGATGAACAGGTAGCTGAGCCCGAGATCGCGTTGCAGATCCTTCAGCAGGTTGAGCACCTGCGCCTGGATCGACACGTCCAGCGCGCTCGTCGGCTCGTCGCACACGATGAAGCTCGGCTCGAGCGCCAGCGCCCGGGCGATGCAGATCCGCTGCCGCTGCCCGCCCGAGAACTCATGCGGGTATCGCTCGGCGGCGGTCCTGGGCATCCCGCAACGCTCCAGCAGCGTGCCGACGCGCTCGCGCAGTTCGTCCGCGTCGCTCACCACCCCGTGAACCCGCAGCGGCTCGCCGACGATGCTCCGGATGCTCATCCTGGGATTGAGCGATCCTGCCGGATCCTGAAAGACGATCTGCATGCGTTTGCGGAGGGCCTGCAGTTTGGTGCCGCGGCTGGCGAGCACGTCAACGCCGTCAAAGGTCACGCGCCCGCTCGTCGCGGGAATGAGCTGGAGGATCGCCCGTCCGATGGTGGTCTTGCCGCATCCCGATTCGCCCACCAGGCCGAGCGTCTCACCCCGAGCGACGTCCAGCGTGACCCCGTCCACCGCCCGCACCCATCCGTTCGTCCGCTGCAGCAATCCGGTCTTGATCGGGTAGTGGACGCGCAGTTCCTCCACGCGGAGCAGCGGACCAGCATCGGACGCTCCGCCGGTGTCGCTGATGCAGGCCGAGACCGACTCGTTCGGCCCTGCCACGACCGTGCCGCGGGCATCCAGGTTCGGGGGCTTGGCAGGATGGATCGCGTCTGGAGCAGACATCAGGGAAGGGTACCGCGGGCCAAAGGGACCGCCGCGATCGCCGGCCGCCGAACGTCCGATACTGGTGACAGAACCGTTGAGTCAAGCCGCCTTGACCACCGCCCGCTGCCGGGTACCCTTCCCTTTACAACCCGGGTAGGTAGCTCAGCTGGTAGAGCACCGCACTGAAAATGCGGGGGTCGTCGGTTCAAGTCCGACCCTGCCCATTCGTCCAGATTCCAAAGGTTCACACGGAACGCCAACCCCCACCAACTCGCCTGAGTTGTGGGGATTTTGAGCTTTTGGGTGGTTGCTCGGCGTGTCATCGTTTGGGCGTGTGTGGGCTCATCGTTGTGCTGCCGCTT
>DHLW01000105.1 GCA_002405485.1 Phycisphaerales bacterium UBA4658
CTCGGCCCCCAGTGCTCGTCGGCGTGGCGGGCCCGCCCGGGGGCGACCGTGTCGATGCTCCAGCAGCGGCCGTCGGGCGTCTGTATCTCGATGCTCCGCACCGCGAACCCGCGGCGGGCCAGCGTCCTGGCCATCTCGATCGTCGTCTTCGTCGTGGCGTTCATGTTCGTGGCCTCCGTCGCGGGCGGCGAATCCGCACGCGTGAGACACATGAAGCCATGACATCCGCCACGAGGCAAGGCAAACCGAAGCGGTTTCGCCGTCATTCCGCGACATGTGGGCAAGTTCGGCCCGATGTCGGCAAACGGGCGGATTCCGCCGAGAATCGCCCATCCCCGCGCGAAACAAACTCTGTCTTCCCGCGCGGCTGTTCCCGTAGGCCTTTCGAGACCGGTCCCCCCCGGGCGGAGTACCTACGCGGCCGTGGGGCGTCTATGTCTACAGAATCCCCGCCAGCGGCCGCATGGTCGGGGGATCTGTATGCGTAGACATGTAGACGGCGGCCAGATCGCCGCATCTGCTGGCGGACGCGTGTGGCGGCGTTTGGGTTCGCCAGGACGAAATCGGGATGCCGTGATCCGGAATACCATGGTGTATGGGATGCCTGGCATCGGGTGCCTCACGCCCGCTCTCGCACCTAGGAGCGTCAACATGAACCCCGTCCTCATCTGGGACTTGCCCACCCGCCTCTTCCACTGGCTGCTCTCGGCCGGATTCATTGCCGCCGCGGTCATCGCGCTGGCCATGGGCGAGCACAGCCCCCTGTTCCCGTACCACGCCATCATCGGCCTGACCATCGCCCTGATGGTCGTGCTCCGCGTCGTCTGGGGCATCGTCGGCACGCGCTATGCGCGGTTCGGCTCGTTCATCTTCGGGCCCGCCGCGGTCATCGAGTACATGAAGGGCGCTCTGATCGGTGGCGGCAAGCGTCATCTCGGGCACAACCCGGGCTCGGCGGTCGCCATCTTCGCGCTGCTCGCACTCGTGCTCGCGCTGGCCGTCACCGGATTCATGATGGGTCAGGGCAATGAGGCTATCGAGGAGGTCCACGAGATCCTCGCGTGGACCACAGTGGGAGTGGTGGTCGTGCACGTGCTGGGCGTGGCGTTCCACACCATCCGCCACCGCGAGAACATCACGGCGAGCATGATCCACGGAAGGAAGCGTGCCGATGCATCGGACGCGATCTCCTCGGCCAAGCCGATCATCGCGGTGCTGTTCCTCATCGTGGCAGGCGGGTGGGCAGTTGGTCTCTTGCGGAACTACAACCCAGCGACGCAGACCACAACACTCCCGCTCCTCGGCACGTCGCTGCAACTCGGTGAGAACGAGGGTGGTGAAGGTGGCGGCGGTGAACAGCGCCAGCGGCACGATGACGACGACTGACTCGGTGAACGCGAGTGATCGTCTTGGCCCGAGGACCGTGGACGGGGGTTGACTACAACCTCGCACCGAAAAGTGCACCGACAGCTGCGGTGAGTCCCATCGCGAGCGCACCCCAGAAGGTGACTCGCACGGCGGACTTGAGCACGGGCGAGCCGCCGGCGCGGGCGGCGATCGAGCCGAGCAGCGCCAGGAAGCCCAGCGAGGCAATCGAGACTCCCCACACGGGCCACGCTTTGGGCAAGGCCAGCACAAGCAGCAGCGGCAACGCGGCTCCGACCGTGAACGTGCCCGCCGATGCGAACGCCGCCTGCACCGGCCTCGCCGCGAGCTCCTCGGTAATGCCCAGTTCGTCGCGGGCGTGGGCCGTCAGCGCGTCCTTGGCCATGAGCTGCGTTGCGACCTCGCCCGCGAGCTTCTCGTCGAGTCCGCGCTTGACGTAGATGGCCGTGAGTTCGGCGTGCTCGCTCTCGGGCTGGGTGGCCAACTCGTGTCGCTCCCGCGCCAGGTCCGCGCCCTCGGTGTCGGCCTGTGAACTGACGGAGACGTACTCCCCGGCGGCCATCGACATCGCGCCGGCCACCAGCCCCGCAAGCCCCGCGACGAGGATCCCGCTGCGCTCGGTGTCAGCGGCGGCGACGCCGACGATCAGACTCGCGGTCGAGACGATGCCGTCATTGGCCCCAAGCACGGCGGCCCGGAGCCAGCCGATGCGGTGGGATCGATGGGATTCGGAGTGCCTCATCATCTATTCAGGGTATCGCCAGCCGGGCGGTGCCTGGGCCTGGACCGCCCACGTCGCGCCACGTTGGCCCGACGTGCCGCCGGTTGGCGACGCCCGGGAGTCGGGGCAAGCGCTGGGCTGGGCCGCCCACGGGCGATCGTCGCGGGACGGGCGGGGGGACGGGAATCCCGATCATGCGCGGGCTTGTGCAAGCCCGTGTGCAAGCGAACGCGGGGTGCGTCGGAAGTGGCCAGATTCACGGGGATTCCGATCGGCAGCCCGGGCGTTCCCAAGCTGAATGTCGTCGGTTCGATCCCGATCGCCCGCTTTGTCTGCCGCCGATGTCACAGGATGACACCGGCGGCTATTCATTGACAAACTCCGCAGATTTCGCGAGTTCTGGCGACGGGTGCGGGGACGGCCAGATTGGGGCCGACGGCCGGACGATGACAGGGAATGACCTGGGTGGACGCTCGCTTGTGCAAGCGCGTGTGCAAGCGCAGGTGCAAGCAGGTGTGCAAGGTGTGGCGGCATCACGCTGCCGATCAGCGGGCGGCGATGCCAAGAATCCCTACCCTTCGGTCACCTGATGCCGACCACACCGCCAGATCCCGACACCGATGCACTTCTCAGCGAAATCGTCGAAGCGTTTCGCAATGTGAACCGCGTCAACGGACGGACGTGGACCGATGCGATGGCACTTGACCTGATGGGAGTCCCCCGGGTCGATTTTCCGATTGTGCATCGTGAGGATGATCAATCGTGGCTCGACGTTGCCGACGACGCGGGCTGGGATCCGTATCGCGGCGTGGGCGGGTGGCCATTCCTGGATGGCGTGGGATTCAGGTACTACCTCGCGGCGGCGATGTATCGTGCCGTGCGAACGGGGGAGAGCGGCGACCTCGCACACCAGATGGATCTCACCTTCACCGCCAAGGCCCGACGCCGTTTCCTCGACCAGTGGATTCTGGATGCGCGGCAGCAAAGAGTCGCTGTGCGGGTGGCCGAGTTGATGCGAGCGAGGGCGTTTGCGGCTGACGATACCAGCGGGTTTGACGAGTGGGATCGTGTCGTTCAGGGCTGGTCGGCCCATCCCTCACAATGAACTTGCTGACCGATGTGGCACACCGCCACCCAACGGCAGGTCCGGCAAACTCGCCACCGCCCCGGACACGTCGAGGAGTTTGGGGTCGGTGTAGACGTTGGCAGTCAGGCTCGGGTCGCTGTGCCGCATGGCCGCCTGGGCCGTCCGCAGGGGGACGCCTGCCTTCGAGAGGTGCGTGCCAAACGTGTGCCGCAGGGCGTGAACGTCGATGGTGCGGCCGCGGTCGTCGGTCTTGACGACGACCTCCTTCCCGCCGCGTGTCTCGATGCGGGCCAGCCCGGCGAAGACCAGGTCGCGGTCGAAGATCCGGAT
>DHLW01000007.1 GCA_002405485.1 Phycisphaerales bacterium UBA4658
AGCGCGTACAGCAGCGTCGCCGAGTTCGGCATCGCTCGGCGTCGCTCGCGTGTTCGACTCCGTGTACACGAACTGTGCGGCAAGTTCGTCGACGTACCCGCCCGGGTCCATCGCCCAGACGTACTCACGCTGCAGACGGCGCGACGACCAGCTCCATTCGCCGGCACTCGACGCTGGGAGCGTGCAGGACGAACCGGTGTCCTGCGGCCGCCCGTCGCCATGGACCTCGTACGCGCGACGCGGCAGGCCGGGCTTGCCCGCTGCCCCCGCCGCTCGAACCGGCACCCCCGTCCACCCCACCTCCTGCACCACACGCACGCCGTCGGAGTACAGGTCCGTGATCGAGAGCGTTGCGTTCTCCAGCGGCGTCCCGGCCGCGCTCTCGGGTCGCTGCACCCGCACCAGCCGGCCGAGCGCGTCGTAGGTGTAGTGCGCGACGAGATGCTCGATCGCACCGATGCTGACGATGGTCCCGGTCGCGTTGACGGTAACGTCCGCCGCCCGACGCACCTGCACAAGGCGGCCGAATGCGTCGTGCTCATACAGCAGCCGGCCGTCGTAGCGGATCCGACCGGTGCGGTCGTACGACCAGGCGACCTCGGTGGCCTGGGGGTCGCTGCCGTCAGGGAAGGTCCTTGATTCGACGGCGGATGCGATCTGATTCCGCTGGTCTGTTCGATGGAAGAGCCCGACGTGATGCGACGGCTCGTCGGGCAGTGCGTTCGCAGGGAAGAACGCCGTGGATCGGCCGCCGACGTGGGCGGCGAAGATATCGACTGGGTTGGTGGTGCCTTGATTGACGGTTCCGCGCCAGTTGCCGAGGTCATCCAGTCGCCAGGACTGCTCGGCGCGATCGACGTCGGTCGCGATGGTCCACGGTCCGTTGCTGCCTGTTGCGACGACTTTGCCAACGCTGGCCTTGGTGAGGCGGTTGTGGCCGTCGTACTCAAACAGCATGGAGCGCAGCGATGCACCGCTGGAATCGGTGCCAGCGTTGGTCGGTCGCTGCGAGACCATGATGCCGGCGATGTCGCCGAATCGGTTGTACTGATACTCGCGGCTGGCCTGCACGCTCTGAGACGAGCCGCCGCGGGAATAGGAGAGCACTCGCGTGCGTCCAAACCGATCAAGGCCGGTCAGTCCCGGTCCGCCGAGTGGATCAGCGACAGACTGGACCACGGCGTGCTCCGTCGGCTGGGTGGCCGATGGGCCCATGATGATGCCGGTGCGCATGGACGAACCGGCATAGGAGTAGGCAATGATCGGAGTCGCGGCGTTTGCCGGGATGGAGCTGCCGGGCGTGAGGCCCACACTGGTTTCGATGGTGCGTGGGCGATGGAGCGCGTTGTCGAGCCAAGCGGCTGCGGAACTCGCGGTGTATTCGCCGCCATAATCGATCGACACCACTCGGCGGTGCGCGAAGGCGAGACCATCGCTGCCGGCGGCCCAAGGAAGGACCATGTGCTTCAGTCGAGGGACGATCGGAGTGACGCTGGGGCCGGTCGGAGGATCGAGCGCGCCGGCGGCATACTCCCACTCATAGTGGAGCGCGTTGACGTTGGATGGCGAGACTCCGCCGTGCGCGAGTCGCTCGGACTTGAGATTGCCGAACGAGTCATGTGAGAAGACGCTGGAAGCGACGGTATAGAAGCAGTTGGCTGAGCGGTCGCGTGCCTCTGCGGTAGCCAGGATCAACCGATCGAGCGTGTCATAGCGATAGGTCAGCCGCTCGATGGCATCGGCCACATCGACACCACCGGAGACGACGCGTGCGCCGATGCGGCGCCCAAGATGGTCATGTTCGAAGACGATCCTTGACACCGGTTCGCCAGGCAAGTCGGTGTGTGCAAGGTCGGTTCGGGAGTGGACAAGGCCGTCGAGCGTGTACTCGAAACGGATATCGAGCCCGCCGTTGGCCGCGGTGTTCCAACTGTTTGCACACGGGCCGGTTCCGAACCAGCAGTTCAGGAACTCGAAGATGTCGGTGACGGTGATTCCGTTGATGCCGTCGAAGTCGGCGGTGGGTAGGCCTGCAAACCAGGCGTTCAGAAAGTCGAAGATGTCGGTGACGTTGACCTGTCCATCGGCGTTGACGTCGGCACGAAGCTCACCGGACACCGTCTGGCAGCTGCATCCGCCTACGGGGAAGCGGATGCCGATGAGGAGGTCGTAGTCTTGGGTGATCGGCGCACCTGGGGAGTCTGGATCGATGACGTTTGCACTTAGCCCGGCACTGTCGCCATACACCAGTTCAGTGATCTGAATCGAGGTATCCGACGGAAACGCGGCGAAGTTCACCAGATCAGAGCCCGCCGAATGTTCGGGCCGCACAGCGGCGATCTTGACGAGTTTTCCACTCTTGTACTGATAGGCGGTCTCGATCGGACTGCCGCCCCCCGCAGGCTCCACCCGTTCAAGCACGATGCGATTCAGATTGTCGTAGAACTTCCGCGTAAGCGTGCCATTCGTCGCTCGCGTTGCGCTGACGCGGCTGGACTCGTCATACTCGGTCGTGGTGATCAAGGCATGTGCGGGCACACCAGGCGATGTGTTCCAACCGGTGCCGACCCAGGTCGGGGGACTCGAGAAGGGGCTGCCGGCTTCCGAAGGCAGCCTGGGCAGGTCGCCGCTCGGGCTGAAGAAGGCATCAGATGCAGAAGAGCCGAAGCCAGCTCCGATGCTGGCATTCGCGATGGGGCGTCCGGACTGGTCGAACCAGGTGATCGTGTCCGTGCGGACGGCGTTCGCAGCGGTCGAGCCCACTTCAAGGCGGTCGTTCTGGTCGACGAGCGTCCGAACAAATCGAGAGGTGCGTTCGGGGTGGCCGAACACGGAGTACGCGATCTCGGTCCGTTCGACTTCATAGGTGCTGAGTGCGGGAGCGCCGACGATCTCGCCGCGCATCGTGGACGACGCAACTTGCCGCCCGAGGGCGTCAAAGGTCGTGCGTTCCCAGTGTCCGGACGGAGAGATGCGCACAAGCACTCGTCCGGCGTGGTCGTAGTACGTGCGTGTGGCCGTGAACTGGTGTGAGCCCGCACCCGAGGAGTTCTGGACGTCGTACTCGCGCTCCTCCTCAACCTGTCCCCGGCTGTTGTAAATCGTCTCTGTGAGCCGCGCAGGACCCTCTGCCAGAATCATGGCCGCGGTCGGATCGCCGAGTCGATACACGTCACGCACGCGGGGGTTGACGTTGGCGGCATCGGTGCGGCTGGTCTTGCCGCGCAGCGCTTCCGCCTGCGCTGGCGCGAAGGTTGCTCGGAATCTCGCTCGATCTTGATGGTCGTACCATGTGTACTCGGCACGAAGGAGTCTGCCGGTGTTCGCGGCCGCGATCATCGCCTCGCCACCGGTGCCATCACTCTCTCGCGGTTCGGGCCTGACTGCCCCCGCAGGCGTGGAGCCCGCGACGGCGTGACCGTACACCTCGATCACCGATCGACGGTTCCGCCGATCGTACCCATAGGCCTCCTCCCAGCCGGTGGTATTCGACAGCATGGGCGCGTCGCCGCGCGAGAGAAAATCAGTGTCACTGCATGTGACTTTGTTTCGAAAACGGCGCGTCAGGACGACCTGATGGATGTTGTTGATGCCGGTGCCATGAAAGTGCCGGGCGATCAGGCACATGTTGTCGATGTTTGTACCCCCACTGTTCTGCCAGCACTCCGATCTGTCACGGGTGCCCTTGTACTCGGCAATGGTCTGCCCGAGTGGGTTCGTGACGGATCGGTAGAGATTTCCAGATGGGGACATTCGCCGTGCGACAAGCCCGAAGTCGGTGTAAAGGTCGGCTCGCTCCAGCACCTCCGTCCTCACAGCGTGTGAACCGGCAACCGGATCGGTGATCGAGCGATCCAGTCCGATCGTCCGCGCACCAACAATGCGCCCCTGGTCGTCATACTCCGGACGAAGCTCGGCGAGCACGCGCGCAGGAAGCGCGATCAGCGTTGGAGCTGACAGGCCCCGAGCATCAAGCGGATCAGGCGGATTGGTCGCGGGCGGCGCATTGGGCGGCTCAAAGTTCACCTCTTCGCTTGCACCGAGGCTCCACGCAGGGAAGCTTGGCACACCGCCAACCACTTCAAACTCGTTCCATTCAACACTCCACGTTCGCACGGGGTCCCCGTCTCGCGTAGCAAGCAACTGCCCGGCCTGACTCGGGCGCCCGCGAATGGTCCCACTCGGCTCGGTAGTCGTTGGGGGTGTACGCCAGCACCTCACCTCGGCATAGATCGTCACCAACTGGCAGTTGCCGAACTGCTCGGTGTTAGTGACCATCTCAGGAGAACGGACGATGTTGAAGTCGAATCGATCGCCGGGCTTACCCACGACCCTGAGGCGACCTTCGGTCGTGTAGCCAAAGCCTGTCGTGAGGTTGAGCGGCGGCATCAGATGCGCCAGATGCGTTGGCACGCGACGCCGTGCGAAGTTCGCCGAGACGGCATTGACTTGGCCGCGGAGCACGTCCTCGGTCGGAAGACCGAGCGGGCCCCACAACTCACCGGCACTGACCATTGCGTCTGCGTCACGGATCTCGGCGATGCGACGGCCCTTGTCACCATATACGAACACATCGACGAAGACTGTTGCACCAGACAGGCTTGACACCGGATCGGCTCGCAGATTGCCCTCAGGCGCTGCGTGCAAGCCATACGCGCGAGCGATCTGCAAACCCTCCTCGCTGAAGTAGTTTGCCTCGAATGGCTTCAGCCCTTCCGTGTCACCCGGATAGGTCTTTGCCGGCTCCTGAGAGATGACGATCGTCTTGACCCTCTTCTCTGATGCGTCGTGGTACGTCACATGTCGAAATGTTCGCTGCGACGGGCTTTCTACACCCTGGGCATCGAGCACAAAGCGTGTTTCGCCGATCACCTCGGTCGTGCCCGGCTTGTAATCGATCTCTCGCAGTTTACGAGCAGGACCCTCGCGTCGTGCACCTTCCACGATACTGACGCTCTTGATGAACGGAGTCTCGACGTTGTTCAGGCGCACATAGTCGTAACGCGTCACGAGCCCGTGGTCATGCGAGATGCACGCGCCGCTCTGGCTGCCGTCGCAGAGGACCATGCAGCCGTCCATGCTGCCGCCGGCATTCTGCAGGTCCTGTGCGAGCCCGACACCCCAGCCGAGTGACCGGTGTTCGACCAGATTGAGGCCGACCAGCACGTCCACAGTCGCTCCGTCGGAACGCGGCTCCGGCCTGGTGATCTCCTTGTAGACGAACTGCTCACTCGCGCCGATCGCGGCCGCGCCCCCGTGTTCATAATCCCACTGCCGTTCGTAGAGCATGAAGCCTGCGGCATTGATGCCGACAAGTTGACGCTGATGCGGACGGGGAGCGTCCACATGACTGCCGCTCCAGGTGTGCACCAGATGGCGCACCATGTAGGGGACACGCTCACCACTGGAGTCTCTGGCTGATGCGCCATCATGCCGATCGACCATCGTGATGAACATTGGCTGATCGAGAGGCGTAGCCCCGACGAGCGACTCGTCCGGCCGTAGAGTGCCTGTCGAGAACTCGTCTTCATCCGTCGCAAGTCGGAACCACGAGAATGGAAAGAGCGTGTAGCAGTCCGGCAGATCCTGCAGGTATGCGGCGCCAGGACTCGCTCCGTTCACGTTCCGCGGCGTCACATGGAAGTACAGCAGGTCGTACACCCCGTCAGCGATCCCGCCTTCGTTGATGCGCACACGCCCCACTCGACCATCCACCCACCGCACATTGAGGCGCTCGCGTTCGACTTGTGACACAACGCAGTTCGTGACCAGTTGCGTGAGCCAAGGACTACTGAGCAGATTCTGCGGCCGCGCGACACCACTTGTGGCGTCCGCGATCGCATGCCAGTCGTAGGTGATGTCAGCATCGTCCGTGTAGCTCAGACGGGCATGCTCCGGCTCAAAGAGCCGATTCGTGCTGTCCCATCCGCGATTGTGTGCAATCCGGCGTATGCGCTCGCCACGCAGGATGTGCTTGAGCTTCGGCGTGATGGCCGGATCGCCGATCTGCGAGTACACCGGGTCCAGCAGAGTCAGCGCATCGAAGCAGGCAACCGTCGATGCACCTGGCTCGCACGTGAGGCCGCGCCCGAGCATTCGCACGCCTTCGTCATCCTGATTGTGATACAGGTATGCAGTAAGCGTTCGTCTCGGGTCGGCCTCGGGATCGCTCTGAAGCCTCTCTGTCGTCTCAACACGCAACAGCGCCGGCACATCGCGCCTTGGAACTCTCTCGCGCAACGGCTCAACAGGCTGCACCCCATCTCTCAGCAGTATCGGCCACACCGCCGACGCATGCTCACCGGTACGAGCAGGAGTGCCGCAGTAGAAGATCCCCGGAATGTTCGATGCCTCACGTCCGAATCTCGTCACTTCCAGCGGCCCTTGGGCCTCGATCACCGGAACCGGTGAGAACTGGGAAGGGCTCTGGCCATCTGGCACAAGGACATCCTCGCAACTCCCATTCTTGTACACGCCATGTTGCGGTCGGCAGATCGTCAGAGGTCGAAAGGTCTCGTCATAGGTGTATCGGATCCGATAGGTCCAGTTCGAGGGCACATCCCAGCTCAGATGCTCCCTGATCTTGTCTTCAGTCCAATCAGGTCGATCATGCGGCTCGAACGAGTCGTAGCCAACGAACGTGCCGCTGTCGACGTCACCATCACCCACGAATGCCTCAGCCGGCAATGTCCATTGATCCTCAGCGGGTTCACCCGTCGTCCAAGCGGGTGTGCCGTTGTACACGTAGATCGCATGCAGCATGTTCTGCTTGAAGAGGCCCGAGTACCTGTCCTTGGTCGTTCGAAGGACGGGCCAATACCGGGCCGCGATCGCCGAATGCTCCTGAACGAGTGCTTCGGGGGGCTCGATCGGCGGACAGAGCCTGGCGGACTGATCGATCCCTTGATCATCCCACGCATCGGGCGCCCAGTCGCGAAACGACCGATGCACGTACACAATCGTCCAGTCAGGCTCGGATACCGGCCTGCCGGCTCGCACCAGCTTGACCGTTCTGATCTGCCCCTTCTCCGTGCAGGTGCTGGCACACGGAACACAGCCGGGCGGAACGGGCGCTTGAGGAACTGCGAACGTCCGGCAATGGCCGTGATCTATAATCGCAACGTTTCCGAACCGGTCATCGATCCTTTTCAGGAACGCCGTGTACGGCACTCCAAGTCCGCCATTCACACCGTCGGCCACGCCGTCACCAGGGTCATCGACGACTTGCACCACACGATTGCCGCCCGGCACAGACACCACCATGGGCGACTCGTGCGCGGACTTGCCGTTGATCAGCGTCGCCATGTCCTCCTCGACGTTGATGGCGAATGTGTACGTCACAGCCCCGCCGAACAGCCGTACCTTGACGGTGCGTGGATGCACGGTCCAGGCCCACCGATCCGGATTCCCATTGCTCCCCGGCACGTGCTCGCCGCTCGCCGACGGATCGTCGACACCGCCCCACTCAAGCACGGCGTCAAACCACGCTGGGGCGGCATAGGTGCCGGTCACGATGTTCTGCGTGAAGGGAATGCTCGTATGCGCGTCAAGGATCAGGTAACACCGCCTCGGCAACGACGGTTCATGCATCACATAGTGCGCATCGAAGAGCAGGATCGGATTCTCCGACAGCATCCAACCAGTGCCGGCCCAGTCCCAATGTCTGGACAGCGCGTGGGAGGCATTGCCGCGGCCACCCTGAATCGGCGCCTCTACGCCACCGCGATCTTTCCCCACTGACCCATCGGAGTTGCCGCCATACGTTCGTATCAGTCGAAACGTCGATCTTCCCAGCGGTAGCTCAAGATCCACCTCCCGAATGAGCGGCTGACCGGTCATGGCATCGACAACACCGGCCACCGTCTTTCTATCAGCAAGAAACAAGGGCCGATGAACGAGATCGCCCGGCTCGCTGGCCATCGGCGCGCTGCTTGCGAACACGTTCTGGCTCAGAGGCGGATAGTTCGTCGTCTGCGGAATGTCAGACACATCCAGATTGAGCGGGAAACCGCGGTCAGGACGAGTAGGCGTCGGCCGGGTCGCAGCCGCTACAACCCTCCATGGATTGACCTCGTTGATCCGCCAGCAGTTGGAGCCACTCGCACACGGCGGATCGGCCCCAGGCGGCTGGGTCGGAGCCGTTGACGGCGACAGACTCAAACCCAGAATCGGGAAAGATCCGCCATGTGCGGCATCCGGAGCAAACCAGGACGTGTGCCATCCGGCAAGCCCGGATGGCACCATGAGCGTTGTGTGCGGATCAAACAGAAGCGGGAGGTGGAATGCACCATTCCGGCACTCAAGCGATGGCACTGGGCACACAGGCTGCGCCACTCCGGCAGCAGGCAACATGCACACTCCGCCCACAGCCACACTCCATGTCGTTGCCAACACCGTCCGGCGGTTCCACGCTGCCATGTTGACGCTCCTCTGTGCGGCGGACACCTTGCCACGAGGGCTTGCCGCCAGTGGCTCGCAGTGTGATGCGTCAGGCCTCACCTGTCAATGTCGCAGCACACTCTTTTATTTTGTTGTCAACATGCTCGCCTCTTGTTTTATCTCATTATTGTGTGTCTTTATGTGCACCATTTGTCAGCCCGGCTCATTTGTGTGTCCCTGCTTGCGAAAGCGCACATACCCCGCACACTTTTGTGGTTTCTTTGTCCAGCGCACACTCTGCACACTTCCTGCATGGCCTGTAGACTGTGCTGATGCACCGGCATGTTCACATCCTGTCGCTTGCAGTCGCCACACTCGCAGTTCTTGCCCACGTGTCGACCGCATCGGCCCAGGTCACCCTCTCCGGCCAAGTCGAGCTCGCACGCCTCATCGACGTCAGCGCCCAGCGTCTCGGCATGCGGGTAACCTACGACGAATCGCAGCTCAGGTCGCGCGTCACGTTGCGGCAGGATCAGCCGCTCTCAGATCGCGACATCTGGGCGATGACAAATCGCTTACTGGCCGAGCAGGGGCTGACCACGGTGTGGGCGGCGGATGATGAGACCGTAGCGGTTGTGAAGCTGGCGTCGGCGGCGCAGGTTGCTCGGATCGAAACGCTCGACGTTGTGAGCCGATCGCTCGACGCTGGAGCCGTGGCCCTGACTCCTGATAAGGTTCACGACGCGGCGCAGAAGACACCAGCGAGCCCCGGGTTCCGAAGGGTGATGATCCCGTTGCAGAGGGCCTCAGGGAAAGACGTCGCCGCGGCGATCCAGCCGGTGCTCTCCAAGCCCGGGGGCATCGTGGTCGAGAGTGAGCAGGCCGGTTTCATCATCCTTGCCGATCTTGCGGCTCATCTTCGGGTCGGGCTCACCATCGTGAACCAGCTCGATGGCCAGGAAGGAGGCCTTGGCGGGGCCGTTGTGAAACCGATTCCCGCACGGAACATCGATGCGGCACGCGTCGCCACGCTTGCCAAGCAACTCGTGGAACGCCGCAAGGCGGTCGGGGGGCGGGAGATCCGCGGCGACATCATCGCCTCCGCTGGCGGCGAGGTCGTACTGCTGATCGCGCCCCCGGCATTCGTTCAGAGCTGGGAGGACGTGCTCGCGGCCGTCGACCAGCGTGAGCCCATGGATCGACGCACCTACCCGATCACGGCGTTTGGACTCAAAGAAGTCTCGTCGCTCATCGAACAGACTGTTCGTACCCATGCCGGAGGCACTGGACTGACATTCACCGATGATCGCTGGCGGCTGATCGCGGATGACCTGACGGGCACACTCATCATCACCGCAACCCCAAGTCAGCATGAACAGATCAAGGAACTGCTTGATCGTCTCAACGAGACGCCCTTGGAAGCCCGGCGACCGGTGCGATCGTTCAAGGTGCGGCATCGCGCGGTGAGCGAGGTCGTGCGCGTCATTGAAGACCTTGTGCGTGCGGGCGTTCTGGACTCGGCACCAGCTGCCGTGGACGCGAGTGGTCTGTCGCCCGTGCAGGCCACACAAGTCACGCTTCGTCCGTTCGCGCCCGGGGGCGGTTCGAGCAGCAGTGCCGACGCCACCGCACCCGGCGCACTGCTTCGATCGGAGACGGGACAGACTCCCTCAAGTGCGAACGCGAACGCCGTCAGCTCTGCCTCACGACGAGGCGGACGCGGCGATTCACAACCCCTCACGCTGACCGCGGACGAAGCTACTTCCACGATCATCGCCGTCGGCGAACCGCGGCTGCTTGCGCAGCGTGAGCAGCTCATTCCAACCTTGGACGTGCGTCAGCCCCAAGTCATGCTCGAAGCACTCCTGGTCTCGCTCTCAGACTCCCAAACACTCGACTTTGGTGCCGAGCTCGAACGACTGCGGCTGAGCGGCGACATCGCACTCCGGCTCTCAAGTCTCTTTGGGCTCTCGACCGCGGGCACCAGCGGCGGCGAGCGGACCAGAACCGTTGGCGACGGTGCTGGCTTCACAGGGGTGGTGCTCGATCCGGGAGACTTCTCCGTGGTCGTCCGCGCCTTGGAGACCGTCAACAAGGGCCGCACGCTCTCGCATCCCAAGGTGCTGGTGAACAACAATCAACAGGCGTCGTTCAGTTCGACGCTCGAACAGCCTTTCGCATCCACGAATGCATCGAACACGGTCGCGACAACGTCCTTCGGCGGCTCGCAGAGCGCGGGTACGACGATCAGTGTGAAGCCGCAGATCGCTGAGGGCGATCACCTCGTATTGACATACAGCGTCTCGTTGAGTTCGTTCGTCGGGGCCGCCGCAAGCGCGAACGTTCCCCCGCCGCGACAGCAGAACAGCGTGCAGAGCATCGCCACGATTCCCGATGGCTACACCGTCGTGGTCGGCGGGCTCGAACTCACCAACTCGGGCGATGGTCGATCTCAGGTGCCGATCGTCGGCGACATTCCGCTCATCGGTGAGCTCTTCAAGAACCAGAGCAAGACCGGCGGGCGGCAGCGGTTCTATGTCTTTCTCCGCGCCACCGTGCTCCGAAGCACCAATCTTGAAGATCTGAAGTATCTCTCGGATCTGGACGCAGGCGCGGCCGCCGTTCCGAGCGAGTGGCCGGTCGTTGAACCGCGGGTGATCCGATGACGGCGCTGCCGATTGTTCAGAGGGCGGCCTCTTCACGTCCGGGCACCTCAGTTGGAACGCCCCACGGCGACTTGCCTGCCACACCAGCATCACCGGCGTTTCTCGACCGGATTCCGCACGAGTACGCTCGTCGGCACCTGATTCTCAGCACCGGCACGCACGGCCAGGCCGAGCATGTAGTCGTTGCTCCTTCCACGCGACCTGCGGTGATCCACAACGTCGGCGTCGTGCTCGGTCGGACGGTGGTGCCGGCGGTTGCTGACCCCGAACTCATCGCCGCGCGGATCGACGGCGGATATTCACGCCGCAGTCCGGAGAAGTCCATCGCGGTCTCGCAGATCGAGCCGATCCGCGAGAGCATCGAGATCGCCGACAACCTTGAGCTCGATCTCGCCCGCGCGGTCGCCGATGCCGAGCAGGACCTGCTTCGCGTCGATGGCAAGTCGCCGAGCATCCGACTGGTGGACCTGATCCTGTTCGAGGCCGTGCAGCGATCGGCGAGCGATGTGCACGTGCAGCCGATGCGCGACCGGACGCTCGTGCGGTTTCGACTCGATGGAGCCCTGCACACCGTCCGCGAGCTGCCCGCATCCGTCGCGGCGAGCGTCGTGAGCCGAGTCAAGGTCATGGCCCGGTTGGATGTCGCCGAGCGGCGCTCGGCGCAAGACGGCCGAGCGGGAGTCACCATCGGCGGGCCGAGCGGGCGACGCATCGACCTGCGCGTGAGCACACTGCCGAGCACTTATGGCGAGCGCATCGTCATGCGTCTGCTCGATCCGACCCGGTCGGCATATCTCAAGAGCTTCGACGCACTCGGCATGCCCGCGGAGCTCGAGAAGCGGTTTCTTGCTCAGGTCAGCCGAACGAGCGGCATCGTGCTCTCCACAGGACCGACCGGCAGCGGCAAGACGACCACGTTGTACACCACGCTCGCATGGATCAGCTCCACGAACGCCGGTGGCAGTTCGCGCGGGTGCGAGTTGAACATGATGACCATCGAAGACCCGGTCGAGTACGACCTTTCGGGCTCAGGCATGGCTGTCAGTCAGACACAGGTCGATCCGAAGAAGCAGGTCACCTTCGCCACGGGCCTCCGGCACGTGCTCCGCCAGGACCCGGACGTCATCATGGTCGGCGAGATCCGCGATGAAGAGACCGCCAAGATCGCCGTACAGGCCTCGCTCACCGGCCACCTGGTGCTCTCGACCCTGCACACCAACGACGCGCCGAGCGCCGTCGTTCGCCTGATCGATCTCGGCGTTGAACCGTTCCTCGTCGCATCATCCCTCGCGGCCGTGCTCGCGCAGCGGCTGGTCCGTCGCGTCCATGCGCCATGCGGCGGTATGGGATGCGACGAGTGCCTCCGCACCGGGTACCGGGGACGCACGGGCGTCTTCGAGCTGCTTGTGGTCGATGGCCCGCTGCGCGGTTTGATCGTCGCGCGAGCCGGCTCGCTGGACCTGAAGGCCGCGGCCCAGCGTTATGGCATGATCACGCTGCGCGAGGCAGGAACCGCCCTCGTCGCGCAAGGCCTCACAACCGCGGAAGAAGTCGGACGCGTCATCGAGACGATCGAAGAGGTCAATCCGTGAACGGGTTGCCGCCCCAATCCCAGTCACCGCCCAAGACGGGCGTCGCCACCATGCGATCGAACGCGCGGAATGTGCTCCTCCACGGGACGCTCGGGGGCGGGGTAATTGCCTCAGCTCTATGGGCCTTCTGGCCGCTGCGGGTACCTGTCGCAGAGGTTCCGACCGCGACCAACGCATTGGCCATGGCGTCTTCCGCGCCAGCGGTTCCGACGCTCGATGCGGCGGTGTTTCGTGCTCCGCTCTGGGTGGCACCGCCCGCCCCGCCAGTGCCTGCGCCGCCTCCGCCTCCCCCACCGCCGCTGCGTCTGCAACTCGTCGGCATATCGAATGCTCTCGGAGCACCGTCGGCCATGATCTTCGATCCTGAGGCCGGGAATCTCCTGTCGGTACGTGCAGGCGAGCGGTTCTCACGCTTCGAGATCGTGCGCATCACCCTCGATCAGGTCGAGCTGCGCGAAGGCACGCTCGCACGCACGCTCCGCCTCAAGGGTGACACTTCGTCAGAGTCGATGACCAGAGCTGGATTGACTCCGGCCGCTGAACGCACCGCAGACGCTACAGATCCTCAGCCGGACCGGGGCACCCCGTGAAGAGCAAGCCCGACACCTTCTCGGAGCAGACGGCTGCGACCATTGCCGCTGACCAGCTTTTCTGGTGCGTCGCGGAGGTGCCGTCAACCAAGCACGTTCGCGACGGCGTGTTGATACCAGGGCTGCTTCCCGCACTCGAAGATGAACTGCCGGTGCCCATCGACGACGTGCACGCGGTATGCACTCGTGTTGACGACCGTCGCGTACTGATCTGCGCGTGCCCGAAGAGCTCGCTTGCCCAAGTCGCACCGGGCATGATGTCCTTGACACCCGATGTGATTCCGCAGTCGCTCGAAGTCGTCGCTTCTCCCTCGGCACTGAATCTTCTGGTCGGCCCATTCGAGCCGGCGGCGATCCGCACCGTGCGAAGCCGACGCCAGGCGGCTGTGCTGCTCGCGATGTGCTTAGCGACCACGCTCGCGGCGATCGGACTATTCAGGCGTGCCGAGCACGCGAGCCGCCGCGAGGCCGAAGCCAGGTCGACGATCGCATCGATCCTCGCCGAGAGAACGTTCGACCGCCGTGACGTCACGCTCTTTGAACTGCGGGATGAGCACCGCGCAGCACAGGCACTCATCGCCCGGGTTCCCAAGAGCCCGGATGCGCCGGTCGTCCTTCAGGAGTGCATACGCGTCTGGCCGACCGAGACTGTTGCCAGGATCCAGACGCTGACGGTCGCACCGGAGTCCGCGTCAATCGGCGTAGCCATCGACGGCGACCCCGCGCCCCTGCTCAACAAGCTGAAGCCGCCGCCAGGGTTCATCCTCGAAGAGCCACGACTGAACGCCAGCGGCGCACTCACACGCATTGCGCTCGTGTTCCGCAAGCGTGCATCGGCACCGGAGGCTGCTCCATGAACTCTCGGGTGCGTGCCGCACTTGTGCTTCTGCTCATGCTCGCCGCTCTGCTGCTTGCGATTGCCGGATATCGCGCAGTTCGAGCGGGGGCTTCGGCTGCCGCCGCAGAACGACGAGCACAGACCTTGAGTGCCGCGGCGAAAGAGATCGACACGATCCGCGCGGGATTGCCGGTATGGGCACTGGTCGCTTCGCCGGACGCCGCTTCGCTAGCCAAGCGCGCCGGACAGGTCGTTGCCTCGGCGGGACTACCTGCCAGCGCACTTTCATCGTTCTCCACTCAGACCGAGTCGATCGGATCACCAACCCCATCGGGTGCACGCATCCAACGCCGACGCGCCAGTATCGTGTTGTCGGGTGTCACCCTCCCCCAGTTGGGCTCGTTCCTCACCGCGTGGCGGTCGCAGGAGCCGGACTGGATGATCGGCACCATCGATATCACTCAAGACGGCTTGGATAGCTCCGGACGCGCAGGTCGTGGCAGTGCAGGGGGAGCAAGCGGGGGCAGAGGCGGGGGTGATCTTCCCCTTCGCGTCGTGCTCACGGCGGAGTCCCTGACTCTGCGTCGTGGATCTGTTCGCGGAACAGGAAACGAAGGAACTCGCCCATGATGTGCATTCCAATGATCTCGAGCACATATCGCTCCGCGTCCGACATGCGCAAGCGATCGCTCTCCCCCGGATTCGTGTTCCTCGGTCTTTGCATCATGGCGATCGGCACCATCTTCTGCACCGGGTGCGCGGGCAACAAGAGCCCCTCCACCTCCGTCTCCGCTGGGACGCGCGATCCGGCGCGTGCCCAGCAACTGACGCTCCAAGCTGCTGATCTCCTGGACTCTGGCCCGGAGAAACTCGCTCGCGCCGAGTCGCTGTTGCGCGACGCGCTCGCCGCCGATCTCTTCCACGGCCCCGCACACAACAACCTCGGCGTCGTCTATCTCAAGCAATCCAAGCTCTATGAAGCCGCCAACGAGTTCGAATGGGCCCGCAAGCTCATGCCCGGCCACCCCGACCCACGCGTGAACCTCGGCGTCACCCTCGAACGCGCGGGCCGCATGGACGACGCCCTCCAGGCCTACACCTCCGCCCTGGAGGCCTACCCCGACCATCTCCCCGCCACCCAGGCCCTGGTCCGACTCCAGATCCGCACCGGCAGAACGGACACACACACCCGCCCCCGCCTGGAATCCATAGCCCTCCGTGGCGACCCCACCTGGCAGACATGGGCTCGCCTGCAGCACGCGAGGATGCCGGAGTGATCGTTGCGGCCACAGCATCGTCAGTCTCTTCTGGAGACCGGACACCTACACAGTCAGGTGTCCGACGCGGCCAACGCCGCGGTGCGCTCGACGGGTACGTGCTCATGCGCCGTCGCGGCGGCTCCAGTGTCCCATCACGCTCGATCGGCAGTCGGTGTTTGGTCAGCGTGAGCGATCACCGAGATCGGACAAGAGCCTACACAGGTGGGCCTACTGGTCACGGCGAACGGCAGGCTTCATGACCGGGCGGGCTGAACGCTCTCAGACGTCGCTTCTACACCCTCGCAGATGCCGACTGATGGACCGCAGCGCTCAGCGATTGTCGCTGCCTGTTCCCCGCTGCCTGCTGCGCCTCGGAGAGCCAGGAGGGCTTGTGAGTATGCGGTCTCTGACAGCGTGTGGTGACCCGTCTTCCTCGTCGCACGACTCTGGCTCAGGGGTTGCCCGGCGCTCGTTCATGGTTCGTCAGTGGTGCGTTGCATGCCGTCCAAGTGCCAAGCCGGGAACGGGTCGGGGAGGTGCGTCCAGGCATCGACTCCGCCTCGCATCTCTTCGTCGGTGAGCAGGCACGATTGGAGCAGGATCCGCTGCGACTGTTCATCGAAGTCCACACCGATGAGCACAATCTGCTGCCGACGGTCGCCGAAGGGCTCCTGCCAGCATTTGTCGAGCCAAGCCTGAGCTTCGGGATCGCTCGGGCGGTGCTCAACTGGGCGTGCCGCCCACCAGACGCCGGCGGGCTCGAGGCGGAACGAGCCGCCCGCCTGGGACCAAAGGCCGGCAACATCGCTCCGGTTGGCGAGCCAGACAAAGCCCTTGCTGCGGACGGTCTTCAGAAACCCGCCGACGATGAAGTTGTAGAGTCGCTCGGGGTGGAATGGGCGGCGTGCCTCAAAGACGAACGAGGACACGCCGTACTCCTCGGTTTCGGGCGTGTGCTCGTTGTTCAGTTCTTTGATCCACTTGGCCGAGGCCTGTGCCTTGGACATGTCGAACTTCCTGGTGTCGAGCATCGCACTCAGCGGCACTTTGCCGAACGTGCTGCGGATGATGGTCGCGTCAGCGTTGAGCGATCGGATGTGCCCTTCGACTTGGCGGAGCTGGGCCTCGTCGGCGAGATCGCACTTGTTCAGGATGATCACGTCGGCAAACTCGACCTGATCGGTCAGCAGGTCGGCGATCGAACGTGTGTCGGTCTCATCGTTGCCGATGCCGCGGTCAGCCAGGTCGTCCTCGGTCTGGAAGTTCTTGATGAACGTGAAGGCATCCACGACGGTAACCATCGTGTCCAGCCGCGTGATCTCCGCGAGCGAGCAGCCCTCTTCGTCCTGAAACGTGAACGTCTGCGCAATCGGCAACGGCTCGGCGATGCCGGTTCCCTCGATGAGCAGATAGTCGAACTTCCTCTCGCGGGCGAGTCGAGTGACTTCCTTCAGCAAGTCCTCCCGCAGCGTGCAGCAGATGCAGCCGTTTGAGAGCTCAACCATCTTCTCGTCTACGCGATCGAGCACCGCCTCGCCGACCTTGCCGCCGGTCTTGACGAGTTCGGCGTCGATGTTCACCTCGCTCATGTCGTTGACGATCACGGCCACCCGCCTGCCCTCGCGGTTGGCAAGGATGTGGTTCAGCAGTGTCGTCTTGCCCGCACCGAGGAATCCCGACAGCACCGTGACGGGCAGCTTGTCGGGCGCCGCCGGTCTTTTTCCAGAGATCGCGTTGGCGGCGGAATGGATCATGTTCTTGAGTGTGCTCATGGGGTGCTCATCTCACTGACGGTGCTGGTGTGCATCAACATGGTCGGGAGGACTCAGCGTCCGATCGAGAGCCTCCACGAGGCGCATCGGCCGAGCTGACGCACTGATCCGATCGGCAACGGCGCGATACGCCGCCAAGATTCCTGCCGCTCTTTCGCGGATGGTGCGATCTTCGTCGCGCTCTGCATGCCCCAGAGGCACAGCCCACGTGAACTGGCTCTCGGCGGCGGATGCGGTTGGCACGTGGTAGAACTCCCGATCCTTCCCCGGGCCGACGTCAGCGCCAGTGGCTCTGGCACGCTCGTTGGCCGTGATGAAGAAGTCGATGGCATAGTTGGGATAGCCGAACAGCAAGCCATAGGCCCGCCACCGCTCGGACTTGGGCAGTCGCTCAACGATGGCGACCACCTCCGCGGGGTGGGTGCAAGGGGTGATGCCCAGCGGTGACCAGAACGAGGATTCTCGCGTGATCATCGCAGCGAGCGCCGCTCGATGCACAACATACGCCTCAACGTGCCGCTGTCCGTCGCGCGTCGTCGCGAAGATCTGGACATCGGCGTAGTACGACTCACTCCGAAGCGGGGCGAGCGCTCGACGAACACGCATGATCTCCGCCGTGTCGGGCGCGGCGGCATCGATCTTCCCGTGCCAAATGCCGGTGCTCATCGGCTTGAGACCTCCAACGAGCGTGTACAGCGCCTCCCGATCAAGGGCCCTTCGAAGCAGGTCACGAAACTGCTCGCGTTCTTCGACGGTCGAATGCGGAGCATCGCGGTCGAACGGGCGGTGCGATTTGGTTGCGCAACCTGCCGTGAAGAGCAGGGCGAAACACACGACCACCGCGACAGCGAAGGTCGTGTTCAGGTGGAATGGCGATGGGCGTGAGCGGTTCATGGACATCCACGCTCAGACGCGACGCCGACGAGCGGCGAACAGGCCGCCAATGGCGAGCAGGCCCGCCACGCCGGGTGCAGGAATGACGGCTGTGAACCCGCGCACCTGACCATCGGTGGCTGAACGCCAGAAGCCGGCGATCTGGCCCGCGTCGTTGATGCCTGTCGGCACGGTCCAGTCCGCGCCGGGGACGTCGAAATAGGTGTATAGGCCGCTGCTGCGATCGAGCACAAACCCCGTCCGAAGAGCGAGTGACGGGCTGTTGCTCACGTCGCCGACCACCAACCCCGCGTCACTCCCGCCCCAGGCGAAGGTGATGGCAAAGCCAGGTGCCGCGATATCGGAGAAGGTCGCACCGCCGTCCGTCGAGAGCCAGCCCCGTCCAGCAGGAGTGCCGTTAGTGAGCAGCACAGTGTGCCCGATGATCGTGCCGTCGTTGAGGATGTCGGTGGCACTGGTGCTCAGGATGATCTCACCAGGACTGCCGTTGTAGGTGAATGCAGTCTCGGTGCCGTCGGTGGCCCGACGCCAGGCGCCATTGGCCGTGTCCAGGCCGCCGACAGTCACACCGGCGTTGTTGATGCCAACCGCAGATCGGCTTGTCCCGCCGGGGTTGAAGGTCGTGAAGGAGCCGTCGCCTGCGCGAATGAAGGCACTCGGAGCGCCCCCCGCCGGAGTCGAGCCGCCGACGGCGACGCCGAGATCGTTGAGACCCAGCGCGAACGTGTTGCCACCTGCGTTCTGGAAGAATGTGTCAACGCCTCCAGAGCGGATGAACCCCTCAGTCACGCCTCCGATGGTGCGGTAGCCGACAACGCTGCCGTCACTGGCTATGCCGCGAGCCTGCACCGTGCTCGCGCCCGCAAAGTCGATGATGCTGGTGACCGAGACCGATGCGGTGGCTGCCGACGCCGCCACACACAGGGATGCTGACATGACGAATGAACACTGGATCATGCTGACTCTCCTCCTACACAAGAGCATTGGAAGCCGCTGGCGGGGAACACGCGCCTCGCCGGAACCGCTGCTTCGTGGATGCAGACCAGAAAACCGATGACTGTGGAACTTCCTGACCGCGTCGACGGGAGGAGATGCCCAGCCACCGCCGAACTACGCGTCTTTCCAGGCGACCTTGAACAACCCCTTGGCCTGGTCGTACGGCTTGCCGTCCCATGCCAGTTCGTACGAGCGTGCCTTGGGTGAGAAGTGCGTGAAGAAATCCACGAGGGTGGCTCCTTCGTCTCCGGCTTCGACGTGATGGATGTTGTCGCGGTCGCGTGTGAGTGTTGACAGTTGGCGCGGCCGGAGCACCGTATCGGCATTCTGGCGGATCAGGAAGTCTTCTCCCTTGGCGGGCACATCGCCCTGGGCGATGTTGAGCCGCTTGCCATCGGGCTGCACGATGTCGAAGTTGCGACACCTCGCGGCGCCTGCCGTCGCGAGCAGCACGCCGTTGTAGTGTCTGTGGTCGTGCAGGTGGATGACAGACCTGGGCGCCATCTTGATCTGCATGAGCACGATGGGCGGGTAGTAGGCGATGTTGTCCATCGTCCAGCCCTGACCAGCAGGAAACGCCTGCCACACCGGGGGCGCCTCCACGCGTGCGAGCAGCGCGGTCACGGCCGCGAGATACGCCTCCTCATCCGGAGCTGGAGCCGCGATCAGCGCGCGTGCCTGAGGCATGATCGCGGCGACAAACTCGTCGGCAGTCGCAGCAGGATGCAACTGGCCCGACTCGCCCATTTCATCTCGTCGCGATCCGGAGGCGCAGCCACTCAAGCCGAACCCTCCGAACGCCGCCAGGCCCGCGATCGACAGCCCCAGACGAAGGATCGTCCGTCGCTCAACCACGACGCCCGGCGAGATCTCCTCGCCTTGGGCGTGGTCGGCCAGGGCGTGGGACTTGATCGTGTCAACGGTCCAGAACTGCATGACGCTCCTCCGCGATGGGCGATGGCATGGCCGGACAAACAAGCCGAACTGACGGGGGAACGATCAACTGAACGCTCGGCGGGCAGTCACCCATGGCATCCCCCCACTCCGCAGCAACGCCCGCCGGCGTGCCCCGCCCCACCGCCTGCCCCCTGCCTCGTCCCCAAGAGCATGCCCGGACCGATCATGCGCCGGACTTTGGCAGACGCCGGGGTCTTGCCGCGTTGGATGCTCGCCGCATCGCACACTTCGCCCCAGGTACGCAGCGTGACCGAGATCGAGTGCGTGACCTCGACCGTTCGGTCGTTGGCGGGACAGAAGTAGTCGTATCGAGGCACGGGGGCTGGACTCCAGATGCGAATGCATTATCATCTGCATCAGCGGCCGCGTTGTCAACCCGCGCCCCGATATCCTGATGGAGTTGAATGGACCGACACACGTCCCAGCGCATCGCGATTGAAACTTCGCTCAGGTCCGCCCACCGGCCGTTGAGCCCGGCGGAGATTCTGGACGCCGCGAAGCCCGATGCGCCGACGATCAATCTCGCGACGGTGTATCGCACGCTCAAGCGGCTCACCGAGAACGGGTTGATCCGTGCGGTCGATCTGCCCGGAGAGCCCAGCAGGTATGAGTTGGCCGGTCTGCCGCACCATCACCACTTTAAGTGTGACGCGTGCGATCGCGTGTTCGACGTGCCCGGCAAGTGCCCATCGGGCCTCGCGGATGGGTTGCCTTCGGGCTTCCGCGTGCGCGATCACGAAGTCGTGCTTGTGGGGACCTGCGCTGATTGCGGCCACGCCACGACAAGGCCCGGTCGATCGCGACGGCCAAGGGCGAGCCCCAGCCACAACCGCGGAACCTGACTCCGCTCGGTGGAGAAACGACAACCCCCGAGTCTTGCGACCCGGGGGTTATCGAATAGCGGGCGGGGGGGTGGTCTGATGAACGCCGTTTCAGAGACCCCGAGCACCGCATTGCCGAGCGGCTTTCCGGCAGGTTCACACCCAGGACCGCGTCCGGCTGATTGCAACGGATATCACTGGCCACTTCAACCGTCCCGACCTGCCGCCGGCGCGGTGCTGCAGCCGCGTGCTTGAGCAGTCATTGGACCTGCTGCCGGGCGGGACAGTTTGACGTCGCCGCCTCCGGACCCTCTGACAGCGCCCGTTCGTCCTCTCATGCGCGGCTCGGGACCCATCGTCCAAGACCTCTTGGTTGGCGACGTAGAACCGGTGGAGGTTCGCACTTGACCGGCTCGTTCAGCCGGGCTATTCTATAGGACTCCTATGGATACACAGAGCCCCCAGCACAGTGACGGTCGCATCGCGCTGGCCACCGGTCTTGCCAAGATTGGGCTCGTGATTCGGCATCAGGCGTGGCAGGCCGCCGAGAACTCGGGGCTCACACCGACGCAATCGCAGGTGCTTGCCTCGATCGGCGCAACGCCGGAGGGGTGGCTTTCCGTCTCTGAGATCGCCCTTCATTTAGCGGTGACACAGCCAACGGCGAGCGACGCCATCGCGGCCTTGGAGCGCAAGCGACTTGTGGTTCGTTCCCGGTCGGACGACGACGCACGTGTAGTGCGTGTGAAGCTCACCACGTTGGGGCGACGCCGGGCACAGGACATCGCCGCGTGGCCTGACGCACTCATGCCCGCCATCGGCGAACTCGACCCGGCTGAGCAGGGCATTTTCCTGAAGGGGCTGATGAAGATGATCCGCTCGCTGCAGGAGAGCGGGCAGGTTCCGACCGCACGGATGTGTGCAACCTGCACGTACTTCCGCCCGCACGCCCATCCCGGCACACAAACTCCACATCACTGCGCGTATGTCGACGCGCCGCTCCGTGAGACAGATCTGCGGCTGGATTGCCGCGAGCACGAACAGGCGACCGACGCGGCTCGCCCGAAACT
>DHLW01000043.1:0-121 GCA_002405485.1 Phycisphaerales bacterium UBA4658
GTGGTCATGGTCGTGGTCGTGGTCATGCCCCATCTCCGCCTTGGGCCGAAGCTGCGTGAGCAGATACGCCCCACGCGTCACCACCACGTCCCCGGGCACAAGTCCATCGATGATCTCGACG
>DHLW01000043.1:381-9697 GCA_002405485.1 Phycisphaerales bacterium UBA4658
CCCGCACCACCACCCCCAGCGAGACGAACATCCCCTCCTTCAGAACCCCGGTCGCCCCCTTCCCCGCTTCACCCGTGCCGCCATGAGCGTCAGGCTCGTTCCGGGCCACGATGATCAGGTGTGCCGTCCGTTTCACCGGGTCGACGACTGGGCCGACACCTCGCACCTCCCCGGTCGCGATCGCCTCGCTCCCTTTGTCACCAGCGCCCACGCCCGGCCGCCGAACCCGCACCTCCTGGTTCCGCATCGACCCGATCCGCGCAATGAGCGACTCCGGCAGCTCGCCCTCGATCATCACCTCCGAATAGTCGGCGATCTCCACGATCGTCTGCCCCGGCTCAACGCCCGCCCCCTGCACAGCCTCACGCCGCGTCACCACGCCCGAGATCGGTGCATACAGGTTGAACACCCCGCCGGTCTCCCCCTCGCTCGCTCGCTCCAACGCCTCGTCCACCTCCGGCGGGTGGTCGTGCACGATCGCGATGCTCGCCTTGATCGCCTCGATCTGCCGAGCCGTGGCCGCCTCGACCCGCTGCAGCGACTCCAGTGTCTTCCTGGCCTGTTGCAGGGCGATCTCCAGGGTCGTCACCTGCGACCGGGTCGCAACCGCAGACGCCTGCTTCTGCGCCAGCACGTTCGCCCCGACCGTTTCGCCCCCCGCCTCCAGCCGCTTCACCTCGTCCTCGGCGAGCTCCGCCTGCATTCTCGTCGAACGCACCTGGGCCTCGAGCTGAGCGATGTTCGACCGCGTCGTGGCGACCTCCGCCGTCGCGTGCTCCAGCTCGATCTCCGTCCGCAACTGCTCGCTCACCAGCCGGGCGAGCTCCGGCGACCGCACCCGCCCGATGACCTGCCCCGCCTGCACCCGATCGCCCACCGCCACGGTCAACGCCTGCAGCGTCCCGGGCACGCCGCTCCCGACGATCCGCACCCGCTCGGGCATCGCCCGCACCGTCCCCGTCAGCCGAACCACCTCCTGCACCGATCCAAAGTCCACCTCGGCGGTCTGCAGGTCCATGTACTTCTTGGTCAGCTCGCTCGGGCGCCGCGGGGAGTCCAGATCGAACGGCGCAGCCGCCGGCGCTTCGTGCGGATCGTGGGCACGCACCGCAAGCACCAACATCCCCGCCATCACGCACCCACCCAGCACCATCTTCATGCGCCGATTCATGATTCTTGCTCCACGACTCCACCACCCGGACATCCCGTCGCACCTCTGGACACCAACCGACAATGGGACATGACCCTGGTCTCGCGGCCCATCTGGCGACCGCGTCCCGGCTGTTCATCCGTTCATCTGGATCAAGTGCTAGACGATGAGCGCGCACTGTCGGCGCAGCAGATCGCGCCCGCCCATCGGCTCAACGCCTCGGCGAAGTCCACACCATCGGCGCTCGACGCCCCGCCCAAGCCCCCCAGCATCAAGCCGAACCGTGTCCACCGTCCCCACCCACTCCGACACGCGCAGACTGTCCAGCAATCCGCACGGCTGCGACGCGATCCGCGCCTGTCCGATGCACCCGCACCCGTGATCGTCGTGCTCGTGATGGTCGTGCCGCCCCGGTCCGTCACAGCACCCGACATCTTGAGCGTCGCGTGCATGAGAATCAGCGAACCAATCCGCGACGGCGTGCGTCCAACAGCAGCACGTCGGCATGTGCGCCGCCGCCGCTGTCGCGAGCACCACGAGCAGAAGCATGATCCGCTTGATCGTCATCAACAGCCTCATCCGCCCCCAGACCTCGCAGACGCCGACGTCCACGAGCATACCCGAGATTCGGGCATCACGCCCGTCTGTGTCGGGTTCTGGTGACGTGAACCGATGAATTCCGGTTCGGTTGCCGGCCAATCGTCTTTCGCACCATACTGTCCTGAATCCCAGTGCGTTCACGCCCACCCATGACACACACAACACTCCAACGGTCTTCCTCGTTTATCGCCTTTGCCGCGGCCGCCGCGCTTGCCGGGTGCGCTGGTCTTGCCACCGGCTGCGCACGATCCGGGGCAACCACGACGGGTGATCCGACCAGCTCGGCATCCACTCCGCGGGAGGCCGTGGACGACGCAGCGATCGCCCGGCTTCGTGCCGACGTTCGTGCCATGGTGACGTCGGCACGGGACCGGGTGTTCCCGGCCCTGGTGAACATCGATGTGGTGGTCCTGGAGTACCGCTCCGGGAAGGAGTCCAAGAGCCGCTCGGGCGGATCGGGCACGATCATCAGCCCGGACGGATATGTGCTCACCAACGCGCACGTGACCGATCAGGGGTTCCGATTCTGGTGCGTGCTTGCCGATCGGCAGCGGGTGCCGGCGACCCTGGTGGGCGAGGACCCCTGGACGGATCTGGCGGTGCTGAAGATCGATACCAGCGCGCTGGCCGACCCCAAGCGCCCCCTGCCGCACGCGGAGTTCGGCAACTCCGGCACGCTCTCGGTGGGCGATTACGTGCTGGCCATGGGCTCTCCATTTGCCCTCAGCCGAACGGTGACGCTGGGGATCGTGAGCAACAACGAGCGGGTGTTCACGTCGACGCGTGACGCGGGCGAGGTGGACGAGATGATGCTCAACTGGGAGCAGCGCACCGGGCTGTTCACGACCTGGATCCAGCACGACGCGCTCATCAATCCCGGCAACTCCGGCGGCCCGCTTGTGGATCTCACCGGCAGGATCGTGGGTGTCAACACCCGGGGCGGATCGGGCATGGCCTTCGCGACGCCCAGCGCCATGGCCCGGCAGGTCGCCGAGTCGCTCATCGCCAGGGGCGAGGTCCTGCGATCGTCGGTCGGGGCGAGCTTCCGCCACACGCAGAACACGGGCATCGAACAAGGCGTGCTCGTGGACTCGGTCGAGGCCCAGGGACCGGCGGCCCGAGCTGGTCTCAAGAGCGGCGACATCGTCACCGCGATCGACGGCACGCCGATCAACGTCCGATTCGCCGAGGAGGTGCCACCGCTGCTCAAGGCCCTGGCAGACCGCCCGATCGGGAGCAGCGTCAAGCTGTCGTTCCTCCGCGGCGCAACGCCCGGCGAGGCGTCGGTGGTCACGGAGAAACTCCAGAAAGACCGCGGCGAAGAGGCGGCCCTGCGGACCTGGGGCGTCACCGCTCAGCGCATCACGGAACGGGCGGCACAGCTCCGCAAACTCCCCAGCACGCGCGGCGCTGTGGTCACCAGTCTGCGCTCGGGCGGGCCGCTGGAGCAGGCCGAACCGAAGATCGGCTGGGGCGACGTCATCCGGGCCGTGGACGGCACGCCCATCAACACGCTGCAGGACCTGATCGACGTCTACAAGCGCATCGAGGGCATGAAGGAGAAGCCCGAGCACGTGCTCATCGAGTTCGAGCGGGAGAACAAGAACTATCTGACGCTCATCAAGCCCCGCCCGGAGGATCGCCCCGATCCGGCTCCGGAACTGCCCAAGGCCTGGGTGGGCGTGGCGACGCAGCCCGTCGTCCGCACGCTGGCCGACAAGCTCGGCACCGCCGACGAGGGTCGCGGGTTCCGCATCGTCCGCGTGTACTCAAGGACCAACGCCGCCAAGGCCGGCCTCAAGGTCGGAGACATCGTCACGCACATCGGGGGCGAGCGGGTCTCGCCCCGCGGCCTGCAGGATGCCGGGCTGTTCAACCGCGAGATCCGCCGGCTTGGAATCGATGAGTCGGTCGTGCTCACGGTGCTGCGCGACGGCAAGCCCATGGACATCGGGCTCGACCTCGAGCGCACGCGCCAGACCGCCGACGAGATGCCCAGGATCCGCAACACCGACTTCGAGCTCACGGTGCGCGAGATCACGTTCTTTGACCGCGAGGACAACTCCTGGGACGACTCGGTCTCCGGCGTGTACGTCGATGGCGTGGAGGGCGCGGGGTGGGCCGGCCTGGCCGGCATCCAGAGCGGTGATCTCATCCAGCGCATCGGCGACGACGTGATCACCGACGCCGCGAGCTACAAGAGGGCCATGGACAAGGTCCGGCAGACTCAGCCCGAACGGGTCGTCTTCGTCGTGTACCGCGGCGTGCGAACGTTCTTCCGGTTCGTCGAGCCCGATTGGAAGCCCACGGAGCGCGGCACGAGTGACGCCAGTCGGGGGGCAAAGTGACGCACCGACATCCCCACGGCACGCCGCGTGCCGAACCGAACCGCCTGCTCCCCGGGCTACGCTCGAACTCACCCTCCCTCACACAAAGGACTTGCATGCACAGCTTTCGACCAACGGCGTGTCTGACCGCTCTGACCCTGGCCGCGGGGATCCTTGGCGGACTCGGCTTCACATCATCTGTTCGGGCGCTGGACAATCACCGTGAACAGGGCGCATCGGACTCCACCGCCGCGGCGTACAAGAACGTGCTGGACACCGCCGGCCCGGCGATGGTCACCGTCAAGTTCGTCATGAAGATCGAAGGGGGCGGCGAGGGCTTTGGCGAGGGTGGTCGCGATGTGGAGACCGGCGGCCTGATGATCGAGCCGAGCGGGCTGGTGCTGGTTTCCAACGCAAAGATGGGCGGGGCCGCCAGCCGGATGGGCATGACGCTCAACCCGACGAACATCAAGGTGCTCATCGGCGACGACGCCGAGGGGCTCAAGGGTCGCATCCTCGCGCGGGACAGCGAGCTGGACCTGTGCTGGATTCAGATCGAGGACGAGAAGGCCAAGGACAAGAGCTTCGCCGCCGTGGACTTCACGTCTGGCGCAAGCGTCGGGGTCGGGGATCGCGTGCTGTACCTCGATCGGCTGGGCAAGTTCTTCGACCATGCGTTGAGCGTGCGTGAGGGACGGATCGGCGGGAAGACCAAGAAGCCCCGAGCCCTGCTCATTCCGACCGGCGTCAGCGGAATGCCCGACCGCCGCGACCTGCTTGGCACCGCGCTCTTTGCCGCCGACGGCAAGGTCGTCGGGTTCAACATCCTGCAGCTTCCGGACAAGGAAGACATGGAGGGCGGCGACGCAGGCGAGGGGTCGTTCAGCATCCTGATGCTCCCCGCCGGCGAGGTCGCCAAGGCCACCGCCCGTGGCAAGGAACTGGCGGCCAAGCAGCCCAAGGAAGAACCCAAGACCGAGGACAAGCCCGCACAAACTCCGGCTCAAACCCCCGGCCAGACCACACCGGCAGAGCCCAAGGCGCCCTGAGCGCCGGGCAAGGGCACTTCGGCACGCCGCGATCAGTCTCCACCAAGGGTGATCGCGGCGGCCGACATGATGGCACTCTTGGGACTCCCCAGGCCCCGCGGGTCGATGGTGATCATCCGGGCGTATCCGACGGTCATGAGGGTGACGAGATAGCTCAGCACGTCCAGGCGACCGCCGGGCGCTCCCGGAACATGCCGCACGCCGGACCCGGCCCGCTGCACATCGCTCAGCCGAGCGTCCACCAGCCGCGAGGCGAATCGCGCCGCAACCTGAACGGGATCGGCTCCGACGAGCAGGACCTGGGCAGGGTCTATGCCGATGCCCATCGCATCGCCGAGCGTCGCTGGGGTCTCGGGAATCGGCCAGCAGAAGTCGGCGACACGCACCCCGCTCCGCGCCGCACGGTCAGAGATCGTCTGTCGAATAGAGCGGATTCCCGCGTCGGCGTCGGCCCCGGGCTGCGGACCGGGTAGCGCGAGGCAGACGCAGGCCAAATCGGAGCGCATCCTTGTCACGACTGCGCCCGCGGCGAGAGTGGAGATGTCCGCCGCCAGATCGATGGCCGCGAGCACGCTGGAAACGGCCCGGTCAACGGTCTCGGATTTCTGGAAATGCTCCGGGGGGATGAACACGTCCACGCCGGAGCACTCCAGTTCGCCCCGGCGGAGCAGCGCGGCAAGATCTCGGCGTGCGGATCGGTCGAGCTCCCGAGGGCGGATGCCCGGGGCGGTGGCGTCGATCTGCAGCCCCCGGACTCCGCCGCACCTGGCCACCCACCCGATGACCTCGCGGACGCGCTGCCCACCGGCGGGCAGTTCGCCGAGCCCGATCGCCGCCGGGTCGAGCCCGGCCATGGCGACGCTCATCGCGGGTTTGCCGATCTGCGGGTTCATCGCGATGTTGTAGGCGGCGTTACCATCGGGCATGAGCTCCTGGCAAGCGTTCACCGGCGCGGTGCATCTGTCGGCCCTTGGACTGTGGGCGGGGTCGGCGATCATGTCGACGGCTGTGGCGGCGATCGCGTTTCCCGCGATGAAGGCCCTGGACGTGCGCATCCCCGGGCTCGCGCTGGACGATCGGCACTATCGCTTCGTGGCGGGCGAGCTTGCGCAGCGGACATTTCTGGTAGCGGACATCGTGAGCTTCGCGTGCGCGATCGCGGCGGGCGCCAGCATGCTCGCGCTGATCGTCGCCGGCAAAGCCGGAGTCCGCGGCGTCAACGCCATCGTCCGCGCCCTGGGGCTGAGCGTCGCGCTGGCCGGCCTTGGGGCGATGCTCTTCATCATCACGCCGCAGATCAACGCGGCAAGCCGCCTGCACATGGCGGCGGCCAAGGCCGGCGACGCCGCCGCCGCGCTGGCTCATGCCAAGGCCGTGGATGATCTGCATCCGATCGCCTCGACGCTCATGCTCGTGCAGATCGTCGGGGTGCTCGCGGCGTTGTTTGGCGGGGCGTGGTCGGTCGCACGTTCGAGCGGACCGTCGCTCGCCGCGCCGGGCTCGCCGTATCCGTCGCCCGCACTGTTGAAGTCCAGACGCTGAGGATGATCGGCGTGCGACGAAGGAGTCGCCCTTGGAGGATCGCGAGATGAGCGGCACGTCGGACCGCGAACCGGACATGGAGCTTCCCAGGGTGAGCGCGGCGGAGAAGGAGCGTGCCGCGGCGTTGCTTGCCGCTCTGGAAGAGGCGTATCCCGACGCGCACTGCGAACTGACGTACACGACACCCCACGAGCTGCTGGTGGCGACGATCCTCTCGGCGCAGACCACGGACGTGAACGTGAACAAGGCGACCCCCGCGCTCTTTGCCCGTTTTCCGACGCCGGCGGACTACGCGCGGTCCTCGCCCGCGGAGATCGAGCCGTATGTCCGGTCGCTCGGTTTCTTCCGCAACAAGGCGCGAGCGGTGCACGAGTCGATGCGGGACGTGCACACGCGCTTCGCGGATCAGGTGCCCAGGACCATGGCCGAGCTGCTCACGCTCCGAGGCGTGGCGCGCAAGACCGCCAACGTGGTGCTGGGCAACGCGTTCAACATCAACGTGGGCGTGGTGGTGGACACGCATGTGGCGCGGCTGAGCGCACGCCTGGGGCTCGCGCCGCCCAAGGCGACCGTGGCCATGATCGAACGCCGGCTCATGGCCCTGTTCCCCAGAGAAAAGTGGTGCAAGCTCTCGCACATGCTCATCTGGCACGGTCGACGCGCGTGCAAGGCCAGGGGCGGAGCATGCGATCCGCACCCCATCTGCCAGACCTTTGGCAAGCGGTGCGATCGACGGCCGGCTGGCAAGAGCGGGAAGGCGACGCTCACCATCTCGGCGGGGAATGCGCCAGGCCGCACGCCACCGGACACGAAGGCGGGCCCAAGGCAGCAGAAACGACAACGCTCGAAGGGGGCCAACTCGCCGGATCGGGCGGGGCGACGGTGATCAGAAAATATGGTCGGCGGGAGTCGAACCCACAACCTCTGCCTTCGGAGGGCAGCGCTCTATCCAATTGAGCTACGACCACGAATCCGTCGATGCTACGATCGCCGCCCGTGCGGGGCAAACATGTCCCCGTCGACACCTTGACGCGTCCAGCCCCGATGATCTTCACCGGTCGGCGGTGCCCGGTTGAGGGAAATCCGTCCGCCGCGTGCTCTTGCCATGACCGATCATGATCATTCCGCCTCTCGACCCGTCCGCATCGGCATCACGCCGCTGTGGGCCATCCTGGGGTTCACGTTCCTGAACTCGGTCGGGTCGGCGGTGGTGTATGCCGGGGTCTTCTTTCTGGCCAAGGCCCAGTACGGGTTCACGCAGCGGGACAACTTTGTCCTGGCGTTGCTGTACGGGATGACCTACATCCCCGCCGCCCTGGGCGTCGGGACCCTGCTCCGTCGACTCACCCGGGCCGGTGTTCAGCCACGGACGGTCCTGGGGGTCATCATGCTCGGGATGGCCGGGCTGTGCGTGCTCCCCTGGTCGGCGCAAGCGCTGGGGCTGGTGGGCACGGGCGAGGGGGCGTCGGCATGGCCGATCTGGCTGGCGGTCGGGCTGTACAGCCCGCTTTCGGGGATGCTCTGGCCGATCGTGGAGTCGTTCCTGGCCGGGGGCCGGACGGATCGTCAGCTCCGAGGCGACATTGGCAAGTTCAACATTGCTTGGTCGAGCTCGCTGGTGGTGACCCTGCTGGTGATGGGCCCGCTGGTTGAGCAGTACGCACTCTGGATTCTGAACGGGCTGGCCGTGGTGCACCTGTCGTGCCTGCTGGTGCTGCGGGGCTTTCACCCCGCGCCGGGCGAGCACGCGCACGAGAAGCACCATGCCCCGCGGGTATATCGGCAACTGCTGGCGTTCCTGAGGTTGATGCTCCCGGTGAGCTTCATGTTCGTCTCCACGCTCTCGCCCTATGTGCCCTTCGCACTGGAGCAGCTCAAGCTGGCCAAGCAGTATCACACGCCGTTTGTGGCGATCTGGTACGCCGCCAGGGTGGGAACGTTCTTTGCGATGGAACGCTGGCATGGCTGGCACGGAAAGTGGAGCGTTCCGGTCGCGGGCGCCGTGGTGCTCATGGGGTCGTTCGCGGTGCTGGTGGCGGCGCCGATGCTGCTGGAGACAGCCAGTGCGCTGATCGTCTTCGGGATCGGGCTGGTGGGCTTCGGCATCGGTGTGGGCGTGATCTATTGTGCCGCGCTGTACTACGCGATGGAAGTCGGGTCCGACGGCGTGGACGCCGGGGGGATGCACGAGACGCTCATCGGCATCGGGTACAGCGTCGGGCCCGTCTGCGGGCTGCTGGGGCTGGCCGCGGTTGCCACGGGGGCCGTGCGCAGCCTCGACAGTCGCCAGGGCGATGCCGCGACGCTCATCATGTTGGGGCTGGTCACGGCGCTGTCGGTTGCTGTCGGCGGGCTGGCGATCTGGCGAGCACGACGAGCGAAGGCCGAAGATTGACCGGATGACGGAAACCGACACGAGCCGCGTCCCAGTGACTTTGGACCAGGGCCAATATCTCGGAACAAGGGTTGGGGCGAAACGACTGCATGGCCCGAAGAACAGCAATCACGGCCGGAATGTGCACCCTGCGTGGCGGGGAAAGTGCCAGCATCCGATCCGTTGCCTCGATTTCTCCCCCCCACCCCCCACCCCCGTGCCGCCAGTCTTTCTGAGAGCCCGTGCTCACCCCCCAATTGACCCGACTTTGGTT
>DHLW01000081.1:0-210 GCA_002405485.1 Phycisphaerales bacterium UBA4658
GTGGGGGTGGTGGGGGGTGCTTCTGGGCGAGCGACTACTTCGATCAGATGTACGAGTTTGCCAAGGAGCTCATCAAGAAGGGCAGGGCGTACGTCTGCCAGCTCTCCGCCGAGCAGATGGCCGAGCGACGCGGTTCTCCCACCGTGCCCGCGACATCGCCCTATCGCGATCGTCCGGTTGAAGAGTCGATGAAGCTCTTTCAGGAGATGA
>DHLW01000081.1:459-2743 GCA_002405485.1 Phycisphaerales bacterium UBA4658
CAACACCGGCGACAAGTGGTGCATTTATCCCATGTACGACTGGGCCCACGGGCTCGAGGACGCGCTGGAGGGCATCACCCACTCCATCTGCACGCTGGAGTTTGAGAACCATCGGCCGCTCTATGACTGGTTTATCGACGCGATCAACGAGGGGCGGACAGCCGACGGCTCCGGGCCATGGGGAAGGAAGCTCTGGCACAGCCAGCAGATCGAGTTCGCCAAGCTCATCCCCACCTACACGTTGCTCAGCAAGCGCAACCTGCTGAAGCTCGTGCAGGAAGGGCGGGTCAGCGGGTGGGACGATCCTCGGATGCCCACCATCGCCGGCGTGCGCCGCCGCGGGTACACCCCCGAAGCGATGCGCGCGTTCTGCGACGAGATCGGCGTGACCAAGGCCAACTCGCTGATCGACGTCGGGCGTCTGGAAGAGGCCGTGCGCACCCATCTGAACAAGGTCGCGCCGCGCTACATGGCCGTGCTCAGACCCGTGAAGGTCGTGATCGAGAACTGGCCAGAGGGCAAGATCGAGTGGCTCGACTGTCAGAACAATCCCGAGGACCCGTCGGCAGGGACCCGCACAGTTCCGTTCGGCCGTGAGTTGTTCATCGAGCAGGAGGACTTCACCCTGACGCCCCCGCCCAAGTACTTCCGGCTTGCCCCCGGGCAGGAAGTGCGATTGCGATGGGCCTATTTCATCACCTGCACGGGCGTCGAGAAGGACGCCGACGGGAACATCACGACCATCCGCTGCACCTATGACCCCGCGACCAAGGGCGGCGACGCTCCGCTTGGCCCCGATGGCAAGCCGACCAGAAAGGTCAAGGGCACGCTGCACTGGGTGAGCGCGACCCACGCGGTCAAGGCCGAGGTTCGACTCTTCGATCGCCTCTTCAGCGCGCCGGAGCCCGGCGCCCGCACCGGCAATCCGTTCGATGACTTCAACCCGCAGTCCCTTGAGACCATCCACGCGCTGCTCGAGCCCGCGCTCGGCGCGATCACCTACACGAGCGATCTTGGCGATGGAACCGGCAGCTCTGGATTCACCCCTGGCACATTCCGAAACCCGCGCGTGCAGTTCGAACGCATGGGCTACTTCTGCCTCGATCCGGACAGCGCTCCCGGCAAGCAGATCTGGAATCGCGTGGTCACGCTCAAGGATGCCTGGGCCAAGGAGAGCGACGCACACTCGCAAACGCCCACGACCGAGAAGGTCTACAGCTTCGGCCAGACCGCGCACACGCTCAAGATCACCAAGGAGAAGCTCACCGAACTGCTCACGAGCACCGGCGCATGGGCGGCCGTCTCCAAACGTGATCCGATGACCGTCACGCAGACCGAGTTTGACGCGGTGCGGAAGCTGGTCGGCAGGAAGTAGCCGGGACGATCCTCGAGATGCGCATGTCCGGACGACTGAGCCCAGCCCAGCGAGACACCCTGCGGAGCGTCGTCGCCGAGGGCCGATTCGACGACGACGATGCCGTCGAACTCGACGTGCTCATCTGGGAGTCGGTGTGCGACGAGAATCCGGATTTCGACCGGCCGCTGACCATCCCGATGCAGCGTGCCATGTACTACGCGGCGTTCTGGCTCGAGGCCGAGATCAGCAACGGGGGCTTTGCGCAGTTCTTCACGAACAAGGGTCCCAGGGTTGCGTCGTGTGCTCGCGACTTTCTCCGGGCCTGCGGTCCTGCGCCGGTGCTCGACCTTCTGGACCGCGCCATCGCGATCATGCCCGAGCGGTGGCGCGACGCCGATTTCGAGGAGTCCTTGGATTACTTCCTCTGCGAACAGGACCTCGTCCGTTCAGAGCAGTTGAGCGCTCTGGACGCCGAGTTCTATGACCTTGAACTGCACCCCGGTCTGGCCGAATGCCGCCTCAGGTTCGCCCACGCGCACGCCGACGAGTTCTTTCTCCGCTGATGCAGGGCGGCCGTCGATGACGTTCCGCATCTGCTCGCCCATCACCCGGTACACAGGGCATGCCCGAGCCGATCCCCACTC
Source organism: Phycisphaerales bacterium UBA4658 (assembly GCA_002405485.1). Lineage (GTDB taxonomy): Bacteria > Planctomycetota > Phycisphaerae > Phycisphaerales > UBA1924 > UBA4658. Next base: position 2,461 of record DHLW01000081.1, read on the forward strand.
CCGCGTGCGCTCCCCCGGAGCAGGAGCCCGGCGGCGAGAATCCCCCGATCGTTCGACGGGTCTGTCCAGAGTGCGGCACGCCCGCAGATGTTCGGTACGCCGGTCGGGTCAGTCGCTTTTCCAGTCGTCGCTGGTCCATGCACGCGGTCGCCGGATTGGTCATCGCGTGCGTTCTCGTAGTGATCTGGACCAATCGCACAGCAAACCCCTCCGTGAACACCGGCAAGGCTTCGCCCAGCCTGACCCTCTCCCTCAGCGCGCTCCAGCGGGTTGCAGCCGGTGA
>DHLW01000081.1:2938-16577 GCA_002405485.1 Phycisphaerales bacterium UBA4658
CCCGCTGATGCGTCAGGAGGGCATGTTGATGGTCAGTCACCATCAGCATCGCACCTGGCGAACGCAGACGCTCACGCTCGGCTGGCCCTGGACGTTCGCGTCATTCGCGAGGAGATGGCAGGGCTCCGCTGACCGTCCGGAGTTCGACCATCGACTGCCACTGCCCGCGGAGTATCCGGGCCAGGACTGGACGTTCGAGTGGCTTGGAGTGTTCAAGAGCTGGCGCAGCGACAACGCACTCCGCGAAGTGTGGGTTGCCGGCGGCGTGCCGTTCATGCTCGCGACGCTCGCGATCGGCGCGTGGATCGTCGCAGCCCGCCTTCGCGCCCTGCTTGCACGGAATCCATCCGTGGAGCACTCACCCGGAACTCGGCGTCGAAGGCTGACCAGAGCAACCACGGCCATCCTCGCCGTCGCAATGCTCGCCCTGCTCTTTCCAAGAGTGCAGGACCGGTCAGTCGCGAGCTCAAACAGCAACTCGTGGGCCATGCGGCATCGCCTCGAGCAGGTTGCCTCGCCCCAGCCCGGCGTTGATCCCGACGTGCACGCCGCGCGCATCGTTCTCGAAGCGGTGCAGGATGCCGAACGTGCCGGCGCCGGCGCAAGCCCTGTGGACCCCGCACAGATGTCCGACACCGTGATCGCAACGTGGAGCTATCGCTACGGCTTCTCGTGCGTCCACCTGACCTGGCCCACGCAGACGAGTTTCGCGCACACGGTGCTCGGCTGGCGATGGAACACGCTCCTGCCCGCCGCGGGCACGCCCGGCTCGGCAGGCGCTCCACTGGTCGCAAAGACCTTTCCCGCCGACTCCTGGCGGTTCGCGACCACCAACTGGAACGAGCGTGAGGTCTTCTTCCCCGTCGCCCAGGGCGACACCTCGCGGTTCTCGCTGCTCGTCCAGCCTGGAAGCTTCCTGGTTCACTTCATCGGATGCGTGCTCGCCATCTGGGCTCTGGTGCGGCTGGCACGATGGATGCTCCTGGGGCGGGACCGGGCCCGCTGGCGGCGGTGCGCGTGCGTGCGCTGTGGCTACGACCTCCGTGGCGTCATATCGCCCGCCGAGCGATCGCTCTGACCGCGCGTACCCTCGCGCATGCCCAGTGCCGCGCCGATCGTGCTCGCGACTTCCTCCCTCCGCTGCGTCATCGATCCTTCGCTCGGCGCGGGCCTTGCCGACTTCTCGCTGCTGGGCCCGCTCAAGACCTGGTACCCGATCATGCGCCGATCCGCGCCAGGCGAGACCAACGCCTCCTTGCTTGGCTCGTTCATCATGGCCCCCTGGGCCAACAGGATCTCCGGCGATCCGCCGACCGTCGAACACGCAGGCCGTGCCCATGCCCTCGTGCCGACCACCCCCGCCGGCACGCCGCGAGAGCAGATCGTCGCGCAGCACGGCGACGTTCGCAAGCGGCCCTGGCGCGTCGACCACGCCGCTCCCGAGACCGCAACGCTGACCTTCGACTCCCGCCAGCACCAGAACGTCAACTGGCCCTGGTCTTTCGTCTGCGTCGCCCGCTTCACCCTCGCCGCCGGGCTCGCGAAGGACCATCTCGGCCGCCTCACCATCGAACTGGACATCACCAACACCGATGCGGAGTCGTTTCCGGTCGGATGCGGGCACCACCCGTACTTCATGCGCCGCCTCTGGGCAGACGACGACGCGCTTCGGCTCCGCGTCCCAGTGGTCGCTCGATATCCCCTCATGCATGGCTGTGCCACCGGCCCGGCCGAGCCCGATGAACTCTCACGGGTGCTTGCCGTCGGGGGGCCGGTGCCCGAAGAGCACATCGATGGGTGCTTTGTGGGGCCGCCGGGGACGCCGGCGGAGTTGGTCTGGCCGTCCAGCCGAATCGCCCTCTCCATCGAGCCCTCTGCAGCATTGTCCCACTGGGTCGTGTACGCTCCGCGTGAGCCGGCCAGGGGAATCCCGAGTCGTGGTATGTCGTTCATCGCGGTCGAACCCCAATCGCACGCAAATGACGCGGCGGGTCTTTTGCGCCGCGGTTATCGGGACTCGGGGCTCAGATCTCTTGAGTCTGGGGCGACATTTCGGACGTCATGCACGCTGACTGTCAAGACCCTGCGTGATGAATCGACTCCCTGAGCGTCAGGGGTTGCATGGAGCCCAACATCGAGCACACTTGGGATCTTCCCTAGGAGACACGACGTGATTTCAGGTTTGATCCCACTCCGCCTGTGTGCCCTCGGACTTGCCGCCGCGTGCTTGGCCGCCGCCGCTCAAGCGCAGACCACGCTCATCAACACCTTCGGGCCGTCGGATACCTTCACCACGGTCGGGACGACGGGGGCATCCAGCAGCGGCATTCTCGCCGAGCGGTTCCCCGGGCCCTCCGGCGCTCCGGTCACAGTGACCAGTGTGACGATTGCCGGCGCGATCAGCGGCTCGGTGAGCGATGTGGAGATCGCGATCTATGGAGAGTCGCTCGGGCTGCCGGTCGATCCGCCGATCATCGTCGCGCCGGTCCCGGGGCCGATCTTCGGCACACCGTCGGTGCTGGTGGTGCCGGTGAGTTCTTCGGTGGAACTCCAGCCCGGGCAGAACTACTGGATCGCCGTGCGCGCCGCCGGAGCGGGCTCGTTTCTTTGGGTCAGCGGTCTTGTTGGGACTGCCACTCCCGCGGCGAACTTCGGCAGCGGCTGGACGGTCACCACCGCCCCCAGCCCACGAGCGGTCCGGATTGTCGGCGCGGTGACGGTTGTGCCGTGCTGCAACTCGTCGGGCACCGGGTGCGCGGTCGTGGAAGCGGCGGCGTGCGCCGCTCTTGGCGGCATCCCCGGAACCGGCACGTGTGCCGCCATCAACTGCACCCTGATCGCGCCCGGCGCGTGCTGCTTCGGGGCCGGCTGCCTCGTGCTCACCAAACCGGCCTGTTTTAGCGCCGGCGGCCGATTCCTGAACTCGGGAACGACCTGCGCCACCCTCGGACGCCCCAATCCCTGCTGCTTCGCGGACTACAACGGCAACGGCGCCGCCACCGTTTCCGACATCTTTGACTTTCTGAACGAGTGGTTCGCCGGCTGCCCGTAAGCTCCAAATGCGATCAAACGCCTCGTTCCGGCTCTAATGGTCCTGAATGCCAACCGGATCGTCGTCGTTGCCGCGCGCGTTGACAGTATGAAGATCGCATAAAAACGCGGCGAGAACCGCGAGAATAGTCGGTGTCGAGCTGGTACACTGTGCGCTGTCTCATGTTGATGTGAAGAACAGTCTGGACGAGAACCATGTCTAAACTCACATGTCGCCGGACTTCCGGCACGCTCGCGTTCTTGATCGGCGTCGGAGCGAGCGCGGTTTGCCACGCTCAATCGGTCACGCTGGTCGATACGTTCATCCCGCCGGGTAACGGGTTCATTCCGGGTGGTGTGGGTTTTGACGCCTTCGCATACCGCGCTCTCCGGTTTGTCGTTCCTGGAGTTGGCTCGGCACAGATTTCTGCCGTCGAGCTTCCGGTGGATGCCAACAACTCTGCAGGAAACGTTGAGATCGTCGTGTGGGCCGAGAGCGGGGGGCAACCATCTGTCCAGCCGGTTCAGGTGATTGTTGTGCCACCGCCGATTCCCAGCTTTGGCCCTGCTGTGGTATTGAATGTCCCGGTCACTCCTGGCCCATTCTTGATAGGCGGGCAGCCCTACTGGGTCGGGGTCCGCGGAACGCTCTCGCGCAGTGGCAGTTGGAGTGAGGGTGCCACGGGAGCAGCCCAGACACTCTTCTTTACCAACAACTCCTGGACTCCGCCCGGGTTGTCTTTGGTTCCCGCCATCCGACTCACGGGTGTGCAGTCTCAAGTCGAGGCACGTGCGTGCTGCAATCCCCGTTCGGTGGGTCTGTGTGCCGCGATCCCGGTCGCTCTGTGTCAGACTGTCGGCGGGATTCCAGCCGAGGCCTTCTCGACCTGTGAACCGCAGGCCTGCAACGAAGTCCTGGTCGGGGCCTGCTGTTTCGGCGCATTCTGCACGATCAACACGCAGTCGCAGTGTGCCGCAGGACGCTTTCTTGGGTTCGGTACCGTCTGCGGCCAGCCAGGTTCAGTGAATCCGTGCTGCCCGGCGGAATTCAATAGCTCCGGCACCGCGACCGCCGCCGACATCTTCGAGTTCCTGAACGCGTGGTTTGCCGGTTGTCCATGATCGATGCGTCGGTCGGCATGGTGATACCCTTGGCCCCATGCCCACCGCCACGACCAAGAACAACCACGCCAATCTCGTCGTCACCGGAACCGTCGGCATCGACACCATCGACGCCCCGACAGGCCGCGCCGAGAGCGTGCTCGGCGGCTCGTGCACGTACTTCTCTGCGGCGGCGAGTTTCTTTGGTCCGGTCCGCATGGTCGCCGCCGTCGGCGAGGACTTCCCCTCCGAGCATCTCGCCACCCTCGACCACTTCCGCTCCATCGACACCAGCGGCCTGGAAGTCCGAAAGGGCTCCAAGACGTTCCGCTGGGGCGGGAAGTACCTCGCGAATATGGACCATCGCGAGACCACCTTCACGGATCTCAACGTGCTCATCGAGGCCCCGCCGCCGGTCCCAGCACACTTCCGCGACTCGTCCATCGTCTTTCTGGCCAACATGCATCCCGGGCTGCAGATGGGCATGCTCGCGCAGTTCCCGAAGCGAGCCCTCGCCGTCGCCGACACCATGGATCTCTGGATCAGCACCGCCCGGGCCGATCTTGAGAAGCTCCTCAAGAAGGTCGACGGTCTGGTTCTGAACTATGACGAAGCCGAGCTCTTCACCGGCAAGCGCAATCCGGTTGCCGCCGCCCGGCACATCCTGACCATGGGCCCGCGCTTTGTCGTCGTCAAGAAGGGCGAGCACGGGGCCCTGCTCATCCATCGCGACGGCATCGGTGCGCTCCCCGCCTACCCCGCCGAGAAGGTCGTGGACCCCACCGGTGCGGGAGACAGCTTCGCCGGCGGAATGATGGGCGCCATCGCCTCCGGCGAGGCGGGGCCCAGGCACGGCTCGTTTGACCAGATCCTCCGTGCCCTCGCGCACGGCACCATCGTCGCGTCCTTCAACATCGAGTCCTTCAGTCTCGACCGCCTCAAGACCCTCAAGAAGTCCGAGCTTCTCCGGCGGCATCGCGAGTACCTCCGCATGATGCGCGTGCACGAGGGCAGCTCTGCCGGCCCAGCCAAGCCCGCGCCCCGCGGCCCCGCACGCCCATCCTCGCGCAAGGCGAGCAAGCCCGCCAGGTCCGCGCCGAAGGCCCGCCGCTGATCCCTCGTCCTCACACACGCTGAGAGATCCACACCATGGCCATCATCGTCTTCCAGCACGCTCCCACCGAAGGCCTCGGCCGACTCGGCGCCTCGCTCCGCGATCACGGTCAGAAAACCGACGTTCGCGCACTCTGGCGGCCCCAGGGACCGAAGAACCCCCATGTCCCGCAGGACCTCGACGACGTCGACGCGGTCATCTCCCTCGGCGGCCCCATGAACGTCGGCGACTCCGGCCACTCCTGGATGCAGCCCGAGATCGACTTCCTCCGCAGGGCCCACGAGCGCAAACTCCCCATCGTCGGCATCTGTCTCGGTGCACAGCTCATCGCCAAGGCCCTCGGCGGCGAGGTCGGCTTCATGGATGCCGGTCCGGAGGTCGGCCTGCGGCCTGTCAAGACCCTGCCGCCCGGCCACACCGAGACCGTCCTCGCCGGCATCGCGTGGACGAGCTGGCAGTTCCACACCCACGCCCAGGAAATCAAGTCGCCCCCGCCCGGGACCACGATCTTCCAGTCTTCAGACAAGTGCAAGGTGCAGTCATTCCGGACCGGCCTGCGCACATTCGGCTTCCAGTATCACTTCGAGTGCGACCTGCCCATGATCGAGAGCTGGCTCAAGACCGACACGCTCTGCTCGGCCGCCGGAATCTCCGACACCAGCGCCGAGATCGCCCACGTCCGCACGAACTACGCCGACTACGCCCGCCTCAGCGACCGGCTCTGCGTCAATCTTGTCGAGTACGTCTTCCCAGTCTCCCGCAGGATCGTCGCGTGATCGTGCGGCTCGACGTCCCGCGCGAGTATCTCCTCGCTCGTGACGTCTGTTCCTACGGCTACTTCCTGCTCGAACCCAACCACTGGAGCCCGGACGCCCGGGCTTTTCGCACCACCATCGATCTCGATGGCCGAGCCGTGACGGTGCGCATCACCCAGGGCGATCTCAAGCAGCCGACGCGATCGTTCGCCAAGCTCCGCGGCAGGCCGCTCACGGTTCACGCCGACGCCAGGCTCAGCAAGTCCGAGGGCGAGCTGCTGTCGACACGGCTCTCGCGCCTGCTCGATCTGTGCACCCCGGCATCAACGCTCCGGGACTTCCACGCGCTCGACACGCGATTCAAGAAGGTCGGCCGCGGCCGCCTTATGCGGTCGCCCACGCTCTTCGAGGATGTCATCAAGACCGTCACCAGTTGCAACGTCCAGTGGCCCAGCACGATCGTGATAAACCGCCGTCTCTGCGAGACGCTCGGCACTCGATCGGCGAGCGGCTTGCACGCATTTCCGACCCCCGAGAAACTGGCCCGTGTCCGTCCCGCTTCCCTCCGCGCCCGTTGCCGCGTCGGCTATCGCGACGCCCGCATTGTCGAGCTCGCCCGCATGTTCGCCGACGGCCGAATCGACCCGGCACGCATCGAGGATCCCCATCGCTCGGACGACGATCTGCTGGACGAACTCCTCGACTGGCCCGGCATCGGCCCCTACGCCGCCGCCAACATCCTCCAGCTTCTCCGGCGATTCTCCCGTCTGCCGCTCGATACCGAGAGTGTCCGCCACGGCAAGGCCGTCCTGGGCTTCACGGGTACGCCCAAGCAGATCATGAAGCGCGTTCACGACCACTTTCTCCCGATGGGAGCGCACCGATTCCGATCCTACTGGTTCGAGATCTGGTCCTTCTATGAACAACGCCACGGCCCGGCATGGACCTGGGTCCGCGAGACCACCGGCACCCAGTTCACGGCAAGCAAACTGCAGTCCTCCGCATAAGCTCCTCTCGTGACGATGCCAGCTCTGGGTTCTCCGGCCTCATCCCCTTCGCCCGCACGCGCGTGGCCCCAGTGGTTCCGGATCCTGGCCGCCGCCTATCTCACTTTTGAACTCATCGCACTCCTCGCATTCTGGACAATCCTCACCCTCGTGCCGAGAACCCACGCCTGGTTCGCCGTCGGCGACAGTCGCAGCGTGCTCCTGCTGTTTCGTTGGGCCGACCTTGGCATCCTCGCACTGCTCGCCGCGGCGGGCACCGTCACGCTCGTGGTGCAACGCCGCCTCGCCCTGCCGATCGTCGCGGCACACGCCGGCGCCGCGGCGTACGCCTCGGCCTGCACACTCGCCGCGGTCCTCGACAGGGTGCTAGCGCCGCTGGCACTCTGGCTGATGGCCCCCCTCGCACTGGCTTCCCTGCTTGCCGTCGTGCTGGTCGCGATCGCGGAGCGCTCGCGTGGCTGATGACATCCCCGCCGATCTTCGTCGTCGGTGTCTGCTCAAGACCGTCGCGCAGACAGTCGTCATCTGGACGCTTGCGCTCGCGGTCCTCCCCATGGGCATCGTCCACATCGAGGCGCAGCTCGGTCTTGATCACCTGCACGTTCGGTCGCCAGCCGTGCGTGCGACAGGCGTGGCAGTGTTCTGTCTTGCGAGCACACTGGGTCTCTGGAGCGGCTGGACCATGGCGTGGTTCGGTGCCGGCACTCCACTCCCGCTGGACCCGGCCGTTCGGCTCGTGCTTGTCGGTCCCTATCGGCACGTCCGAAATCCCATGGCCATCGCCGGTCTTGCTCAAGGGGCCGGTGTTGGCCTGATGCTCGGCTCCCCCGGCGTCCTTGCGTATGTCGCCGCAGGCCTTCTCTTCTGGAACTTCGTCGTGCGTCGATGGGAAGAGAGATCTTGAGCGGAGATTCGGCGAGCCCTATGTCCGTTATCGCGCCGCCGTGCGCTGCTGGATCCCGCGGCACACGCCGTACCAGGCCATGCCAGCCGACGCTCATGCCGAGCATCGATACCCTTGACCATGAATTTCTTGCTCCGAGTGCTCACGCTCGCCGTCTCGGTGTTCTGCCTGCATCTCTTCGTGCCCTGCGCCTCGGCGCGCGAGCCAGGCACCCCGCCGGCGGCGCCCTCCACCGCCGGCGTCCGCTTCGAAGTCTCCCTTGCCCCCGCGCTGGGCGACCAAGTCCGCTCTGGCCGCCTCATCGTCCTCACCATCCGCGATGGCTCACGCATCCCGCCCGCCGCACAGCCCGTCGACGGCCCCTTCTGGACCGATCCCCAGCCACTCTTCGCGATCGATGTCAAGGACGCGGGGCCCGGCTCGACCCTCGTCCTCGACGCCTCAGCCGACGGCTTCCCGGTTGCTCCAGACAAACTCCCCCCCGGCAAGTACCGCGCCCAGGCCCGACTCGACACCACACGCGAGTCCAGCTCCTGGCGCGATCACGACGGCAACCTCTTCGGCCCGCCCGTCGCGTTCGAAGTCCCGGCGGACGGCCAGCCCGCTCTCGTCCGCCTCGCGCTCGACACGACCACGACGCGAGGTCGCCCCGCACTCCCTCAGGGCGTCTCTGTCGTCGAGGTCGTGAGTCCGTCGCTGCGCTCCAGTCAGCTTCGGGACATCCCCCTCCGTGCCACCGTCATCCCGCCGATCGACATGCAGCCCGATCGCGCATACCCGGCCATCTACGAAGTCCCCGGCTTCGGCGGAGATCACCTCGACGGCCTGGATCGCCGCGTCCGTCAGCGCGCAAGCGCCGATCCTGCCTCTTCCGAGGGCCGCCTCGCACGCGCCGCATTCCTCATCATCCTCGAACCAGAGAGCCGCAACGGCCACACGCTCTTTGCCGACTCGTTCAACAACGGCGACCGCGGGCGAGCCCTCATCACCGAACTCCTCCCCGCCATCGAGAAGGCCCATCCGCTCATTCCCAAGCCAACCGCCCGCGTCCTCCGCGGGCACTCCAGCGGCGGATGGAGCGTCCTCTGGCTGCTCATGAACTACTCCAGCACCTTCGGCTTCGCCTGGTCCACCGCGCCAGACCCCGTCGACTTCCGGTCCTTCCAGGGCGTGAACATCTATCAGGACGCCAACATGTTCCTGACCTCCGACGGCAAGGAGCGCCCGTCCTTCGTGCGCGACGGCGTCATGCTCATGTCCATCCGCCAGGAGAACGGCGGCGAGGGCGTCATCGGCCCGGACAACTCCAGCGCCCAGCAGTGGGATAGCTGGCTCGCAGTCTGGGGCCCGCGCAACGCCCGCGGCAAGCCCGCCGACCTCTTCGACCCGCGCACCGGCCAGATCGATGCCTTCACAGCCAAACGCTTCCGAACCTTCGACATCGGCCTGCGCTTCCGCGACGATCAGCGCCGCCACGGCCCGCTCTTCCGAGATCGCGCCAGGATCGTCGTCGGCTCCGCTGACGAGTTCGGTCTGGACAAGTCCGTCGCGTTGTTCAAGCAGGACCTCGACGCATGGATGAAGACCAACCCGCCGCCCGCCGACGCCAAGGCCCCGATGCTCGCCGGAATCCAGATTCTAGAGGGCAAGACGCACGGCAGCGTCCTACAGACTCCCGAGGTCCGCGCCTTTTCCTCCCAGATGCTCGAGTATTTCAAGGCGCACGGGCACGCGCCATGACCGCGACGATTCCGCTGGACGTCTGGAAGGCGATCGCCGCGGACACGCCGATGCTGGCGCCCTCCTCGGGCACGGCACCCACCGACAAGCGCCGCGATGTTCGCATGCGGACTGACGTTCCGCTCGACATCCGACGCGCCGTCGCCGAGCTTGCCACTGCCCGCCAGAAGGCCCTGCGCAAGTGGACGCACGAACATGCCGCACGCATCGTCGGCGACCGCCACGGCGTCGAGATGGCCTCGTCCCACGCCGCCGCCTCGCACAAGGCCGCGCGCTTCGTCCGGGTCCTTGGTCCAAACGCGCAGGTCGTCGATCTCTGCTGCGGCATCGGGGGCGACGCGATGGCTCTCGTGCACGCCGGGCTACGCGTCACCGCCGTCGATCGTGACCCCGTTCGCGCGTGGATGGCCGAATCCAACGCGCGGTGTCCGTCGCTCGCCTGCGATGTGCTCGATCCAAGCGTGCCCGACGGGCCGTTCCACCTTGATCCTGCCCGGCGCGACGACTCCGGAAAGCGGTCGTTTTTCCTCGACGCCTTGCAGCCCCCGCCCCCGGTCATCCGACGCATCTGCGCCGGACGATCACGCGTCGGCGGGGCGCTCAAGCTCGGCCCCGGCATCGGTCATGACGATGCCCTGTCGCTCTCTCCCGGCGAGCTCGAGTTCATCTCCGAGCGCGGCACGCTCACCCAGTGCGTGCTCTGGACCGGCCGATTCGCCCTCGCCGAACGCTCGGCCACGCTTCTGGACGCACATCAATCGCACACGCTCTCGGGCGAAGCCGACGCGAGCACGCCGCCGACTGGCCCACTCGCCCGGTTCATCTCCGAGATCGATGCGAGCATCGAGCGGGCCGGGCTGCTGAATCGGATCTGCGACCAGACCCGCTCGCCGATGCTGCACCCAAAGCTCGGCCTGCTCACCTCCGACGATCCGGCGGCACACCCCATGTGCGAGCCCTTCGAAGTGCTCGCCGAACTGCCGTGGAACCTCAAACGCTGCCGCGCCGAGCTTGCGCGATGGAATGCCGGGATCGTCGAGGTCAAAACCCGCGGCAAGGTCGTCGACACCGACGTCGTCCAGAAACAACTCCGAGGCGATGGCGATGCCACGCTCGCGGCGTTCATCCTCCGCTTCGATCGCGCCGTCCGCTGCATCATCGCGCGGCGGGTGAAGCCGCACCGCTGACGACCACCTTCGGGGATCCGCCCCTCGTCGACTTCGACGGGTGCGTCTGCGGCAACATCTCCTGATAGTCCTGCGTCGCCAGCACGCCCCAGTCGCCCGACCGCAGCGCGGCGATGGCCCGAACCGTCGCCGCCGCCCCCGTCACCGTCGTGATGATCGGGACGTTCAACCGGATCGCCGACGAGCGGATCTTGCCCTCGTCGGTCTTCCAGCCCGTCTTGGTCGGAGTGTTGATGATGAGCTGGATCTTCCCGTCGGCCATCATGTCCAGCACGTGCCCGCGCAGCCCGCTGGAGATCTTCGGGAGCGCGGTCACGCTGCTCCCGCTCTTGCGCAGGTGCTCGCCCGTGCCCGTCGAGGCGTAGATCGCAAACCCCATCGCCTGAAGCTGCCTCGCCACCGCGTGGATCTTGCTCCGGTCGCCCTCGCGCACCGAGATGAACACATTCCCGGTCTTGGGCATGTTCACGCCCGCCGCGAGCTGCGCCTTGGCGAAGGCGACCTCGAACGTCTTGTCCGCGCCCATCACCTCGCCCGTCGATCGCATCTCCGGACCAAGCACCACGTCCACGCCAGGGAACTTCCCGAACGGAAACACGACTTCCTTCACCGAGAAGTACGGCAGGATCGCCTCGCCATCACGCGTCGCAACCTCGCGCACGCCCTGCTCCAAGAGCGTCGTGCCCGGTGAACCGATCATCACCTTCGCCGCGATCCGCGCCCAGGGCACCTGCGTCGCCTTGGCTACAAACGGCACCGTGCGGCTGGCACGCGGATTCACCTCCAGCACGAAGATGTCCTCGCCCTTGATCGCAAGCTGAGCATTCATCAGCCCGCGAATCTTCAGCGCCCGCGCAAGCTCGCGACCGATCTCCTCGATCCGCTTCACCATCGCCTTGGGCAGCGAATACGGCGGGATCGTGCACGACGAATCCCCGGAGTGAATCCCCGCCTCCTCGATGTGCTCCATCACCCCCGCGATGATCGCCCGGTCCCCAAGCCCGAAGTCCGCCACCACGTCCACGTCCACCTCGACCGCGTCGCTCAGGAAGCGATCGATCAGCACCGGCGCATCCGACAGATCGCTCGCCGCCAGGCACGTCGTCATGTAGCTCCGAAGCGCCCGCTCATCCGAGCAGATCTCCATCCCGCGACCGCCCAGCACATAGCTCGGCCGCACGAGCACCGGATACCCGATCCGCTCGGCGATCTCCGCCGCCTGCTCCACGTCGCGGGCGATCCCGCTCGGCGGCTTCTGCAGGTTCAGCGAGCTCAGCAGCGCGTCGAACCGATCCCGATCCTCCGCCAGATCGATCGAGTCCACGCTCGTCCCGATGATCGGCGCCCCCGCCTTGAGCAGCCCCTTCGCCAGGTTCAGCGGCGTCTGCCCGCCGAACTGCACGATGCACCCGTGCACCTTCCCCTGCCCGCCCGGGACCAGACGCCCGCCATGCAGCCGCTCGATCACGTTCAGCGTGTCCTCCAGCGTCAGCGGCTCGAAGAACAGCAGGTCGCTCGTGTCGTAGTCCGTCGAGACCGTCTCGGGGTTTGAGTTGATCATCACGCTCTCAAACCCAAGCTCCCGGGCCGCGAACGACGCGTGCACGCAGCAATAGTCGAACTCGATCCCCTGCCCGATTCGGTTCGGCCCGCCCCCGATGATGATGACCTTCTTCCGGTCGGTCACCCGCACCTCGTCCTCGGCGCCAATCTCCCCATCGCGCGTGCACCCGCGCTCATACGTGCTGTAGTAGTACGGCGTGCTCGCCTCGAACTCCGCCGCGCACGTGTCCACCAGCTTGTACACCGGCTCGATCCCCAGCTTCTGCCGATGCGCCCGCACCCGCAGGATCGTGTCCGGCGTGATGTCGCCCAGATACACGAACGCGAGCTGCGCGTCGGAATAGCCAAGCTGCTTCGCCTTCATCAGCATCGCCGCGGGCAACGCATCGAGCGTCTTGACCGCCAGCAGCTCGTCCTCGAACTCAACCAGCCGCTTGAGCTGATCCATGAACCACGGATCGATCCGCGTCAGACCGCAGATCCGCTCCGCGCTCCACCCGAGCTTCATCGCGTACCGGATGTAGTAGATCCGCGCCTGTCCCGGCACCGCCAGCTTCTGGCTCAGCTTCTCCTCGGGGATCGGCCACTCCAGCGCCTCGCCGTCGGCCGTCCGCACGCCTCCCGTCCCGTCCTCCGTCAGCGTGACCTCGCCCCCGTTCCGCATCGCCACCAGCCACTTGTCGTTCTTGTCAAGCCCATACCCGAAACGCTTGACCTCCATCGAGCGCACGGCCTTCTGGAAGCTCTCGGCAAACGTCCTGCCGATCGCCATCGCCTCGCCCACGCTCTTCATCTGTGTCGTCAGCGTCTGATCGGCTTCCGGGAACTTCTCGAAAGTCCACCGCGGAATCTTCGTCACGATGTAGTCGATCGCCGGCTCGAAGCACGCGCTCGTCGTCCCCGTGATGTCGTTGCGCAGCTCGTCCAGCGTGTACCCGATCGCCAGCTTCGCCGCGATCTTCGCGATCGGAAACCCCGTCGCCTTGCTCGCAAGCGCCGAACTCCGCGACACCCGCGGGTTCATCTCCACCACCACCATCTCAAACGGCTTCTTCCCGTCCAGACCCGGCTTCGGGTTCGGATTCACCGCAAATTGCACGTTGCTCCCCCCCGTCTCCACGCCCACCGCTCGCATGATCGCGAGTGCCGCGTCACGCATGTGCTGGTATTCCTTGTCCGTCAGCGTCAGGATCGGCGCCACCGTGATGCTGTCCCCCGTGTGCACGCCCATCGGGTCG
>DHLW01000081.1:16721-30610 GCA_002405485.1 Phycisphaerales bacterium UBA4658
CGATGTTCTCGATCCCGCACACGATGATGCAGTTGTCCTTCTTGTCGCGGACAACCTCCAGCTCGTACTCCTTCCAGCCCAGAACCGACTGGTCGATCTGCACCTGCCCGATCATGCTCGCCCGGAGCCCGCGCGTCATGATCTCGTCGAACTCCTCCTTGTTGTACGCGATGCCCCCGCCGCTCCCGCCCAGCGTGAACGCCGGACGGATGATCGCCGGCAACCCGATCTCCTCCAGGAACGCCCTGGCCTCGGCGAGCGTCGTCACCGTCTTGGCCTTGGGCATCTTCAGCCCCAGCCCCTCGACGATGTCCTTGAACGCCTGCCGATCCTCGGCCCGGTGGATCACCTGCCGGTTCGCCCCGATCATCTCCACCCCGAACTCCTGCAGCACCCCCTGGTCCCAGAGCGCGCACGCGCAGTTCAACGCCGTCTGACCCCCAAGCGTCGGAAGCAGCGCGTGAATCGGATCCCCCAGCTCCTGCTGACGGATGATGATCTTCTTCACCGCCTCCGGCGTGATCGGCTCGATGTACGTCCGATCGCTGAATCCCGGATCCGTCATGATCGTCGCCGGGTTCGAGTTCACCAGCACCACCCGGAACCCCTCGCTCTTCAGCGACTTGCACCCCTGCGTGCCCGAATAGTCAAACTCGCACCCCTGCCCGATGACGATCGGCCCCGATCCCAGCACCAGAATCGTCTTGATATCACTGCGCTTCGGCATCGGCGTCCTGACGGCAAGAGCACGCTGCGCCCGCCGCACGGCTCCACCGCGCTGCTCGCCCCGGGCGCAAACTCCGCCACGATAGACCCCCTCACCTCCGCTTTCACCTCGTTCCTCCCGATTCCGTGCACAACGCCCCGAAGCACCGCTCGGCGGCCGCCCTCAGTTCCCCCGACTCTGACCCGAGAACACCCTCGCAATCGTCAGATCCGGCCGGTGCGATTGCAGATGCACCAGCCCGCGCGCAATCGCCAGCTCCAGATCCGGGCTCACACACCGCGGATCCAGCGCCTCTCCCGCGTGCGCTTCCCGAAGCTGCCGAGTCTGCTCCGCGCTCAGCCCCGCGATCACCAGCGTCCGCTTCTGCTGGTGCAGCCGCGCAAGTGCCGCCCGCAGCTCGAACGCCGCGTCCGAATCCAGTTGCTGCACGTCCGTCAGGTCCAACACCACCACCCGCGCTGCCTCGGGCACCCGCTCCGACCACGCCAGCAGGTTCGGCAATCGCTGCAGGCCCCCGCGACCTCGCCCACGCACCTGGTCGTGGCGGAGGTGATACACCACGATCTCCGGCGGGAGATTCAGGCCAAAGTCCGCCACCAGCTCGCTCGGCTCGATCTCCGCGATCGGATGCCGCGCATCCTGATACACCATCACCAGCATGAACACCACCGGCGGCACCATCGCCAGCGTGTGCACATAGTCATACGCGACCGTTCCGAGCGCGGCCCCAAGCGCCAGCGACCCGACGATCGACGCCAGCAGCCCAAGCCGCCGCGCCGCCGGATGCACCAGCACGTCCCGCAGCGTTCCGCCCTCCGAAAGCCACTGACGAACCACAAAGCCGAACTGCGCCCCCTCCATCCCAAGGTCCGTGAGCACGCCCGTCACATGCGTCGTCCGCACCACACCGCTGGAAATCCGCGTGATGGTCGCGTTCTGCAGCCCCATCGCCGCCGACGCGATCCCCAGAAACACGTAC
This sequence comes from Phycisphaerales bacterium UBA4658, assembly GCA_002405485.1. Classification (GTDB taxonomy): domain Bacteria; phylum Planctomycetota; class Phycisphaerae; order Phycisphaerales; family UBA1924; genus UBA4658. The sequence continues at coordinate 18,428 of DHLW01000081.1, forward strand.
AGCCGCACCCCGGTCTCCACAGTCCCGGGTTCGTGCCACCGCAGCATCACCGCAAGCACGCCCAGAAGCGCCGCCTCCAGAGCCATGGGCAGGATGTAGATCGACTCCCACGCTCGCCTGCGGGCAAACTCCATGACCCACCCGCTCGCCGCGGCCCCAAGGACGAACGTCACCAGCACAAACCCCGCAAAGCCCGCCAGATTCCAGTGTGTCCCCGCGTCCTGCCAGCCGCCCGCCGTCGATCGAACGCCTTCCACCACCTGAAATCCCAGGTCCGACGTGGTCCCGGTCATGTGGCTGCTGGCATGCCGGCAGACGATGAGCGTGACGATGTTCGTATACCCCGCCACCCACGCCAGAGTCAACGCCAGCCGCGCTTGCTGACCAAAGGAATGCGCCTGGGCGACAAACACCCTGAACAGTACCTGCACCGGCAAGGACACATCGTGCCCGACCGACCATCCGGACCCGTGTTATCCGGACGTTCGGGCACCGGTTCGGCCATTGCTGGCCCCGTGGGACCATCGTGGCTGTTTTGAACGAAGTCGAAGTTTCGAAACTTCGGCCTCACGTCCGCAACATTGCCCGAGAAAAGCGAAGTTGAACCGATTTTTCGCGGTTTCCCAACTCTGCGTTGACAAACCATCAAGTTTCCCGCAAACTTGCGATATCCGGAGTTTGCGGGGTGCCTTTTGGCGTTCGCAGTCGACCGCCGCAGCCCGTTCACTCCGGAAGAGCCGTTCTGAGAGTCTCCCAACTCTCGCGGCTCGAAGTGTGTGGTTCCCGAGCGTGGACGCGAGCGCATGCCGCGGCCATTGCTCGGGGGCGTGTTTACACGAAGGTGGTGTGTCCATGTCGAAGATTCGAACGCCCAGGATCCTGGCGGCGTTGGCGTGCTGTATGGGCGGGTTGCTCTCCGCCTCAGCCATCGCCCAGCCCGCAAACAACACGTGCGGTCAGAACCGTGCGTCATTCACCATCCCCAGCACCGGCGGTGTTGTGACCCAGTCCGTCACCGGCTGGACGCGCGACGGCGCCGCCTGCTCCGGCACCACGGGTGCTGACGTGTACTACTACTTCACCCCGGCCACCGCTGGTCCCTGGCGGCTGGACACCTGCACCAGCCCGAGCTTCGACTCGGTGCTCTCCATCCACGAGGACATCTGCCCCGTTGCCGCCACCACCTACGCCGATGGCGCCACCGCGGCCGTCGCGTGCAGCGACGACTCCTGCGGCTCATCTTCACGGATTTCGTCCATCACGCTGACCCCCGGCGAAACGTACATCATCCGCGTCGCCCGTTGGTCCGGCACCGCCGCGGCCACGTTCACCCTCACGGTCCTCGACCTCGGTGTGACCGGCGCCTGCTGCAATGCTGCTGGCGTCTGCACCGTGGTGACCGCTGCGGCGTGCACCACCTCCTTCCAGGGCAGCGGCACCGGCTGCTCCCCGAACCCCTGCCCCCAGCCCCCGGCCAACGACCTGTGCACGGCGGCTGAGGTCATCCCCGCGACGGCCATCCCGTTCAACGCCAGCGTGACCGGCAACCTGCTCGTCGCCGGCCCCACCACGACGATCACGCCGGGCGTCTGCGCGTCCTCGGCCCGTGACGTGTTCTACTCCTTCACGCCCGTGGACAGCGGCAGCTACACCTTCACCACCTGCAACAGTGTCACGGGCACGCTCGATACGGTCCTGTCAGTCCACAGCGCCTGCCCGGCCGACGGCAGCAACTCCATCGGCTGCAGCGACGACTCCTGCACCGGCGGCGTCGGTCCGTCCACCATCTCCAACCTCGCCCTCACCGGCGGCACGACCTACATCATCCGCGTCGCCCGCTGGTCCACCGGCGCCGGCGGCCCCTTCCGGCTGGACATCACCACCGGCGCGTTCGGCGCCTGCTGCGACACCGCCGCCGGCACCTGCCTCCTGCAGAGCCAGGCGTCCTGCCCGACCGGCTTCCAGGGTGACGGCACGCTGTGCTCTCCGAACCCCTGCCTCGGCGCGTGCTGCAACCCGACCTCCGGTGCCTGCACGCTGACCGGCTCGGCCGCCTGCGCCTCGCCCAACGTCTTCCAGGGAACGGGCACGCTCTGCACCCCGAACCCCTGCCCGCAGCCCCCGCCCCCGGCCAACGACGAGTGCACCGCCGCCGTCGCTCTGACCGTCGGCACCGCCGGCTCCGGTCAGCTCACCGGCGCCACCGGCACGGACATCAGCCTCTGCTCCGCTACGGACGTGGACGTCTGGTTCTCCGTGACCCCGGCCGCCAGCGGCACGTTCACGGTCACCGTGACGCCCTCGAGCACGTCCGATGACGCGGCGGCGATCGCCGTGTTCGAGTCCTGCCCCCCGACTCCGGACGTTCACCTGGCCTGCACGGCTCAGCCCGGCCTGGGTACGGTCAGCACCGTCACCTTCTCCGGTGTCGGCGGCTCGACGTACTTCATCCGCGCTGGCGCGTTCCTCGGTGACGCCGGCAGCTTCAGCATTCTCGTGCAGGGCGTGACCGCTGGCGCCTGCTGCAATGACATCACCGGCGTGTGCACCCTCGTGACCACCGGCGTCTGCGCGACTGGCTCGACCTACCAGGGCGACAACACCGTCTGCACCCCCAGCCCGTGCCCGGCTTCCGGCGCGTGCTGCAATGACACGACCGGCACCTGCTCCACGACCATCCAGGCCGCCTGCCCCTCCGGCAGCACCTGGCAGGGCGCGGCGACCGTCTGCACCCCGAACCCCTGCCCGCAGCCCCCGCCCCCGGCCAACGACGACTGCGCCTCGGCGGTTGCTCTGACCGTCGGCGCTGCTCCGATCCCGGGCACGACCGCGGCCGCTACCCAGAGCCAGACCGGCTCGTGCACCGGCTCGACGCTGGACGTGTTCTACAGCTTCAACGCCGCCGCGGCCGGCACCTTCACCGCGACCGTTGACTCCGCCTCCACCACCCTGTTCTCGATCATCGCTCTGGATGCGTGCGGTGGCGCCGAGCTCGCCTGCACGGGTGCGCTCGTCGATCCGGCCGTCCTGACCTTCTCCGTCCCCGGCGCCGGCACCTACTACCTCCGCGTCGCCACCTTCGTCCCCGGCGAGAGCTTCACGGTGAGCATCTCGACCACGATCGCCGGCGCGTGCTGCAACCCGGTCAACGGCTTCTGCACCATCTCCACGACCGGCGCTGCCGGCTGCGCCTCGGGCACCAACTACCAGGGCGACAACACCGTCTGCACCCCCAACCCCTGCCCGCAGCCCCCGCCCCCGGCCAACGACACCTGCGGCACCGCTCAGGCCCTGGCGCTGAACGTCCCCTTCCTCGGCGACAACACCGCGGCGACCGGTGACGGCACCGAAGGCCCCGGCGGCGCGTGCTACTTCACCAGCCCGACCAACTTCAGCAAGGCCGTCTGGTTCACCTTCACCGCTCCGGCGACCGGTCTCTACGGCATCACCGCCTGCGGTTCGAGCTTCGACACCCTCCTCTCCATCTTCGACGGCACCTGCGCCGCGGTCGGCACCGAGCTCGGCTGCGACGATGACAACTGCGACGGCATCACGCCCCCGGGCAGCGGCCTCGCCTCCATCATCGCGCCGGTCTCCCTCACCGGCGGTCAGGTCTACCTGATCCGGCTCTCGTCCTACACCCCGACCGGCAGCACGACGCCCTCCGTCGGCGCCTACACCATCACGGTCACGGGCACCGCCCCGGCCGGCGTCTGCTGCCGCGGCGCTACCTGCAGCACCGCGGTCGCCCCGGCCGCCTGCGTCACCACCGGCACTCAGTGGGGCGCGAGCTTCAGCACCGCTTCCGGCACCTGCAACATCGCCGGCAACAACACCTCCCCCTGCTGCCACGCCAACTACGACAAGTCCACCGACGGCATCCAGGTCGCCGACATCTTCGCCTTCCTCAACGACTGGTTCGCCTCCAGCACCTTCGCCGACTTCGGCGGCGACGGCACCGTGGCCCCGGACGTGAACGACATCTTCGACTTCCTCAACGCCTGGTTCGCCGGCGGCTGCTAAGCCACCCGGTTGATCTCAACGCGTCTACACCCCAGCCCCTCGGCCCGTCCGGCCGAGGGGCTGTCGTTTACGGAGCCCGCGTCCACGATCCGCGCGATCGGAAGGGGCCAACTTCCGGAATGTTGCTCGCAACATCTTGACAGGTGCGTTAAAATCGAGCAAACTCTCTGAAATGGGGCGGTGTTTTCAGAGCGGGAGTCACCATGGGTCACGTGTTCTCGGGAGCTCGGTGGGGCCTTGGGGTTGCTTGTGCCTTGACTCTGGGTGTGCCGGCGCTCGCGCAGCCGGCCAACAACGTGTGCGGGCAGAATCAGCCCGCGTACACGATTCCCGGTACTGGCGGCGTGGTGACCGGAACAACCTCGGCGGCGACGGTCGATGGCGGCGGGTGCGCCGGGTCGGGTGGTGACGTGTATTGGTACTTCACCCCGGCGATCTCCGGCGCCTATGCGTTGAACACCTGTGCCACCTCGCCGAGCTTTGACACGGTGCTCTCGGTGCATCTCGGATGCCCGGCAAACACGTCGAACTATGTTGCAACGGGAACGTGCAACGATGACAGTTGCGGTCTGCTCTCGGATCTGCCCAGCGTCAATCTGACCGCGGGTGTGACGTATGTCATCCGGGTGGCGAACTATGGCTCGGCGACCGGGACCGTTCGGCTGACCGTGAGCACGCCGACGCCGCCCGCTCAGAACAACCAGTGCTCCGCGATCGCGACGCTTCCCGCGTTCAACTTCACGGGCACGGGGTTCACGACCAGCGGCTCGCTTGTCGGGGCAACGACCGACGGATGGGCGAGCATCGGGGGCGGCGTGTTTGCATGTCTGGACACGAACACCGCGGCCGCCCCCAACAGCAGGAACGACGTCTGGTATCGCTTCACGCCCAGCGTCTCGACGAACTTCAACTTCTCGCTGTGCAACAGCGCGACGTCGTGGGACTCGGCGCTGTCGCTGCACACCGACTGCCCCGACTCCGGCTCGGGCGTGAGCAACACGATCGCCTGCAACGACGACGGGGTGTGCGTGGCGGGGGTCGGGCTCTCGGCGATCGTCGGCCAGCCGCTGAGCGCGGGCGTGCCGGTCTATATCCGCGTGGCACGATTTGGCGTTGGTGGACCGACCGCCGACCAGTTCCAACTCCAGGTCACCAGCGACGCGCTCGGGGCCTGCTGCCGACCAGATGGCTCGTGCTCGCTGACGGACTCGGCGGGATGCACGAGCATCGGCGGCGCGTACCAGGGCGACGGCTCGGCGTGCGCATCGGTGATCTGCACGGGGGCTTGCTGCGACCCGGCCACAGGTGTCTGCTCCGTCACCGGGCCGGCGAACTGCAACTCGCCGAGTACCTTCCAGAGCGTCGGCACGGTCTGCTCTCCGAATCCGTGCCCGCAGCCCCCGCCTCCGGCCAATGACGAGTGCTCGGGCGCGGCGGTCGTGACCGCTGGCACGCCGACGACCACGGGCTTCAACACCACCGCAACCACCGGTGCCAGCGATGTGCACTCGTGCGCAACGGGCGGGCTTGGCGTCTGGTTCGCATTCACCGCACCGGCCACATCCTCGTGGCAGATCGATACCAACGGTTCGGCGTTCGACACGCTGGTCTCGGTGTTTGACGGCTGCGGCGGGAACGAACTGGCGTGCGATGACGACTCGGGCGCCGGCGTGAGCTCGCTGGTGACCGTCTCATTGAACGCGGGCCAGTCGGTCCGCATCCTGATCTCGGCGTTCGGTGCGGGCACCGGCGGGAACTTCTCGCTGAACATCGCCTCCATCGTCAGCGGAGCGTGCTGTAACTCGGTGACCGGCGCGTGCGCCTTGACCAGCACCGGCTCGGCCGGGTGTGCTGCCGGAACGCTGTACCAGGGCGACAACACGGTGTGCACCCCCAACCCCTGCCCGCAGCCCCCGCCCCCGGCCAATGACGACTGCTCCACGGCTCAGGCCCTGGCGCTCAACGTCGCCTTCACTGGCTCCAATAGCGCGGCGACCGGCGACGGTCTGGAAGGCCCCGGCGGCGCGTGCTACTTCAACAGCCCGACCAACTTCAGCAAGGCCGTCTGGTTCACCTTCACAGCCCCGGCGACGGATGCCTACGGCATCACCGCGTGCGGCTCGGCGATCGATACGGTGCTCTCGGTCTTCGACGGCTCATGTGCGGCGATCGGCGGCGAACTCGGGTGCGATGACGACACCTGCGACGGCGTCTCTCCCCCGGGCAGCGGGCTGGCCTCCATCATCGCGCCCGTGAGCATGACGGCCGGTCAGACGTATCTCATTCGGCTCGCGGTCTACACCGGCCCCGATTTCCCCGTGCCAGGCGGCGGATACACGATCACCGTCACCGGCACGCCGGTGGCGGGCGGCGTCTGCTGCCGAGGGGCAACCTGCAGCACCGCCGTGAGTCAGACGAACTGCACGGCGGGCACGAACCACGGCGCGATGTACGTCGCGTCGGCCTTGACCTGCAACCAGAATGCGAATCTGGTGACGCCATGCTGCCATGCCGACTACGACAAGATGGGAGGCATCGCCGTTCCGGATATCTTCGCGTACATCAACGACTGGTTCGCCAGCTCGCCTTATGCCGCGATCGGCGGCGACGGGACCGGCGGCGGCGCAACCGTGCAGAACCTCTTCGACTGGATCAACTCCTGGTTCGCGGGGTGCTGAACCCGCCTTTCCGGGCGACTTCCGGGATCCGGTGGCGGACCGAAGACAACCCAATGCGTGCTGCTCAACGCCCCCGAACCTGCTGTTCGGGGGCGTTGTTCACTCGGGCGATCAAGGTTCTATAACCATGGACAACGAGCGATCGGGCAGTCTGCGCGGGCCAGGATCTGATGTGCGGCCCCAAGAGGGATTTCTGGGCAAACGACCGACCTTGGCCGGTCGATCGGTCGTAGCAGGGGACTCTGGTCCCATCGCGCCTTCGCGGGTGTCGGTGGGGTTAGGATGTACGCCGTCGGCGTGTCGGTCGCATCGTTCGGACTGAAACTGGAACCTCTATCATGTGCGGAATCGTCGCGTATCTCGGCTCCAAGCCCGCCCAGCACCTTCTGCTTGAGGGTCTCAAGCGGCTGGAGTATCGCGGGTACGACTCGGCGGGGATCGCCGTGATCAACGGCAAGATCACCGTCTGCAAGGCCGTCGGGCGTGTGAGCGTGCTGGAGGAGAAGCTCGACTCGATCGGCGGGCTTGCCGGATCGCTGGGGCTTTGCCACACGCGCTGGGCGACGCACGGCGGGGTGAGCGAAGTCAACGCACACCCGCACACCGACGACAAGCATGGCATCGCCGTCGTGCACAACGGGATCATCGAGAACTATTCGGCCCTGAAGACCTACTTGAAGGACAAGGGGCACACGTTCAAGGGCGAGACCGACACCGAAGTGCTGGCGATGCTCATCGGCGAGCTGTACGAGGGCGACCTGGAGGCGGCGGTGCAGGCCGCGCTGCGCGAGGTGACGGGGGCCTATGCGATCGCGGTGATCTGCGAGAAGGAGCCGAACGTGCTCGTGGGCGCCCGCAAGGGTTCGCCGCTGATCGTGGGCGTGGGGAATGACGAGTATGTCGTGGCGTCGGATGCGAGCGCGATCGTGGCGCACACGGCGCACGCGTTTGCGCTCGATGACTACAACGTCGTGAAGCTGGAGCGCACGCCGCAGGGCTGCACCTTCCGAACGAGCACCATCCACAACGTGCCGGTGACGCCGAAGATCGAGCAGCTTGAGATTGATCTGGCGCAGATCGAGCTTGGGCAGTACGAGCACTACATGCTCAAGGAGATCTTCGAGCAGCCGCAGAGCTTGCGGAACTGCATCTCCGGGCGCATCAACACCGACGACGGCAAGGTGACCCTCGGCGGGGTGAGCAACTTCGCCAAGGAGCTGACGCGGGCCAAGAAGGTGATCCTCACGGCCCAGGGCACGGCCCTGCACGCGGCGATGATCGGCCGGTACCTGCTGGAGGATCTCGCCAAGGTTCCGGCGCAGACGGAGTATGCCAGCGAGTTTCGCTATCGCAACCCGATCATCGAGGACGGCACGGTGGTCGTGGCGGTGAGCCAGTCGGGCGAGACTGCCGACACCCTCGCCGCGCTGCACGAGGCCAAGGATCGCGGTGCGCTCGCGCTGGGGGTCGTGAACGTGGTCGGCTCGTCGATTGCGAGGGAGACCGACGCGGGCGTGTACCTGCGCGTGGGTCCTGAGATCGGCGTGGCGAGCACCAAGGCGTTCACGGGCCAGGTGGCGGTGCTGACGCTCATCGGGCTGTTCATGGCCCGTCGGCGGATCATGAGCGCGGACCAGTGCTCGGACCTGCTGAAGGCGATGCAGTCGATTCCGGAGAAGATCGAGCGCGTGCTGGAACAGGCGCCGCGGATCAAGCGTGTGACGGAGAAGTATGTCGAGCGTGAGAACTGGCTGTTCCTGGGCCGCGGGTACAACTATCCGACTGCGCTCGAGGGCGCACTGAAGCTGAAGGAGATCAGCTACATCCACGCCGAGGGCATGCCGGCGGCGGAGATGAAGCACGGCCCGATCGCGCTCATCAACGAGGGGATGCCGGCGGTGTTCATCGCCAACAAGGGCCGGCAGTACGAGAAGGTGCTGAGCAACATCCACGAGGTCCGCGCCCGCGGCGGGCACGTGATCGCCGTGGCGACCGAGGGCGACGAGCACATCAAGCACCACGCCCACGACGTGCTGTACGTCCCGGACATTCCTGAACCGCTGAGCCCGCTGCTGACGGTGATCCCGCTGCAGATCATGGCGTATTACGCGGCGCTGGCGCGCGGGCATGATGTGGATAAGCCGCGGAACCTGGCGAAGAGTGTGACGGTGGAGTGAGTGCAAACAGCCGCGTCATGGCAATGTGGCGGCTTGTGACGCCTCGTGTGAGATGCCTCATGTCTATATCCTTTAGGTATGGACCTGTGGCACGAGATTCGGCTGGGGTTGGGAGTCGCGCTGGGCGTGCTCGCTGGTGCGATTCTGTGCTGGGCGCTACTTCGTGACCGCATGTATCGAAGCGCTCGCGGGCGGCGGTGCGTCCGGTGTTGCCATGACATGACCGGCGTCCCGGGACGAACTTGTCCCGAGTGTGGCACGTTGGCGAAGTCTGAGAAGGTGCTCTCGGGCTATCGAGTGCGACGCGGCGGCATCGCCATGGCTGTACTCATCACTTGTGCAGCGATCGTGACAACCTATTGGTCGAGCGTGAGCAACGGCAAGTGGATGGCGTTCTCACCGATGTGGATGAAGGCGGCGGTGTGGCCCGAGCTCGGCACAACCGATCGCGTCTTCGAGCATCTGATCCAGCCGCTCCAGGGGCCAATGCCGAACGGCGTGACCAAACGGCTTCTTGCGTGGAGCTGCGAGCGCGGCATGCGATCATCACAGCCAAGAGTGGTAATCAATGCGAAGATCCTTGTACTGCGTACCGAGGCGGATCCGGCTCTTGCGGCGCAGGTCGAGCAGATGGGATTCGATCACTCCGAAGTTGAGAGTGAGCGCACGAGCTATCGGCTGCGGCGTGCCGGATCGGTCGCGGAGCTTTCATCGGTGTTGCGGCGCGGCGGTCCGGCGAACTTCCACGCGGTCGCCAAAGCCATCGAACGTGTGGGAAACATCGATCCCGAGGGCGTGCTCTCTCTTGCACGACTTGGGCCAAATCCGATGCAGGGAAGCGGATTCTCAGACACCATCATGATCGGGTTGTGGTCGGTCGTCGGGCAAGATGCACGGAGAACTGATCTGCTCTTCGATCAGGTGCTCATGGCGGAAGACGGAAGCAGATTGGTTCATGCACCATCCGGGTTTTCCGATCGTGCTGATCTTCGAGCGATTGTCGGGCGGGCACTCGCTCGCGGCCACGAGATTGAGCAGCGTGTGGCGCTCTCTCGTTGGGTGTGGCGATTGAACGACGTCGAATCACATCGCAAGCGGAATGGCGCCACGGATGCTGAAGTTCTGAAGGATTTCCAGACGTGGGCGCCGCAGTTCGTCGCCGCAATGTGCGACACTTGTCCGGAGCTGCGAGAGGCAGTTCGGCGTGATCTGAGCAATCTTGGCGATGATCGCATCGAAGACCTGCTCTTGAGACGAGCCGCTACCGATCCAACTGCCCGCGCGAATATCTTGGACGTGCTTTCCACCCGCGGGTATGTTCGTCGAGTTCCCATCAGTCTGGCGGTGCGAGAGTTTGCCCTTTCGTTCATGCGAGACCCCAACAAGGAGAGGAGATTTACCGCTCGCCGAATGCTCGGCGGAATGCCCGCCTCGCTCATGCCCCAGCTTGCGAGCGTGTTCGACGACCCGAACCCGGACGTTCGTCGTGATGCCTTCGAGCTGGCGGAGAATCTTCAGAACTGGAGCGACGACCTGCATGCCTCGCTGCAGGCCATCGCTCAGAGCCCGACGCGCCCGGAAGAAGATCGTGTCGGCGCAAAGCGGGCGGTGACGGCCATGGAAAAGCGGCGCGAAGAACTACGCGCCAATCCGCCTGCCATTGAGTGAGCGAGTGAGTCATACACTCGCTCCGTGCCATCTGCCTCGTTGGTCATTCTTTGCCCCATGGCAATCGAACGCATGCACGTTCAGCGTGCGGTTCGAGATCTTGGTGGGCGTGAGGTTGCCGTCATCCAAACCGGCATCGGCAAGCACGCCATCATTGCCGCCGCGGCTTCGGCGATGGCCTCGCACGCGAAGTCCCAAGGCCCCGGAAAGCCGCTCCACCTGATCCTCGCCGGCGCCTGCGGCGGCCTCACGCCCGTTGACGACGTTCCCGCCATCGCCCGTGTCATCGACGAGCACGGCCATTCCTGGACGCCCGCCAACGCCGATCCATCCGGGATTACGCTGGTCGGCGTGGACACGATCATCGCGACGCCTGCGGACAAGGCCGCACTTGCCGCCCGCACGGGGGCGGCGATTGTGGACATGGAGTCCCATGCCTTTGCCGCGTGGTGCGAAGAGCGCGGGGTGCGATGGTCGGTGGTGCGCGGCGTGAGTGATACGCCGGAGGAGACGTTGCCGCATGAGGTGCTTGATTGGATCTCGCCCTCGGGCGATACGCGCTCTGTGCGTGCGGCGCGTGATCTGCTGCTGAAGCCGTGGCTGATTCCGCATGTGCTGGGCGTGCTTCGGCGGAGCAGGCGGGTGTTGCCGAAGGTGGGGCGCCGGGTGGTTGAGGTACTGCGGTCGGACGCGCTCGCGGAGGCCGCACGATGAGCGATCATGGCGTGACGCCTTTGCCGGTGCCCATGAGCGGCGCGGATGCGCCGGCGTTCATCGTGTTCTTTGGCGGGACGTTCGATCCGCCGCATGTGGGGCATGTGGAGCTGCCCCGTCGCGTGCGCGATGAGGTTGAGCAACGCGAAGGGGTGAGCGGGCGCGGGTGGATCGTGTATGTGCCCGCGTCGCGCTCGCCGCACAAGGCCGATGCGCCGATCGCGAGCGACGCGGATCGGGTGGCGATGCTGAAGCTCGCACTCCGGGGAACGCCGCGGGCGGCGGTCTGGACCGATGAGGTTGATCGGGCGCAACGGGCGGGTCCGAACGTGGAGCCGAGTTACAGCGTGCAGACGCTGCGGCGTGCGCGGGAGTGGCTGGATGAGCACGGCTTCAGCGGCGTGCCGCTGCGGCTATTGATCGGGGCGGATCAGGCGATGAGCTTTCACAAGTGGCGTGAGCCGCGTGACATCCTGCGGCTGGCAAGCCCGGTGGTGATGGTGCGCAGTGGCAGTGGGGCGGATGCGGCGGCATTGGCTCGCGGGCTGGAAGCAACGGGATTCTGGACTGCCGACGAGTTGGACAAGTGGGCGAGCGGCGTGGTCAACGTGGGGCGGCTGGACGTGAGCGCGACGGAAACACGAGCGGCACTCGCCCTTGGTGCATGGGCGAGTGCCGCGTCGTCGATGGATCCGGATGTGCTGGCGTACGTCCGCGAGCGCGGGCTGTACGCAAGGCCGCGGGCTTAGCAGCCGGCGAACCAGGCGTTGAGATACGCGAAGATGTCGGTGACGTCGAGCGTGCCGCCGTTGAAGTTCGCGCTGGGCAGCCCGCCGAAGAACGCGTTGAGATACGCGAAGAGGTCGTTGGTCTCCAGCCCGTTGACGCCGTCGAAGTTCGCCGGGCAGCAGGTGGTGGGGTTG
>DHLW01000081.1:30716-32028 GCA_002405485.1 Phycisphaerales bacterium UBA4658
GCAGGTGGTGGGGTTGCCGACGGGTCCGCAGGCGGATCCGGCGCCCTGGAAGGTTCCGGTGCAGGCGGTATCGAGGCCGACGGTGCAGACGGTGCCGGTGCAGCACGCTCCGCTGACGGCCGGCGTGCTGGGGACGAGCACGTTGCTGACCACGGTGACGGCACCGGTCTTGAAGCTGGTGATGCGCATCGGGCCGTTCGTCGGCGCGACGTCAGCGCGGAAGCGGAAGTTGTACAGCGTGCTCCAGCGGATCGCATTGGCGTTGGGGTTTGTGCCGAACGCCTCGGTGGTCCATGCCACGGCCCCCGCCGAGACGTTCGCGGGCCAGTCGGTGCCGCTGTAGGGCTCGCCGGAGTGATAGCTCACGTCCTTGAAGCCGGTGCTCAGGATGTTGACGCCGGCGGCCTTGGGAATCTCGAATCCGCCGATGGCCGGCTCGTAGTTGTGGTTGTACACGGCGTACTCATAGTCGTACATCCCGCCGCCGGCGTCGGTCACCTTGGCGCCGATGATGATGGAGCCGGGATTCCCGAAGTCGACGGTGGTGAGCTGCACGGAGGGGTCGATGGCCCGCCAGGCCTGAATGGCCGGAACCATCGGGACCGTCGCCCCGGTGAACGAGAGGGCATAGCCCTGCGACGTGCATCCGGTCGGCCCGTTAGTGAGACTGCCCACAAGCACCTCGCGATAGCTGGCGTTGTTGGCTCGCTTGTCGGCCGGTTCGTCGGTCGTGACATAGTGGACCTCGGCGAAGTACCTCGCGCCGGTGTTCAGGGCGGGATTCAGGTCGCTATTGGCGATTTGCAGCCGCTTGTAGACGCAGTTGCCGGTCTGGCCGCCCCCGAGGACATAGGGATACGGATAGTCGCCCGACGCCGGGTTGATCTCCGATCGCGGTCCGAGGTTGCTCTGCTGCCCGTTCAGCGAGGCGCTGTAGGTGTCGGTGGCAAACCTCCCAAGCCAGTCGCACGAACCGTTGGCGACATAGGTTGAACCCGGAACAAGACTGGTGCAGCTCGGAGCGTCGGCGGCGCAGAAGCCATGCTTCAGCCAACTCATGCCGATCTGCTCGAATCGGCCGTTGAGCAGACGGTACATCTGCTGGCCGATGACCGGGTGATCCGCGGAGTTCGGCAGCCAGATGGCCTCGGCGGCGCCGATGTTGCACGACACGGTCGTCATCGAATACCCGGTCGTCGTGCCGACGGTGCCGTTCTTGGTCAGGGTGGAGCCGATGGTCGAGACGATGACGTCGGGCTGAGCCCACGCCGCGGAACTCCCGACACACGTGGCGGCGACGGCCACGATCCAC
>DHLW01000081.1:32149-32464 GCA_002405485.1 Phycisphaerales bacterium UBA4658
GGCGGCGACGGCCACGATCCACCGCGCACGGACAGACAACTTGCACATGCTGAAGATCCTCCGGGAAGACTGAGAACAGGACCGCCAGAACGGCGATTCTCGATAAGCTCATCTGTTTTCGCCGAAGGGGGTGTGCGGGTTCCGGAATCTCCAGAAAGTTCGCGCAGGCAAGGGTTTTCCTTGGCTATCGCGTGCGAGGAGTATTCTTTTTTTTTGGGGGGGGGGGGGGAGGTAGGGGGAAGACGGCGAACAACGGGTTGAAAAGGGAGAAGGTGACGGGGAGGCGACCGCGACGAATGTAGAGATAGAGAGGCG
>DHLW01000187.1:0-362 GCA_002405485.1 Phycisphaerales bacterium UBA4658
CCGAGCCGGAACCCAGGCCAAGCGGCGTGCTCCGGCGAGCGCTTGGGGCGATGCGCGAGGAGTCCGAAGCGGCGATCACGCCGGGCGTTCAGAAGCCCTGACAGTCGTGCGGCCGCGGTTCAGCCCTTGGGCAGGTCCTTGAAGGCCTGGAGCACGCGCTCGCGAGCCTTGGCGTGATCGACGATCGGAGCCGGATAGCTCACGCGCGATCGCAGGAGCGCGGGGAGCACGGACGGATCGTGGATCGGGCCGTCTTCGCCGCCGTCGAGGTCGGCAAGCTCCGGAACATGGGCTCGAATGAAGGTCCCGTCGGGGTCGCACGTGCGGCTCTGACTGGAGGGGTTGAAGATGCGGAAGTACGG
>DHLW01000187.1:485-7794 GCA_002405485.1 Phycisphaerales bacterium UBA4658
CCACTGCCAGCCGCCGTTGTTGCTTGCGAGGTCGCCGTCGATGAGGTGCTGCATGAAGAACCGCTCGCCCAGTCGCCAATCGACGAACAGGTCCTTGGTGAGGAACATCGCGGCGATCATGCGGAGGCGGTTGTGCATCCAGCCGAGCGTCCTGAGCTGGCGCATGGCGGCATCCACGATGGGGAAGCCGGTTTGTCCCTCGCACCAGGCGGCGAATCCGCGGGGGTCATCGTTCCAGACCAGGCGATCGGTCTCGGGCTTGAATGCCCGGCCCATGCAGACCCGTGGGAAGCCGATCAGGATGTGCTTGTAGAACTCACGCCAGGCCACCTCGCTGATCCAGTGCACCGCGCCGGGATCACCCGAATCCCAACGCTGCGCGTTGGCATCGAGCGCGGCATGGACGCACTGCCGGGGCGAGATCGATCCGATGGCGAGATATGGGGACAGCCGACTCGTGGAATCCAGCGATGGCGTGTCGCGCTCGGCCTTGTACCGGGTGATCACGCGGGAGGCAAAGCGTTCCAGCCTCTTGAGCGCGTGCGACTCGCCAGCCGGCCAGAGTGACGCGGCATCGGAGACATGGGAGACAAACCCCGCCACACTGTCGGGAACCGGCGATGGGGCGACCGGCATCGCGGCCTGCTTTCTCGGGCGGTCAAAGAGCCGCACGCCGCCGGACTTCTGCAGGTGGGCGTAGAGCGCACGCTTGAAGGGCGAGAACACGGTGAAGAACCCCCCAGCGCCGGTGCGGACCTCGCCGGGCTCGACGAGCACCTGGTCGGTGAACGCGAGCGTGCGGAGACCCTGTCGCGAGCAGCGATGTTCGAGCTCGCGATCTCGGCGGACTTCGTTGATCTCGTACTCGCGATTGAAGTAGATCGCCTGGCAGCGCTGCTCACGGGCCAGATCACAGAGCTGGGCGGGCACGCCGCTGAACCTCGCGGATTCCAGGATGAGCAGCGGAATGTTGAGCGCGGCGAGGTCGGAGGAGAGTTGCTTGAGGTGACGGATGACGAAGTCGACCCTGATTCCGGCCCAGTCGTGCTCAAGCCACTGCTCAGGGCAGATCACAAAGACCGCGACGACCGCACCGCCCATCTCGCGTGCGTCGGAAGCCGCGCGGGAGAGCGCGGCGTTGTCGCCAACGCGAAGGTCGGCGCGGAACCACATGAGGATGTTCTTGTGCTCGGTCATGTTTGCGTGGGGGTTGCGCCGCGAGCCATGCCCAGTCGCGAGCGCAGGGCGTCGGCATGGATGCGGATCTGGACCTTCTCGGAGGTGGGGATGCCCTGAGCGGCCTTGAGCATGATGGCCATGCGCTGATTGCCGGTGAGCGTGTCCGTGTGCCGGAGCAGGAAATCCCAGTAGAATGTGTTCAACGGACACGCCGGCTTGCCCGCCGCGGAGGCTCGGTCGAGCCGGGACTTCGGGTCATAGCGGCATGATCGGCAGTAGTCACTCATCTTGGAGATGTAGTTGGCCCCGGCGATGTAGGGCTTGGTGCCGACAAGGCCGGTGTCGCCGCGCTTCATGCCGGGCCGACGGTCGGCGTGCTGGCTCATGCCGACAACGTTTGGCGTGGTCGCCCAGTCGACACCATCGATGTACATCCCAAGGAACCAGTCGGCGACGGCCCGGGGGTGCAGTCCAGCGGAGAGCGCGAAGTTGCCGATGACCATGAGCCGCTGGATGTGATGTCCATACGCCGAGTCGACGACCTGTGTCAGGCATTGGCGAAGGCAGTTCAGGTCGGTCTTGCCTGTCCAGAAGAACTCCGGCAGGGGCGCGGTGTGACCGAGGGTGTTTCGCCGGCCGTACTCAGGACCCTCGAACCAGTAGATGCCGCGGATGAACTCGCGCCAGCCGATGATCTGGCGGATGAAGCCCTCGATCGACTGCAGCGGGATGCGTGCGGCAGGATCAGCGAATGCGGCAAGGGCGGCCTCGCAGCACTCGCGCGGGTTCAGCAGCTTCAGATTGAGCGGGGCCGAAAGCATGGAGTGATAGAGCGTCGGCTCCCGGGACCACATCGCGTCCTCGAACGGACCGAAGCCCCCCAACCGATGCCGCACGAAGTCATCCAGAGCCCGAAGCGCGTCAGCACGGGTCACGGGCAGATCGAAGTCACCAAGCTCGCCGGGCGTTTCGGGGATGTGTCGGCGGACGTCTTCGATGGTCAGTCGGGTGATGTCGTCGATGGGAAACCGGATCGGCGCGGGTGGACGGGGATCGGGACCGGAAGCGCTGAACGAGCGGCGATTCTCCTTGTCCAAGTTCCAGACGCCCCCGAGCGGCTGCTCGCCGTCCATCAGATAGCCGGTGTGGCGTCGCTGCTCGCGATAGAAGTACTCCATGACGAGCGATGACCGACCGTCGGCCCACTTGGCGAAGCGCTCGGTCGAGCAGATGAAGTGCTCATCAGGCAGGACCGTGAGCGGAACGCCGAGTGTTTCGCACGCATCGCGGAGCATGCCCAGCACACGCCACTCTCCGGGCTGGGTACAGGTGACCTGCGCGGGCCGGAGCTCGGCGACATGCCGAGCGATCTCGGGCCCGAAGGCATGGGTGTTGGCCGGATCGGCGAGCGTGACGTAGCGCACCCTTCGCCCGCGCTCGGCGAGTTGCTTGGCGAAGTGCCGCATCGCCGAGAGGAACAGCACCGTGCGCCGCACATGACTGGGAACATGGGGAGCACGGGACTCGCCGGCGACCTCCATCATGAGCACCGCGTCGCGGCGGTCGTCGAGTTGCTCGATGGCGGCGGCTCGATGGTCGAGCTGGTCCCCGAAGACCACACACAGGTTCCGCACGGAGCCCTTCACGGGTGCGATCGTGAACGGTCGCGTGCTCCTGTTCATGCCGCGTCCGCTCCGGAGCCGCCGGAGGCGAGCAGCGCGATGGCGATCGGGAGCCGAGCCGACCACGCGAACGTGCGGACCCAGTTTGAATGCAGAAGAAGACGATGCACCGAGGCATCAAAGCCCCGGGCCAGCCGAGCGTGCAGGGGAACTTGGACGCCGAAGGTGCTGATCCAGATCATGGCAAGAATCGCCGCACCGGCGATGGACCACAAGTTGGGGGCGGTGACCAGCACCACGCCGGCGGAGATCACCTCGATCAGCATGAGCGGGGCGACGACGAGTGTCGTCCTCGATGCGTGGGTGTGGGAGAGCTCGGAGAACCGCTCAGAGGCCACTTCTCCCACCCGACCGAGAAGAGGGTAATGAACGATCTGCACAAACCAGATCAGACGGGCCATCATTCCGGTCGCAACGACCTGAGCCCACAGCGTCGCCACCCACCAGTCCGTCACGTCAGCGGGCTCCCGGAGTCGAGGTCGGCTCAACGGGCATCCGATCACCAGCCGGAACCGCCGCTGGCGGAGCGGCGGAGGTCGCTGTTGAGGGCGTGGTCGCGGGGGTCGCCGCTGGGGCGGACGAGATGAGACGGATCGGAATCTGGACTTCCGACCACTTGTCAGACTCGCGGCGTTCCGGACCGTTGTAGTGCAGTGCCCGCGGCTCGCCGGCGGCGTCCCACACGGTCTGCTGGCTCAACCAGTTCTCCAGAGTCCGCCACTCACGCTGCATCCGAACATAGTCATACGAACCGCGCACGCCGATGGAAATGACCGTGACGGCGGGCACGTCGACAACCTGCACATTCCGGCGACGCTCATCGGGGCCGGTGGGCCCCTGATCCGTTCGGCGATACAGGAACGACATGGTCCATGTGTCGGGCTTGGCGTCGCCGCCCTCCGGCGTCTTCTTGCCGGTGCCGGTGTAGTTCATCTCCACGGGCGCGGTCATCTCGATGTCCCGCGACTTGATGTGCTGAAACAGCGGCCAAAAAGCGAGGTTCATGCCGATGCCTGGCGACATCGAGCCCGACACCTCGGCACGGCGCACAACCGGGTACCGCTTGATCTCGATGACTCCGGGCGGAGTCGGATCCGGATACCCCACTGGCAGGGGCGTGTTGATCAGCATCGGGCCGAACACGAAGTGGCCGCTGTCGGTCCTGGTGACTTTGGCATCGCCGGAGATCCGCACGGCCGACCCCTCCGGCGGATCGCTGGCCGGGATCGATGATGCCGCCTGGGATGCCGCCGCCGCCTCTGGTGGGGTTGACGCCGCGCACTGACCACTCGGAGGCATCGAACCCAGCGATCCGGCAAGCAGCGACGTCAGTGCGAGCACAACCATGGCGAGGCCTCCCATGCGGCGGCGAACCGCCGCATAGGGCTTTTCGAGGTCGAACAGCCCCTGGATTCGCTCATCTGAGGGCGGAGCGGGCCAGAACCGCCCCTGGACCGAGTGCCGCAGGCGACGGGCGCTTCAGAGCTCGAACTCTTCGCCGTACACCGGGCACAGCGGTCGGATATTGAAGCGTTCCTGCATCTTTGCCGAGAGTGCCGAGCGTTGGCGATCTTCGCCATGAGTCAGGAAGACCATTCGCGGCGGGCCCCCGGCAAGCGGCGCAAACCAGTCCAGCAGGCCGGTCTGACCGGCATGGGCCGAGAACCCCCCGAGGGTGTGGATCTTGGCTCGCACGTCGATCGGATCACCGAAGATCCGGACGGTCCTTTGGCCGTCCACGAGCCGGCGCCCGAGTGTTCCATGGCCCTGATATCCGACGAAGATCACGTGCGTCTCGGGTCGGCCGAGACTGTGGTAGAGGTGGTGCACGACCCGCCCGCCGGTGCACATGCCGCTGGCCGAGATGATGACCATGCACCCGCGTGCGTCATTGAGCCGCTTGCTCTCCTGGGCGGATCGCACGTAGGTCAGTCCCGGAAAAGCCAGGGGCGACTGCTTGCTCGCAGCGATCTCGTGGGCGCGTTCGTCGTGGAGGTGCGTGTATCGACCATACAGCCCGGTGGCTTCGACGGCCATGGGGCTGTCGACGAAAACGTTCAGGCGTGTGAGCAACCCCCGGCGAAGAAACTCGCCCATGTGGAACACCAGGTCCTGCGTGCGACCGATCGCGAAGGCCGGAATGATCACCTTGGCGCCGGCGGACTGGGCCTGGGTCAGGATGTCCAGCAGCTCCACACGGGTGGCTTCGAGGGTGCGGTGGTCGCGATCGCCATATGTGGACTCCATCACCACCACGTCCGCAGGTTCGGGCGTAACAGGGTCCCGCAGAATCGGCGATCCGCTGACGCCGATGTCGCCGGAGAACACGATCCCGAACGTTCGAGCGCCATCGTGAACCACCAGCCGCACGCTGCCCGAGCCCAGAATGTGCCCTGCGTCCGAGACGATCATGTGGACGTCGTCGGAGATTCGCGTGTGGGCGTCGTACTCGACCCTGCGCATGAGCCCCAGCACCGGATCGATGTCCGGCGGGCAGTACAGGGGCTCCTGCTGCGGCTCGCCCGAACGCCGAAGCTTGGCGTTGAATCGGTCAGCGTCGGCGCACTGAATCTCCGCGGAATCTCTGAGGATGATCTCGGCGAGCTCCGCCGTCGCGGGCGTGCAGTAGATGGGCCCACGAAAGCCGCGCGTGGTCAGCATCGGCAATCGCCCGCAGTGATCCAGATGGGCGTGCGTCAGCACCACCGCATCGAGTTCGCGGGGGTCGATCGGTGGCAGCCGGCGGTTGTGCTCATCGGCCTCGCGTTCCCCCTGGTGCATGCCCATGTCAATCATGATGGTCGATCGGGAGGTCCGCAGGAGGTAGCACGACCCGGTGACCTCGCCGGCCGCTCCATACATTCCCAGCTTGACCATGCGTAACGCTCCTGCAGGCCGACCCTGCAACACTCGCCAACCAAACCGGACCTGCCGATCTGGCATGCTATCAGACGCCGGACCGTGCCGCATGAGCCGATGGACCTCCCCGGCGACAGCCGATATGCCAACGGTCAGCGGCGTGTGGAGTCCGACCGCGAACCTCGGCGCCGATGTCGCGTAGTGTTTCATGCACGGGTTCGAAGCGCACATGACTCAACGCGGACCACATCACGCTCCGGATCGCTCGCTTCGGACGCCGCCGCAGACCATGACGCTCCGTCGAGCCGTCGAAGCGACCCGTTGCGGCGTGCCTCGGTACACGCGCGAGCTCATGGCGTCGATCCAGACGGCTGACCCGACCGGCCATGGCGAACGGGCGCGAGACCCGGTGGAGATCCAGTCGCGGCTCGCCGCGTTTGCCCACGACCTCGAGGTCATCGACGCTCTGCCCATCGGGCATGCCACGGTGCTCATGCACATCGGCGGCAGGATCATCCTGACCGACCCGGTATTCAGCAGCCGCATCGGCGTGCGGATGCTCGGAAAGACGTTCGGCCTGGGACGGATACGCCCGCCCGCGATCGAGATCGAGCATCTGCCCCGGATCGACGCGGTACTCCTCTCGCACGCGCACTTCGATCACCTCGACCGTCCGTCCCTGGAGCGTCTGGCCGCCGGTCCGGCCCGGGGAGCCGCGGTCATCACGGCGACCGGCACCCGTCGACTCATCCCCGGCGGCTTCGCGCAGGTCGTCGAACTGGGGTGGAATCGGGTCGCCCGCATCGGCGGCGGGTCAGGCGGCGAGCCGCTGTGCGTGACGGCCCTGCGTCCGATGCACTGGGGCGCACGAACGATCGCCGATCGGCACCGCGGCTTCAACGCCTATGTGCTGGAGTCCGGCGCACGGCGCGTGTTCTTTGCTGGCGACACCGCCCTGACCGATCACTTCGAACGCATCGGACCCGCGGACCTCAGCATCTTCGGCATCGGCGCGTACGACCCGTGGGAGCACGCCCACGCCACGCCCGAGCAGGTCTGGTCCATGTACACAGGAATGGCCGGGGGCCGGCCCGCGGGGGCCCTGCTCCCGATGCACCACTCCACCTTCGTGCTCGGACGCGAGCCACTGGACGAGCCGCTTCAACGGCTTCTGCGCGCGGCGCGATCGCATGCGGGACGGGTCGTCGGACACATGCCGGGGGACCGCGTCCGGCTCGCGCCCACGACGGATCATGCGATCTAGAGCAGCGGTCCGAGCAACTGGGCCGTGTTGTCCCGGAGCGTCTCCCAGTGAGACCTCTTTCGCCACTCGTCAAGATAGATCCGTGACGACCTGCCCAGATAGTCCATCTGCATGAAGCGCAGGACCGACGCGAAGTCGTCGTCGTACACGAACATGGTGACCTCGAAGTTCAGGAAGAACGACCGCTGGTCCATGTTCGTGCTCCCGATGAGCGCCACGGCCCGGTCCATCGTGACGGTCTTGCTGTGCAGCACGCCCCCGTGGTACTGCCAGATCTCGATCCCCGACTCGAGCATGTCCAGGTAGTGGGAACGGGCCGCCGCCG
>DHLW01000115.1:0-9086 GCA_002405485.1 Phycisphaerales bacterium UBA4658
CCTCGCGGCGGGCGCGTGAGGGGCACACTCCGCCCTGCGCCGAACCGTCCATCGCAGCCGGGCTGCACGTGTGCCGCCCCCCCACCCCCACCACAGCCCCAGCCACAGCCCCAGCCCTCCGCAACTGGTCGCCGCTTGATCCCAATACCCTGATGATGAGCGTCGCGCCCGCCATGTCCGTGCCCATGTCAGGATCGGCCAATCCTCCAGCCACGCCGCCGACGTCCCCTGCGGACGCTCGGCGTCGCCCCCATCCAAAGGGCGTGGTGGATCGGGAGACCCGCATCAACCGCCTCCGCGCTCTGGCGGTGCTGATGGATAGCTCCATCCGTGTTCCGGGTCTGAAGTTTCGCATCGGCATCGATCCGCTCATCGGGCTGGTGCCGGGAGTGGGCGACATCATCACCACGGGCATCTCGGCGTACATCATCTACCAGGGGTACAAGCTCGGCGCCAGCCGCGGAACCATCCTGAAGATGATCGGCAACACCCTGCTCGACGGGCTGCTCGGTGAGATCCCGGTCGCCGGCGATCTCTTCGACTTTGCATTCAAGGCCAACCTTCGGAACCTTCGGCTTCTGGGCATTGACACCAAGGGCGTCCAGATCGAGATCGACCCCGCCGCACCTTTCCGAGAAGGTCCACGATCACCCGCGTCTCCGGGAGCCGGCGGGGCCTAGTTTCCCTTCAATCGCCTCTTGATGTCCGCGTGGCGCTCGCTCTCGGTTCTCACGAAGAACCGAAGGGTCTCCAGTCGCTGCTTGAGCGCTGCATCCCTGGTCACGAGCTCCCGCTTGGCATTCAGCGTCCACTTTCCGAAGTCGTCTTTCAAAGCAATGAGTTCTTCATTCGCCCGCTCTCCGAGTCGCGCGTAATCGCCCGCCGCGAATCCGCGACCCGCCGCCCCGAACGTGTTGGTCCAGAGCACGCTCTGGTGGAATGCCTCCGACTCCGGCACGCCGGCCGCGACGAGCCTGCCCTTGAGTTCATCGATCGCCGATCCGAGCCGCTTCGACACTCCCTCTGCGAGCGTTCTCATCGCCTGAACATCATCGATCCGCTTGCGCACATCGCGAAGATCGTGGGCCACCGGCTTGGACAACACGGGAACGATCTCCTCGGCCTTGATCGCCAGAGCTTCGATCGCCGCCAGCAGTTCCTTCTCCAGCTCGGCCGTGACGGGCCTGATCGATGGATGCTCTTTAGGCGGTGTCGGCGCAGATGTCGGGCCACCACCCGGACGAACGATCGTCGAGTCGCCACCCGGCCCGGAGGGCAAGCCCGGCGCGGAGCGCGGCTGAACCGGTGTCGCCATCGGGGCCGGCTGCCCCAGCCCCGGCTGATTCTGGCGGGCGAGCTGGTCCTTCATCCGATGCACACCCTGATCCCCGGGACCACCCGAAGGCGCCGCGTTGGTCGCCGATGCACCGGCCCCGCTCTGAACGCTCGCACCCGTCGACGCATTGGCCAACCTGCGCTGGTCGGCAGACAGTCCGGCGTAACTCAGCCCCAACATCAATCCGGCAAACCCGAGCGTGATCGCCGCCGTGACGTTCGCCCACGCTCGACTCTTGCGCTCCGCCAGCCCTCCGACGACCCAGACCCAGAACCCGCCGTAGAGCACGGCCAGGATTACCGACCCGATCTGTCCGGGTCCGACGCCCTTGGCCGGAACGTACCCTGGCGGCGGCGTCTTCTGCCACAGCAGCACGCCCAGAACCAGCAGCGCGACCCAGAGAACGATCGCCAGCGGCACGACGACGAATCCTCGACGAGCGCGAGCGTTCATGCCATCAGTTCGCATGTCATTCTCCAAGACCGAGGCGCCCAGGGCGACGAGGGCGACCTGAGCATATCGCGCATGCAACGGACCTCCGCAAGCGAGGGGCAGCCGGCACTCACGGCTTCACGCCAAGGTCCACGCGTTTCTCCGCGATCTCCTTGCGAATCCCCTCGACAAACGCCGCCAGCGGCATGCTACCTGCGTCCTTCTCCATTCCGCGCACGCGGACCGACACGGCTTTCTGCTCCGCGTCCCGGGGTCCGACCACCAGGAGGTACGGCACCTTCATGTCTGCCGCCACCTTGATCTTGCCTTGGATGCGATCGTTCGAGAGATCCGCCGAGGCGCGAACGTTCGCCGCCTTCAGCGCTTCCAGCACGCTCTGCGCATAGGCGTCGCTCTTCTCGCTGATCGGGAGCACGCGGACCTGCTCGGGGCTGAGCCACGTCGGGAATGCCCCTGCAAAGTGCTCGATGAGCACGCCGCAGAACCGCTCCATGCTCCCAAAGGGGGCACGATGAATCACGACCGGGCGATGCTGCGCGTTGTCCGGCCCGATGTAGCTGAGGTCGAAGCGGATCGCCATGTTATAGTCGATCTGGACCGTCCCGAGCTGCCACTCGCGCCCGATCACGTCCTTGACGACGAAGTCGATCTTCGGCCCGTAGAACGCGGCCTCGCCCGGCTCCTGGCTGAACTCAACGCCCAGCGACCTGGCCGCGGCGATGCACGCGGCCTCAGCCTTGTCCCAGTTCTCCTTGGTCCCGGTGTACTTGCCGGAGTCCGGATCACGGAGCCCCACGCGCACGCGATAGTCCTTCATGCCGAGAGTCGCGAAGATGGTCTTCACGAGCGACAGGCAGCCCTGCACCTCCGCCGGAACCTGGTCTTCGGTGCAGAAGAGGTGCGCGTCATCCTGGGTGAATCCGCGGACGCGGGTCATGCCGTTGAGCTCGCCCGACTGTTCCCAGCGGTACACGGTGCCGAACTCGGCGAGCCGCACGGGCATGTCGCGATAGCTGTGCGGGGCGCTCGCGAAGATCTTGGCGTGGTGCGGGCAGTTCATGGGCTTGAGCATGAACCCGTTGATGAGCTGATCATCCGGCTTGATTCGGTCGGCAGAAATAGTCTCCTTGCCGGTCCGCTGATTGATCCCCGCCGCCAGCCGAGCGCTCACGCCCTCCACCCGGTTGAACATCTCGGCGCAGGAGCATCCCTGCTTGCTCAGCTCCTCGATCGCCTCGCGCTCGATGATCGGCGCGAACTGCGACTCCTTGTAGTACGGAAAGTGGCCGCTGGTCTTGTACAGCTCCAGCCGTCCGATGTGCGGCGTGAACACCTCGGTGTATCCCTGCTTTCGCAGCTCATCCGCGATGAACGCCTGCAACTCCTTCCGCACGATCGAGCCCGCCGGAGTCCAGAGGATCAGGCCCTGCCCGACGTCCTCATCGATGTGGAACAGCCGAAGCGCACGCCCGACCACCTTGTGATCGCGCTTCGACGCCTCCTCACGCTGCTGCAGGTACTGGTCGAGCTCGGCCTGCGTGGCGAACGCCGTGCCATACACGCGGGTGAGTCGATCCGACTTCTCGTCCCCATGCCAGTACGAACTCGCCAGCGACAGCACCTTGATGGCGCCGATCCGCCCGGTGCTCGGCACGTGCGGCCCGCGGCACAGATCCTCCCAGTTCTTTCCCGGCTCGCCGGTGGCGTAGAACGTCAGCGCGGCATTCGCGTCCGCGGCGATCGCCCGCTGCGCATTGTCCACCTTGTACTTGTTCCCCTCGCGACTCAGCCGAGCAAGACACTCGTCTCGCCCCTGCTCATATCGGGTGAACTTCCGATCCTCCCCGATGATCTTCCGCATCTCCGACTCGATCGCCGCGAAGTCCGCCTCCTTCAGCGGGCGATTGTCCGGGAACCGGATGTCGTAGTAGAACTTGTCCTCCAGCGGCGGTCCGTACACGAGTTGGGCCTCGGGCACGATCCGCTGGATCGCCTCGGCCATCACGTGCGCCGCCGAGTGTCGAAGCAAGTACAACGCATCCGCATCCGGCTTCTTCTCACGGGTCTGCGCGGTCACGATCGACAGCGAGCAGTCCTTGTCCAGCACGGTCGACAGATCGCTCAGCACTCCATTGACCTTGCACCCGAGCGCGGCCTGCGCCAACCGAGGCCCGATCGCCTCCGCCACCTGGCGAGCGCTCACCGCGCCCGCAAACTCCTTGACCGACCCATCCGGCAATGTGATCCGCGGCATGCTGACGATCCCTTCTTCAACCCTGGGCGGCACGCTGGTCCTCAGCGTCGCCGACGTAACCTCTTCAGGAGCGGGGCCCATCCTACGGCCCCAAAAAGCGAAAAAACCGGCCTCATCGTGCCGGGTTCAGAGCGAATCCACTGATCGCCGCCCCGGCTAGGCCGTCGTCATCACCGTCGTGGTCGTCGTCATGGGGGCCGGGGCGAACATGGTCCATGTTAGGCCCGCTCGATGCCGTAGTCACGACACAACCGGCTGCTCGCACTCCAGCTTCAGCTGCTCGCCGATCCGTGTCGCAAGCTTGGCGCGGGTCTCGCGCTCGCCGTGGTTCAGGATGACCCGCTCCGGCCGATCCTTGATCCCGCCCAGCCATTCGATCAGCCCCGTTCGGTCGGCGTGCCCGCTCACCCCGCGGATCACCTTGACGCGGCACCGAACCTCCTGCTCCTCCTCGTTCAGCACAACCGTCGGATATCCCCGCGCCAGATCACCTGCGGGGGTTCCGCTCGGCTGGTGCCCGATGAGCAGCACGAGCGCGTCCTCCCTGTGCAGCGTGTGCGTCAGATGCTCCACGACCGGCCCGCCATGACAGAACCCGCTCCCCGCCACGATGATGCCCCCGCCGCGCAGGCGATTCAGACGTCGCGAGTCCTCTCGCCCCTCCACATACACAAGCTCATCAAAGTGCGTCGGCCACTTGCCGGCGGCAAGCATCCGACGCGAGGACTCATCCAGCAAGTCCGGATGCCGGGCATAGGCCTCGCTCGCGGCGACGGCCATCTTGGAATCGAGATACACGGGCAAACCGCCGAGCAGCCCATCTCGGCTGAGCTGTCCCAGTCGATACAGCAACTGCTGGGCGCGCCCGAGGGTGAACGTCGGCACCACAACGCGAAACTGCTCGCGTCGCGCGGCGTCGGCGATCCCCGCCAGCTCCTGCATCGTCTCCTGCACCTTCGGATGGTCACGGTCGCCGTAGGTGCTTTCCATCACCACCACGTCGGCCCGCTCCGGACTCCTGGGAGGCGCAAGCAGCGGCGCACCCTTTGGCCCAAGGTCCCCGCTGAACACGATCACCCGCTCGTGGCGACCCTCGCCGAGAGTCAGCTCCACGCTCGCCGATCCGATCACGTGCCCGGCGTCCAGCAGCCGCAGCCGAACGCCCGAGGCGATCTCGACCGGAACGCCATACCCCACGCTCTCGACTCGCCGGAGAATGGCATCCACCTCGAACGAGTCATAGAGCCGCACCGGCCCATCCTCGGGCTCGATTCCCGGCTGCCACGGCGTGTCCGCCCAGACCTTCTCGACACGAACGCGCTCGCCCCCGTATCCGCGTCGCCGACCGCGCTCCACGCCCCGACCATCTGCCCTGCGCACCCCAAGTCCGCTCCGCCGAAGCACCCGCTCGGCGTGCTCCGTCACCCGGATCGCCTGCACCCGGGCCGACCCGTGCAGCACCGCCCCCAGCAACTCGTGCGTCGGCTTGGTCGCCCACACCTTGCCGTGAAACCCAAGCCGGGGCAACATGGGCAGCCGGCCGCAGTGATCCAGATGCGCATGGGTCACCACCACCGCATCGATCGAGCGTGCGTCAAGGCCCGGCGGCACAAGGTTCTTCCGCTCGACCTCTTCCGCCCCCTGGATCATCCCGAAGTCCACCAGAACCCGGGCTCGCCCATGTTCCACCAGGGCGCACGAGCCCGTGACCTCACCCGCCGCTCCGAAGAAAGTGATCCGGTCGTCAATCACGATTGGGATCATTGACACGCTGAGCCGACCCCGTTGGAACGTGGTCACTGGCGTCCTGGCCCACGCTCGTCCCCCGCACGCGCCCATCAAGCCGCCACATCTGCACCGCGCTCCAGGCATAGGCCCCCGCCGCAACCAGCAGCGGCACCGTGAAGCTGTCGGTCATCCGGTACAGAGCCACGCCCGCAAACTGCAGCACGATCCCCCGCACGCCAACCAGCGTGGCATGGATCGCCACATACTGCGACGCCTTGTCCGGCGAAGGCGCCAGCGACACAGGGCCCAGCATCCATCCCACACTCGCGCCGGCGTGCGCGATCCCGTACGCGATGCTCGCGGCCAGCAGCCAGTCCGCATCCGGCGCGAACGCAAGCATGAGCGGATACACCGTGAGCATCCCGAAGCTCAGCCCCACGCTCTTCATCGCCCCCATGCGGTCCATCAGATATCCCGCCGGCGCGAGCATCAGCAGCATCGCCAGCAGATACGCCACGTGCGTCCGCTCCATGATCGTCGCGTAGTCCAGCTTCAGCTTGTCCACCACAAGGATCGGCAGGAGCGCGTAGGTGATCATCCACCCCGCGCCGTACGTCATGTACGCGCCCTCGTAGCGCGCAAACACCGGGTCGGCCTTCAGCACCGCACGCATGTGCGCGATCGGCTCGAGCATCTTTCGCACGTCGATCGCCGCGGTGATCGCGCCCTCGTCACCCCGCGCGGTCTTCGCAGCGCTCACCCCGCTTGTCGCCGCAAGCCGCCACGCCACGAGCACGCCCACACCCTGCAGCCCAGCAACGATCGGCAGGAACAGGCGATAGGCACGATCATCCAGGTTCAACCATCGACCGAATCCAAGCCCAACGAGCGCCGAGACCACCAGCGAGCACGCGTACAGCACGCCGTACACCCGCCCTCGCACCTTCTCCGAGTACAGCCCCCGGAGCAACTCCCCGGCCACGGGGTGATACGCCGCCGAACCGATGCTTGCCACCACCTGCGGCAGCAGCATCCACCAGAAGCTCTCGGCCAGCCCCATCAGCGCGATCGGCACCGCCGTGCACACCCAGTAGATCGACAGATACGTCCCGATGCGCAGCCGAGCGAACACCGCGTTCCAGAAAACGCTGAGCACAAAGAACACCGTCGGCGTCGCGGTGATCGCCAGAAGCTGCCACGCGTTCGCGTCCAGAGATTTCTTCGCGATCACCGGCAGCACGATCTGCGTCGCCATCCACGTCGACGACAGCGTGCCCAGCACCACCACGTGCGCGGCGATCACGCCCGCGATCCGCGGTCGACTCGCCGAACGCTCTACAACCATCTGGCTCACGCGTCAGGATAGTCGGATCGACACCCGTCGATGCAACAGCAGCGGCCGATCGGCATCCAGCTCACCGGGCCGCCACCATGATCAGTGGCCCGGCCGAGACCACGACCCCGCCCGGCTTCTCCGCGGTGATCGCGAACACCTTTGGCCCATTCACCGCCAGCCGCGACTCAAACGGGACCACCACCGCACCATCCGCCGACGCCGACGCGGCAATGTCAAAGACGCCGCCATCGACCGGGTTCTTGTCCCGGGCCGGATCAACGATCCAGAGCTGATACTGCATCGCCGCGGCGTCGTTGGGCTTGGCGCCCTTGATCCGCATGTAGCCGCGCTGCAGCGTGTCGCTCCACACCACCTCGCCCGTCGCGCCTGCGAGTGCGCCCTCGCCAGGCTTGAAGGCGACGGTCACACGATCCGCCGAAGAATCCACCCGCGCCACAAGCCCAGCCCCCCCCACCACCCCGCCCGCACGCCCTTGAGGCAGCGTCGACCACACGACGACCGACCCGATGAGCACAATCGCCGCCGCAGCAACCGCCGGCCACCAGTTCGTTCGAGTCTGGACGTTTCGGGCACGCTCGATCGGGATCGTGTCCGACATGCCCCCACGGCCCATCCGCTCGCTTTGAATCGGAATCGCCCGGATCACCCGCTCCCTCAGCTCGATCGGCAGTCCGCCCGACCCCCCCATCACCGCCCGACGCGTCGCGTCAATCGCTCGCTCCAGATCCGCCGGCTCCCCCGAATCGATCACATCCTGCTGTTCCCGCAGTTCGAGAAGCTCCTCGGCCTCGGCGGGGGAGAGCCCGATCGTCGCTCGCGCGATGACCAGGTCGAGCGCCCGTTCTCGAACCTGCACACGCTCCTGGCTCATGGTGCGGCCTCCTGGGGCTCGCTCCGCCCGGACAGAATCTCTCGAACCTTCAGCAAACCCCGGCGAAGATGCGTCTTCACCGTTCCAAGCGGCATGCCAAGATGCTCGGCGATCCGCTCGTGCGTCCAGCTCTCGCCGATCGCCAGCCGAATCACTTTCTGCTGCTCGGGGCGAAGCTGCTCGATCGCCGCCCGCGCCCGTTCGGCATCCTCATCCAGAACAACGCCTCCGCTCGGATCCGAGTGCACCGCCGCCACCGACGGATCTTCCCCAAGCGCCCCCACGCGCTGATGCCGCTTGTTCGATCGCGCCCGATCGATCAGCCGTCGTCGGGCGATCATCGCCACAAACGCTCGGGCCGACGCGATGTTGGGGTCGAATCGTCCTGCCACGCGCCAGATCTCGGTGAACACCTCTTGCACCGCGTCCTCGGCATCCGTCCGCGACGGAGTCATCCGCAGCGCGAGCATCCACACAAGCGATCCGAATCGATCGATCGACGCGCTCACCGCCGACGGATCGCCCGCCGCCAGCCGCTGCAAAATGACCGCATCGTCTTCCATCGACCCATGTTCGTAGGCATGCTCGGACGCCATGTTCCACCTTCGGACACCACTTCCTCCGCGATGCACCACATTTTCAGACAATCTGGCCGGTTGGTCACATGCTCCGCTCCCAACCACTGAGCTCACGCTCGACGTGGCCGATTTGCGCGATTTTCCCGCGCGCCCATGCATCGCGGCCGACCCGCGACCCGAAGAGCCATCCGCTCAAGCTTGACGACTCGGCACACCCCCTTCTGTGCGTGCGAGCCCTGCACTCTCGGCCGAACACAGACCTCCGATCGTTCTGACACCATTTTCATGACCTGACTTTCAAGGAGCATCGACCATGCCTGTTCGTCACCGCGCTCTCGCGTTCTCCGCACTCGCTCTTGTCGCGTTCAGCGGCCTTGCCACACTCCCCGCCACCGCCTCGGCTCAGGGATCAGGGTCCACTCCTGCCGCCGCGCAGCAGAACCTTGTGCAGATCGCCGCGGGGAACAAGGACTTCTCTACGCTGGTGGCCGCCGTTCAGGCCGCCGGGC
>DHLW01000115.1:9302-21651 GCA_002405485.1 Phycisphaerales bacterium UBA4658
TGAGTCGCTCCTGAAGCCGGAGAACAAGGCCAAGCTGACCGCGATCCTGACCTACCACGTCGTCCCCGCTCGGGTCCCGGCTGCCGACGCCGTCAAGGCCACGTTCGCGCCGACGGTCAACGGCCAGCGTCTGGACCTGAAGCTCAATGGTTCCGAGCTGTCGGTCGACACTGCCAAGGTCGTCAAGACGGACATCTTCGGCTCCAACGGCGTGATCCACGTGATCGACACCGTCGTACTCCCGACCGAGGACAACATCCCCGCCGTGGCCACCAAGGCCGGCTCGTTCAAGACCCTGCTCGCCGCAGCCACCGCCGCCGGTCTGGTTCCCGCGCTCTCGGGCGACAAGGCCCTGACAGTTCTGGCGCCGACCGATGACGCCTTCGCCAAGCTGCCCAAGGGGACGCTGGAGAAGCTGCTCAAGCCCGAGAACAAGGACGCCCTGGCGACCATCCTGAAGCTCCACGTCATCGAGGGTCGCGTCTACTCCGATCAGGCCATCAAGTCCGGCAACGCCTCCACGCTCGCTGGCGAGAATGTCAAGTTCGCCGTGAAGGACGGCAAGGCCTCGGTCAACGGCGCGGGCATCGTGAAGACCGACATCGACGCCTCCAACGGCGTGATCCACGTCATCGACACCGTCATCCTCCCGGCGAACATGCCCAAGCTCTCCACCCGCATGCCCGCCGCCGATGAGATGACCACCCCTCGTGACGTCGCCGCCCTCGCGATCAACAGGGGCGCGCCCATGTTCAACCACGGCGACCACGCCGCGTGCGTCGCTGTCTACGAGGTCGCCATGACGTCCATCCTGGCCATGGACAACGTCTGCTGCGCCACCAAGGGCGAGCTCCGCACGGCCATGTCCGCCGCCCAGCACTCCAAGACCCAGAGCGACAAGGCCTGGGCCCTTCGCCGCGGCCTGGACACGGTGATGCAGATGCCCATCGCCAGCCGCAACTGACTCTGAGTGGCCTCAAGCGGTCCCTTCAAGTTCCACCACCACAGTCAGCCAATCCAGGGCCGTCGTGCACTTCACGACGGCCCTCTGTCATTGCGCTGCGGCATGCGCGATCAGGTCGAGCGCCACCGCACCATCACGTCCACGCCGAAGTTCGGCAGCGTGAGCGTCAGGCGCCCGCCCACAACGGTGGTGATGGCGTTGGCCCCGATGAGGTCCGCGTTGGCGCCGGTGGACCAGAACTCGACTTCGACACCCATGCCCTCGGTCAGTCCATCGATGGTCATGGTGGCGTTGCTCACCGATCCGCTGGTCCGGTTCAGGTCCTGGATCACATACGCCATGCCCTGAGATCGCGACGCCGAACCAACGCCGATCAGCCGCTTGTCGGTTCCGGCAAACCGGATCCGACCTGCCAGCGGCGTGGCATCGTGCTGCGAGAAGTCGAAGCCCAGCCGATCGTCGGTGGCGAACGCCGAGATCGACCGCTGAATCTCCCGCATGCCCGTCGGCAGCGGCAGCGGGAGATACCCGTGCACGTCCTTGTCCAGCCCGGTGGGCACAAGGTCGCGCATCTCCTGGCCGCCAAGCCGAAGGCCGCTGCCAAGGCCCATCGCCACCTGCGTCCACGCGGTGGTGCGGAACATGTCCACATCGTTCTGCACGGTCCAGGGTTTGCTCGGATTGCTCACCGGCGAGACCCCGGTGTAGTACGTGCGCCCGCCGTCCCACATCCAGCGCACCAGCGCCCACTCGCCGTTGTTGATCGGCCGGTTGTCCCGCCGCTGCGTCGTCCAGTACGCCGCAAGTGCTGCGTAGTCGGTCACAGGTCGGATGCTCTTGTTCGCATCCGGGTTGTTCACCGGCTCGGCGGTGCTCACCGTGTAGAAGTGCGGGGCCAGCATGTCGAACCCATCAGAGATGAACAGCGCCCGCGCTGTCGCCCCGCGCGGAATCAACCCGATCGAACTCGACAGAATGTTCATCCTCGGGTCGTGCGCTTTCGCCGCCAGCGCAAGCCGCGTCATGAACTTGGAGCGATCGCGCATCTCCTGCATGCGGGTCGGATCGCCCTCGCCACGCGGATTCAGCGTCCACGTCCAGTCATCCCACTCGTTCACGAGTTCGATCCCCAGCACCGCCTCCGGATATGGGCTCGCGTTCACCCAGTCCATGATCGTCCGCACCCTGTTGGTCGCCATCGTCAGCACCGTCGGGTTCTGGAAGAAATCGTCGATGGTCGTCAGCGGCCCGCCGTTCTGCGCGGCGAACGCGGTGGTCTGGAAGAACGTGCGGTAGTTGAACGTGCTGAACGGGTGCAGGATGAGCTTGATCCCGTACTCCGCCGCGTACCCCATCATCGAGTGCAGATAGTCCCGCATGTCCGGGTTGAAGTTCCCGGCGGGATACTCGAGCCAGTACGTGCCCCGCGGAAGCTGCCCCTGGCCCGCCTGCTCGATCGCCAGCCATTCCAGCGGAATCCGGAGTGTGTTCACGCCGTAGCTCGCCAGCGACTGGAAGAAACCGTCCGGATCACCCTCGGCGCCCGGATTCTGGAAGAAGTTCACGTACGTGTCGTTGTTGGCGTTCCACACGTCGCCCTTGAATAGGTTGCGCACGTAGAAGTTCGTCTGCACCGCGTGGCTGCCCACGATCACGAACGAGTTCCCGTTCTCCATCTGCAGGCCGCCGCCCCCGGGCGCCGGAATGACCCGCGATCCCATCGATGCATCCTGATCGAAGTCCAGGGTCGTGAACGAGGTCGTCATCAATGCGCCGGACCGGCCCGCCGCGTCAACGCCCCGAACCCCGACGTGATACGTCAGCCCCGGCTCCAGGCCGCCGATCCGCAGTCGCTCGAGCCGGCCCTGCATCTTCGGCACGAAGTTGTTCTGCACAGTCGTCGCGTTCGCCCAGTCGCTCTCGGTCAGGATCGGCGACTCCGACCAGCGCACGTCATAGCCCGCCACACCGCCTCGGCGAGCGCCACCCAGCGACATCGCCGAGAGCGATGCCGTCGGCGCGTTGAACTGCAGCGTCACGCCATACCCGCTCGGCGACGTCGTCGTCAGGTTCCGCACGCCCGTCGGCACATCCGCCGGGTTTCGACCATCCACGAACACGAGCTGGGCATAGTTCACCGGCCCTTCCATGCCAGGCTGAGAGGCGTTGAAGCTGCTCGGCACGCCGTCCACCTGATCGTCGAGCGTCCGCGGCCCGAACCGCAGCGCAGGGTTCGAGTCGTGCTCGTAGGTCGTCTGATTCCGCGTGCCCCCGTCGTCGTCGAACTTCACCGTGAAGTTCATCGTGATCCCCGACCCGTTGCTGGGCATCCCCGCCATGCCGATGCTCGCCCACGGCAGGAACACCTCCGTCGTCCATCCGCGATCGATGTCCGCGTTGTTGTTCAACGTGCCAAACAGCCGCGTCTGCCATCGCATCCCCGGAGAGAGAGCACCGAACGGGTTCACATGCAGACCGTTCAGATCGCCGTTGCCCATCACATAGTTGAAGCGCGTCACCCGGCCGGCGCCGTCGATCTTCCCGCGCGGATTCCCCAGGTTGAAACCGATCATCCGGCCCATCGTCGGCAGATAGCGCCGACGCGTGTTGCTCGGATCAATGAACAACGCCAGCGCGTCATCCTCGTACCAGTCGAACCGCGTTCCCGTCCCCCCGCCCGAACCGTCCGACCACAGAAACTCATCCCGCACGTCGGCGCTCAGGAACAACCCGTTCTCGTTGTACATCATCCGGATCGTCGCCGCGCTGTTCGGCCTGTTCGCCTGCGCACGCACGATCGGCGTCGTGTTCGCCCACTCCGCGGCGTTGATCTGCCCGTCCACCGTCGCAGACCCATAGGTCGCAAACCACATCGGATGCGTCGTCGTCACCGGGTCGGCAATGAAGTACTGACGCTGCTCCAACTGCTCCAGCAGGTGATTCGGCGTCCGCCCGCCAAGCCCCCCCAGCGGAGCTCGACTCGACGACCGACGAACTTTCATCGCCTGTGAACGCATGCGGCACCTCGTCAAGGGGGCTCCAGACCCGGGCCGAATACACCGGATCGTCCAATCGACAGACAAATACCCACCCATTCAGGGGGTTCCTGTCCGGGGCGTTCATCGACGTTCGGTTGTGCCGACTCCAGCCCTGTTGAGGTGGCTCAGGTCTGAGAACCACGCCCGCGGCCGCACATGTCGCCCCAACCCACGCTCGCAGAACGGAGCGGCGACTTGGGGATCACCCGCAGTCAAGCGATGGACTGGAGCGAACCGTCAGGATCGAATCGAGGTGCGGCGGGGCCGGCCTCGCAGTCGAGATCGATCGCGCCTGAACACAGGTTCCCAGAGCACCGGAGGGAGGGCAGCCCCCGGGTGCCGCGGCGTCGGGGTGGGTGGTCCGCCCTCAGACGGGCGAGAAAGGCAGCGGGACCGAGATGAGATGGGGATGGGACCGGTGGCTTGCTCGCATCGCTCGCCGCGCCACCGGCAACGGGTCGTGCGCTCTGCGAGCGGGAGGCGGGGAGGGCGTGGGTTGGAGCACTGCGTTCAAGGCACAACGGCCGGTCAAGGCCGTAGTCGGTGGCACGGGTTGTAAGGCTCAGTGTTGCTGGGGTGGTCGGTGCCACCTGCCGTCGATGAGTTGGTCGATGTTCATGGCGGTAGATCACAGTAACATCTGACAACAAAAGGGCATCGCATCCGGGGCATCGAGCCCCGGATGCGATTCAGCTTAAGAGACGACTTTTCCAGGGGTTGCGC
Organism: Phycisphaerales bacterium UBA4658; assembly: GCA_002405485.1. Classification (GTDB taxonomy): domain Bacteria; phylum Planctomycetota; class Phycisphaerae; order Phycisphaerales; family UBA1924; genus UBA4658. Next base: position 14,028 of record DHLW01000115.1, read on the forward strand.
TTTGTCGCCTTCGGCGACTTCGCTTCACCCCTGGCTACATTCGTTCGCCCCGCCGGGGCGAGAGCCGGTTAGCCAACCGCCGCACAGACTTTCTTCGCCGCATCCGTCAGATCCGTGGCCGCCTGCAGCGTGGGGATCATGCTCTTGGCGTTCTCCAGGATCTTCCGTCCGGCCTCGACGTTGGTTCCTTCCAGCCGAACCACGAGGGGGACTTTGAAGCCGACTTGTTTGGCGGCGTTGACGACGCCCTGGGCGATGACGTCGCAGCGCATGATCCCGCCGAAGATGTTCACGAGGATGCCCTTGACGTGCTGGTCGGAGAGGATGATGTGGAAGGCCTCGGTGACGGCCTCTTCGCTTGCTCCGCCGCCGACGTCGAGGAAGTTCGCCGGGTCGCCGCCGTGGAGCTTGATGATGTCCATGGTCGCCATGGCGAGGCCCGCGCCGTTGACGAGGCAGCCGATGTTGCCGTTGAGGGCGATATAGGAGAGCCCGGCGGCCTTGGCCCGCAGCTCGGCGGCGTTCTCCTCGGTGGGGTCGGCGAGCGACTGCAGATCGGGGTGGCGGAACAGGCCGTTGTCGTCGAAGCTGAACTTGGCGTCGATGGCGAGCACCTGCCGCTCGCCCTTGCCCATGTCGGCGATGACCAGCGGATTGATCTCGGCGAGGGAGCAATCCTTCTCGACAAAGAGCTTGGCGAGCTTGACCATGATGTCCGCCGCCTGGGTGACGAGCTTGCCGTTCAGCCCGAGCTGATACGCGATCTTGCGAGCGGCGAAGTTCTGCAGGCCCAGCGTCGGGTGCAAGGGCTGCTTGATGATCGCGTCCGGCCGCTCGTGGGCCACCTGCTCGATCTCGACGCCGCCCTCTCGGCTGGCGATCAGGATGTTCCGCCGGGTCCCGCGGTCGGTGGTGATGGCGAGGTAGAACTCTTCCTTCCCGCCGCCGACCCGATCGGCGATATCGACACCCGCGGCGACCAGGAGCTTCTTGACGACCAGCCCCTCGGGGGGCGTCTGCGGGCTCTTCATGCGGGTGGTGAGCATGAACTGGGCGGCGTCCTTGGCCTCGTGGGCGTTCCGCACGAGCTTCACGAACCCGGCCTTGCCCCGCCCGCCCGCGTGCACCTGGGCCTTGATGACGGCCAGCGGCGAACTCATGCCCTTGGTGGCCTTGAGAAACGCCTCCTCGGCGAGCACCGGAGACTCGATGGTGACCCCCGAGGGGACGGGGATGGCGAAGGAGGCGAGAAGGTCGCGGGCCTGGAACTCGTGGATCTTCATGGGGAGAACTCTGAGAGGAAATCCCGCGGGGGGAACGCCTGTGCCGAATACGGCCAGGGCTGGGTCGGGAGCACGGTCGAGCCGAAAAACGGACTTACTGCACGTTCGGGCGGGATGATACAGCGGTGCTCGACGCGGCGAGGTGCGTGCTGAGAATGCTGGCGAATCGCCAGCAATCGTGGAACGTGTTGTAGAGCGGGACGGGCGCGACACGGATGACATTGGGCTCTCGGAAGTCGCAGACCACGCCGGAGGCGGTGAGGGCGGCGTGAAGCTCGCGCGGGCGATCGAGCACGGCGAGAGAGAGCTGGCACCCTCGGGCGGCGGGCTCGCGAGGCGTGAGCACCCGCAACGCGCGAGCCGCAGCAGGGATCGCGTCGATGAGATCCTGGAGATAGGCCGTCAGCCGCTCGCTCTTGCGCCGGAGAGCAGGCATGGTGGCGCGATCGAAGAGCTCCAGCGAGACACGCACCGGCGCCAGCGCCAGCACGGGCGGGTTCGAGAGCGACCAGGCGTCGGCGCTGGCCACGGGAACGAAGTCGCTGGTCATCCGGAACCGCGTTGCCGGGTCATTGCCCCACCAGCCTGCAAGTCTTTTGATCGCGCCCGGATGATGCAGCGGCGCGGTGTTGGCCGCATGCCGCTCGTGAACAAAGCACCCGGCAACGGCGCCCGCGCCGGAGTTCAGGTACTTGTAGCTGCACCAGCATGCAAAGTCGGCGCCCCAATCGTGGAGAGCGAGCGGTACATTCCCGACGGCATGGGCAAGGTCCCAGCCGATGGGAATCCCAAGGACGCGGGCGTGGGCCGTGATCCGGGCAAAGTCCATGACCTGACCCGTGAGATAGTTCACGCCCCCGAGAAGCACCAACGCGACGCGCCGGCCATGGCGATCAAGGGCTTCGAGGATGTCATCCGTGCGGAGGGCGTGCTCGCCATCGCGCGGGCGAAGCCGGATGATCGCGTCAGCCGGATCAAAGCCGTGCAGCGCGGCCTGGCTTTGCACGGCGTAGGAATCGCTCGGAAAGGCGGAGTCTTCGATGACGATGGCATGACGCTCGCTCGTGGGGCGGTAGAAGGTCGCCATCATGAGGTGCAGGTTGACGGTCAGAGAGTTCATCGCCACGACTTCGTGTGGAAGCGCGCCAACAAGCCGAGCGGCCGGTTCGCGAACGAACTCATGGGCGGGGTACCAGGGGTGCTTGGCGTGGAAGTGACCCTCAACGCCCAGGCGGGCCCAGTCGTCGAGTTCCTGAATGACGGCCTCGCGTGTTGCCCTTGGCATGAGCCCCAGCGAGTTCCCGCAGAGGTAGACGCACGGGTCCGACGGGTTGCCCAGGTACGGCTTGCCCATCGCCGAGAGGATGTCGCCGGCACGCGGAATGTGGAAGAGATCTCGGAAGCCCTCCAGCGGGTCGACGCGATCGAGCTCAACGGCCCGGGACTCTGCCAGGACGGATTGATCTGAGGGCAGGGCGGTCATGGGGAAGAGTAGTTCCGCAGCGGCGAAGCGGTCCGGGCGGGCCGATCGGGCGGGCCAACCGATTCGGGCAACTCTCAAAGTCGTGCGAATAGTGTGAACGACTTTGCCTGCGGACGTAGCCGACCGACCAACCGGTCGGTAGGATGGTCTCATGAGCCGAGCCAGCGGACGCGCAACAGGAAAAGGCGGGAGCGTGGAAGGCGCCCAGGATGCAATTCTGGACGCTGCGGAGCAGGTGGTCATCGGCGAGGGCATGGGTCGGCTGACCCTCGACGCCGTGGCGCGACGGATAGGAAGGAGCAAGGCCGGCGTGCTGCACCACTTTCCCAGCAAGTCGGCGCTGGTGGAAGCGATGGTTCGGCGGCTGGTCACGATGTGGTTCACCGAGTACAAGCGTGCGTACGACGCGATGAAGGCCTCGGGAGACCGGATTCCGGCGGTGCGGACGATGCTCTCGACGTGCCTGTCGGGAACGCACGCGTGGACGGAGGCCGAGCGGGCCAGGAACCGGGTGATGGTCGCCGCCCTCGTGCACGACGAGCGCCACGTGGAGCCGCTCATCCGTATCGACCGGGACCTCACCGCCATGCTTCGCAAGGACGCGCTGAAGCCCGGCGTCGCCGAGGTCATGCATCTGGCGATGCACGGGCTGTGGTTCCAGTGGATCTTCGGCATGGGATCGGTGACGGAGTCTCGGCTGCGCGTGATCCGCGGCGTGCTGGAAGACCTGATGAAGGCCAACGCGGAGGCCGGCGAGAGCGGAGCGGGACGTGGCAAGGGTCCTCAACGGCGCAAGCGAGGTGTGCGGTGAATCGACGATCAGTGGTCGCAGGAGTCGGAGTGTTCTTGACGATCGCCGTGATCGGCGGCGGGCTGGCGTACGTGAAGTACGCGCAGATCAAGGCGGCGATGAACCAGCCGGCGTTCGAGCCCATCGAGGCGGTGGACATCGTCGCGGTCAAGACCGTGGAGTGGCAGCCGACGAGCGACCTCGTGGGCACGGTGCTGGCGCTGCGGAGCGTCAACCTCATGAATGAGGTTGAGGGCATGGTCAAGTCCGTCGGCTTCAACAGCGGGGACGTCGTGGACGAGGGGCAGGTGCTGGTGCGGCTGGACGACACGACGGACCGATCGGAGCTCGCCACCGCCGAGGCCGCCCTCCGCGTCGCCGAAGCGCAGATCAGCGTTGAGGAAGCGAACCTGAATCTCGCGAAGGACGAGCTTCGCATGCAGGAGTCGGCCGCGCAGAGCCGCGCAACGTCGAACATCGAGGTCAGCCGGGCGCGTGCCGAAGTGGAGCGCTCGGGCGCGGAGGTCATCCGGGCAAGGGCCGCGGCGGACGAGGCGCGGGCTCGGATCGAGCGGGTGAAGACTCGGCTGCGGAAGCACGAGATCCGAGCGCCGTTTCGGGCCCGGGTCGGCCTGCGCAACGTGCACGAAGGGCAGTTCCTTGCCGCACCGTTCGGCATGGACACCGCGCCGATCGCCACGCTGCAGGAGGTGTCGGACAAGATCCACATTGACTTCGCCGTGCCCCAGGAGCAGTTGCCTCGCGTCCGGGTGGGACTGACCGTGATGGGCGAGCTGCAGAGCGCGTCGATCGGCGGGGGCGGACCGATCCGGCTCGAGGTCGTCGCACTGGACGCCGCGGCGAACGCGACGACGCGCAACGTGCGGGTGCGGACGATCACCGAGAACACCGGCGACGTGCTCAGGCCGGGAATGTTCGTGAAGGTGCGGGTCCCGACGGACGAGTCCAGGACCTATGCGGCGGTGCCGGTAAAGTCGATTCGCCGCGCGTCGTACGCGAACCAGGTGTTCGTGGTGGTCGAGGGCCAGGAGCCGGGGCCGGACGGAGCCCCGGTGCCGAAGATGCGAGCCAAGCAGCGATTCGTCACCCTCGGGCCGACGATCGGCGAGGACGTGATCGTCCTGGACGGCGTAAAGCCCGGAGAACGCATCGCCACGGGTGGGTCCTTCAAGCTCAGAGATGGCGTCCTGGTCATGCCGGCGACGGGCGCGGGAGGGGCGGGTCCGTCTTCGGCGGCGGCGGCAACGACGGCCAAGTGAGTTCCAGCAACCCGGAAGGTGCAGGCAATGCGATCGCTGACGGACATCTTCATCACCAAGCCGGTGCTGGCGCTGGTGGTCAACCTCATCATCCTCGCCGTGGGCTGGCGCGCGATCGGCTCGCTTCCGGTGCGGCAGTATCCGCGCATCGAGTCGACGTCCGTGGTCATCACGACGGCGTACATCGGCGCAAGCGCCGAGACCGTGCGCGGGTTCCTCACCACGCCGATCGAGCGGGCGGTGAGCGCCATCGACGGGATCGATTACATCGAGAGCTCGAGCACCGCCGGGGTGAGCACGATCACGGTGCGGCTGCGTCTGAACCACAACTCCAACGACGCTCTGGCCGAGATCAGCGCTCGCCTGAACCAGGTGCGCAGCGAGCTCCCGCCCGAGGCCGAGAGCCCGAGCATCGAGATCCAGCGGGCCGATCGGCCGTTCGCCACGTTCTACATCAGCTTCACGAGCGAGACCCTGGATCTGACCCGGCTGAACGAGTTCCTGGCGCGCCAGGTCCAGCCGGAGCTCGCGACGATCGAGGGGGTGCAGCGGTGCGGAATCGAGGGGCAGCGCGCCCTGGCGATGCGGGTGTGGCTGGACGAATCCAAGCTCACCGCGCTGGACGTGACGCCGACGGAGGTCAACGACGCGCTGCGGAACAACAACTTCGTGGCCGCCGTGGGTCGCACCAAGGGCCCCGACGTGCAGGTGGACCTGCTGACGAACACCGATCTGCGTTCGGTGGAGGAGTTCACGCGGCTGATCGTGCGGGAGCGGGATGGCTCGATCGTGCGGCTCGGCGACGTCGCGAGAGTCGAGCTCGGAAGCGAGGAGCCGATGGGCGAGGCCGGGTTGAACGCCAAGCCGGCGATCTACCTCTCGGTCTGGCCGCTGCCCAGGGCCAACGAACTTGAAGTGGCCGAGCGGCTTCGGAAGCGGCTGGAAGAGGTTCGACAGACTCTGCCCGCCGGGGTCGAGATGAAGCTCGCGTACGACGGCACGTTCTACATGAGCAACGCGCTTCGCGAGATCACCAAGACGCTCGCCGAGACGATCCTGATCGTGGGACTGGTCGTGTTCCTGTTCATGGGGTCCATCCGGACCATGATCGTCCCGCTCCTGGCCATGCCGGTGTCGCTGGTCGGCGCCTGCGTGTTCATGGTGATGTTCGGATTCTCTCTGAACCTGCTCACGATCCTGGCGATCGTGCTCAGCGTGGGGCTGGTGGTGGACGACGCGATCGTGATGGTCGAGAACGTCGAGCGACACATCCGAGAGGGCAAGCCGAGGATCCAGGCGGCCCTCATCGGCGCCCGGGAGCTTGTCGCGCCAGTGATCTCGATGACGATCACGCTGGCCGCGGTCTATGCGCCCATCGGGTTCCAGGGCGGGCTGACGGGCGTGCTGTTCAAGGAGTTCGCCTTCACGCTGGCGGCGGCGGTGGTCGTGTCCGGTGTCACGGCCCTGACGCTGAGCCCCGTGCTCAGCGCATACATGGTGCCCGCACACGGGCGTGAAGGCCGATTCACGAGATTCGTGAACGGAATCTTCGATCGGCTCAAGCGCGTGTACGGCCGGACGCTGGACGTGACGCTGAACCTGCGATGGACGATGGCGCTCGCGGCGTTCGTGATCACTCTCGGCGCCGTCCCGCTCTACATGTTCAGCGGGAAGGAACTGGCGCCGACGGAGGACGAGGGCGGGGTGTTCTTCATCCTCAACGCCGCGCCCGATTCGACGCTGAACGCCACGGTTCGATCGGCGACGGAGGTCACGACGAACCTCGCCGCGATCGAGGAGACGAACTTCGTCTGGCGCGTCATCATGACGCCGTCAACCGGTTTCGGCGGCATCCAGACCACCAAGTGGGATGAGCGTGAACGGAGCACGAAGGACATCCAGGGAGAGGCGTTCGGGCGGGTGATGGGAGTCGCGGGGGTCCAGGCGATCCCGGTGCTCCCCCCGCCACTCCCGGGAGCCGGGAACTTCGACGTCGAGCTCATCGTGACCAGCACCGATGACCCGGAGACGATGCAGCGGTTCGCCGGGCAACTCGTCGGCGCCGCGTTCGGCTCGGGCAAGTTCATCTATGCCGACACGGACCTGAAGATCGACCTGCCCCAGGCGCGGATCATCATCGACCGCGAGAAGGTCGCCGACATGGGGCTGGATCTGGCCTCGGTCGGCCGGGATCTCGCGGTCATGCTCTCGGGCGGGTACGTCAACCGCTTCAACTACGACGGGCGCAGCTACAAGGTCATCCCCCAGGTCGTCGACCAGAGCCGAGCCACTCCGGAGCAACTGCTGAACATGAAAGTCCGGGCCCAGGACGGCGGGCTGGTGAGCGTCTCGAGCTTCGTGCGGCTGGAGACCGTCGCCGCTCCGCGCACACTCAATCGGTTCCAGCAGCGCAACAGCTTCAAGGTGTTCGGCGTGCTCGTGCCCGGGGTGACCAAGGCGGAGGGGCTCGCGGCCCTGGAGGCCGAGGCGCGAAAGATCCTGCCCCCGGGCTACGCACTGGACTACGCGGGCGAGAGCCGCCAGATCAAACAGGAGGGCACGTCACTGGCCGTCACCCTCGGGTTTGCGCTCATCCTCATCTACCTGGTGCTGGCGGCGCAGTTCGGGAGTTTCCGCGATCCCTTCATCGTGCTGCTTGGGTCGGTGCCGCTGGCCATCACCGGTGCGCTCATCTTCACCTTCGTCGACCTCACGACCATCAACATCTACTCGCAGGTCGGGCTGATCACCCTCGTCGGGCTGGTGGCCAAGAACGGCATCCTGATCG
>DHLW01000115.1:21800-29170 GCA_002405485.1 Phycisphaerales bacterium UBA4658
ACCTGCGCGAGAGCGGCAAAGGAAAGCTCGAGGCCGTTCGGGAAGCATGCCTCACGCGCATGCGGCCGGTGCTCATGACGAGCGTGGCGACCGTCGCGGGGCACTTCCCGCTGGTCCTGGTGACCGGCGCCGGCGCCATGGCCCGCAACTCGATCGGCATCGTGCTGGTGACGGGAATGGCCATCTCGACCATGTTCACGCTCCTGTTTGTCCCGAGCATCTACATGCTGATCTCGGGCAAGCACGCCCGCAAGACGATCCCGGGCGACGAGCCGAGCACAAGCCATGGCTCGGCCGGCACGGACGCATCCAACATACCCGCCGACAACGGCCACTCTCGCCTGCCCGCCGGCCTCCCGGCCGGTCTGCCCATGGCCTCCCGCGCCTGAGCCCCGGCGGGAATTCCGACGATCGTGATTGTGAGCATTCCTGGGGCCACGGTACACTGGGCGGGCTCAAACGCCGATGACCATGTCCCTAGGAGAGGCCCTGGACTGATGAGTTCAACGCACACTTGCACACTGAACCGTTCGTGGCTTCTGAAGATGAGCGTCTTCTCCGCCGTGCTCATCGGCTTTGGCACCTGGGCGGTGCTCGACGGCCTGTGGCTGTACCCGGCACGCGGCCTGAACGACGCCTCGGTGAAGCTCCGGGACTGGCTCAGCGCCGCGGAGAAGGCCGGACGACTCCGGACCGACGTGATCGCCGTCAGCGACCCCGCCGCGGAACGCGATCGACTGCGCACGAAGGAAGAGGAACTCCGGTCGGCGGCCCGTGGCAGCGGCCCGGCCGCTCTGGACGCGCAGTTGGACCTCGCCAAGCTCGACTGGCTCGATGCCCTGGCCCGGGCGTGGCGGCTGAACACCGATCCGAAGCCGCTGGGCACGCTGAAGGAGCCGGAACGGACTCTGAAGTTCGAGATGACCCGCGCCGAGGGCTTCACCGTCGCCAAGGCCGATGGGGCCAAGTCCACGCTCACGCTTCAGAACCTCAGCCGCGACCTCACGACCGTCTGGAACACCACCAAGCAGCCCAAGCCGCTCTCCGGATTCGACATGCCGGTGCAGTTTCTGTTCATCGCACTCGGATACGGCATGGGCGTGTACTTGCTCGTGGTCATCGTGAAGGCCCGGCAGACGGCTCGCACTTTCCAGTGGGACCAGAGCGAGCAACGGCTGACCCTCCCGGGCGGAGCGAGCTTCGTGCCCGCGGACATCGACGATCTGGACAAGCGGCTCTGGCACAAGTACTACGTCACGGTCATCACCAAAGCCGGGTCGCACAAGCTCGACCTGCTGCGATACGTCCCGCTCGAGGACTGGGTGCTGGCCATGGAGCGGACCCGGTTTCCGGAGCGGGCCGCCGAGGACGCCGCGGGTGGTAACCCCGGTGCCGCCGAGGGCGCGTCGGCGGGCGACGGGGCAGACCCGAAGGCAGGGTGAATCCGACACCCCCGGAATCCCAAGGAAGCAGGTCGCATGCCGATTCCGCCCGTGACATGGGACATCGCCATCGGTCTCGGGGTCAGCGTGCTGGCCTGGGTCGGGGTGCTGCTCGCGGCATTCACGCTTCCGGGCATCTGGTTCGCCATCGTCGCCGCGGGGCTCGCGCAGTGGTGGAGCATCGAGCACCGCTCGGAGCCGATGTTCAACTGGTGGACGCTCGGCGCCTGCGTGGGAATCGCATTGGCGGCGGAGCTCATCGAGTTTGGCGCATCCGCGGTCGGAGCGGCCAAGGCCGGCGGCACCAAGAAAGGCGCCATCGGATCCGTGGTCGGAGCCATCGCCGGCGCAGTCGTGGGGTCGTTCATCCTGCCCGTGATCGGCACGATCCTCGGAGCGGCGATCGGGGCCGGAGCCGGGGCGCTGGTGCTCGAAAAGCATCTCGGACAGAAGTCCTGGGGCGAGGCCGGCAAGGTTGGCGCCGGGGCCGCGATCGGACGCCTTGTAGCAACGCTCGCCAAGGTCGCCCTGGCGGCGGTGGTTGCGGCAATCCTCAGCGTGGCGGCCTTCGTCTGAGATCGCGACAGCCGCCGAGCCGATCGGAGCGGTCAAGAGTGCGTCAAGGCGCAGGAATCGCGCGTGAACGTTCGAGAATCGGTTATGATCCGTCGCCCGAATCGGTCCGATGAGGGCATAGCCGGAGGCGGGGCGCGGGCACGCGGGCAAGATGCCCGGGAGCTGAGCAACCACGATGTCGCCGACCACTCGCAAGGACGCACGGGGTTCGGGCAAATCCACGGTACATGAGAGCGGCAAGGCCGCCCGCATGCCGCAGGTCTCCGGTAGCGCCCAGGGAGGCACCGAAACCGACATCAAGCACTTCGTGCTGGACACGAACGTGCTGCTGCATAATCCCAACGCGCTCTTCGTGTTCAAAGAGCATCACGTGGTCATCCCGTTTGCCGTGATCGAGGAGCTCGACAAGCTCAAGCGCGTGAACGACGACGTCGGCAGGAACGCGCGAGAGTGCATCCGGCATCTCGATCGGCTTCGGACGCTTGGCCGGCTCATCGAGGGCGTGAAGTGGGGCCAGGCAAGTCCGACGGTGGGCATGGCGGCGTCAGCCCCGGGCGACACCGGCGACGTGCGGATCGACGTCACGGATCACGCCCGCCCGCCCATGCTCAGCGAGGACTCGCCCGACAACCGGATCATCGCGTCGGCGTGGTCGCTGCACGCCTCCGGACGCCGCGCCGTGTTCGTGTCCAAAGACCTGAACGCACGGATCAAGAGCGACGCGCTGGGCATCCGCACCGAGGACTTCGAGAACCAGAAAGTCGACGCGGAGCGCCTGTACACCGGATGGATCAACGCGGCCGTCGCCGGAGAGCTCATCGACGAGCTGTACGCCGAACGCATGCTGGCGGTCGAGCGGGTCGCCGGCGCGCTGCTGACCACAAGCGAGGACGGCACCACCTACGCCAGGGAGCTGGTCGCGAACCAGTTCCTGATCCTCAGGGACGCCGACGATGAGGGACACACCGGACTGGCACGTCGGCTGGCGGACACAGATCACCTCATCCCGGTCAACCAGCCAAGAAAACCGATCTACGGGATCCTCCCCCGAAACGTCCAGCAGACCATGGCCCTGGACCTGCTCATGGATGACGAGGTCCGGCTCATCACCCTCCTGGGCTCAGCGGGAACGGGCAAGACGCTGCTCGCCGTCGCGGCGGGCATGGCCAAGACCTTCAGCGAGGAACGCTACGAAAAACTGCTGGTCGCACGGCCCATCATGCCCCTCGGGCGCGACATCGGCTATCTCCCGGGCGACAAGGACGAGAAACTGACCGCCTGGATGCAGCCCATCTTCGACAACCTGACCTATCTCATGGGCATGCGCTCAACCCCCATGCAGCCCGCCGACGCCCAGTCCAGCGAGATGAAGATCCGCAAGCTCATGGCCGACGGCAAGCTGGTGCTGGAACCGCTCACCTACATCCGCGGTCGGTCGATCCCTCGGCAGTTCATGATCGTCGACGAAGCGCAGAACCTCACGCCCCACGAGATCAAGACCATTGTCTCCCGCGTGGGCGAAGGGACCAAGGTCGTCCTCACCGGCGACATCCAGCAGATCGATAATCCCTATCTCGATCAGTCCAGCAACGGGCTCTCGTACCTCATCGAAAAGATGAAGGGCGTGAGCATCGTCGGACACGTCTCCCTGACCAAGAGCGAGCGCAGCGACCTCGCGAGTCTCGCGGCCGAGATGCTCTAGGTCCGCGCTCCAGCATCCGCCGATCCCCGCCTTCAGGAATTGACCGGCACGCGCACGAGCTGATTGGCGACCAGGGACCGGTACAGATCGCATCGGGTCAGCAGTTCATCGTGCGTCCCGATGTCGGCGATCGCGCCCCCAGAGTCCGACGGGGCCATGACCACGATCGCGTCGGCGGCGATGACCGTCGACAGTCGATGTGCGACGATCAGGCAGGTGCGACCAGACCGCGCCGGGCCGGCGCGAGCCGCGATCTCACCCCCTGCTCCGTGGGCAGCCCCCTCGCCGGCGGACCGAAACACCCGCGAACCTGCGACAAACTCGGCGACAGCATCGGCGATCTTGGCCTCGCTCTCGGCGTCGATCATGCTCGTGGCCTCGTCGAGGATCAGAATCGCGGGATCCCGCAGAATCGCCCGGGCGATCGCGATCCGCTGCCGCTGCCCGCCCGAGAGCCCGCTCCCACCCTCGCCCACGACGAAGTCATACCCCCCGGGCTTTGCCAGAATGAACTCCTCGGCCCTGGCGAGCTTCGCCGCGGCGCGGATGTCGGCCTCGGTGACCGAGCTTGCCCCGTAGGCGATGTTCTCGCGGATGCTGGTGGAGAAGAGGATCGTCTCCTGCGTGACAACGCTGATGTGCTCGCGGAGCGAGCGGACGGAGACCTCGCGGATGTCGCGATCATCGATGCGGACCTGGCCATAGTCGGGGTCAAACAGCCGAGGGATCAGCGCAAGCAGCGTCGTCTTGCCGCACCCGTTCGGACCGACAAACGCAAAGGTCTTGCCGTGCGGAATGGTGAGCGAGATGCCCCCAAGCGCGGGCCTGTCGGACCCGGGATATGTCAGCGCGACGTCGCGAAACTCGATCGACCGTGACGGCCGAGGAAGCTTGGGCAGCGACGGCTGGCCCCCGGTCGCGTGCCCGGGCTCCGCGGGCATCGAGAGCAGATCGGTGAGCCGACGCCCCGCCGCCGATGCCTGCTGGATGTCGTTGAGCAGCCCCGTAAGCGGCTTGAGCTGCGCGGCGGCCATTCCCAGGGATCCCAACGCAAGCAGCGCGTTGGTCTTGTCCAGAGCGCCGTCGAGAATGGCCTTCACAGCGATGAGCGCAAGTGCGCCCAGCACGATGATCGCGATCGTCTCAATGAGCGGGCTGGCCAGGGCTCGAGCCGTGCGGACCCTGAACTCCTGATGGACGACGTCCTTGTTGATCCGATGGAACCGGCCGCACTCGGCGGTCTCCGTGGTGTGGACCTTCACGACCCGCAATCCGGCAAGAACCTCGTTGGCAGCCTTGTACAGCCCGGCCTGCGCCTCCAGGGCCTTGCGGGACGCACGCCGGATCCGCTTGCCGATCTTCCGAAGAATGATCGCCAGCACCGGAGCGGCGACGATCGCCCCAAGCGCCACACGCCAATCAAAGAACAACGCCGCGGCGGCAGCGGCCGCACCCTTCGTGATCTGCGCAACCGCCCGGCTGAGCAGCGCGTTGAATCCGCTCCCAAGCTGAGACGTGTCGTACACGATCCGGCTGATGAGATCGCTTGGCCCGGTCTGCAGCACAATCTTCAAGGGCAAGTGCACGACCCTGTTGAACGCCTCGCGGCGCAGATTGGCCACCGTCCGGCTGATGATCGTGAGCGCGAAATACGCGTGCAGAAAGTTGAACGTGGCCCCCAGGATCGTCAGCACACCCAGACCAACCACGATCCACAGCATCGCCGTGAACGGCTCGGTCGGCAACGCCCCGATCCAGGGATCGGGGATCTTCGGCAGCCACTCTGGAATCCGGGCGTTGAGGCCTTCTGCAAGAGCAGACAAACCCCGGGGCGAATCTGAGAGCAGGTTGTCGACCACCGGCTGGATGCCCAGAAGCCCCGCGCCAAGACCTCCGGCCGAGAGCGTGGCGCACAGCAGCGCCAGGGCAACCTGCCAGCGATACCTGAGCATTCTGCGGGCATATGGCCAGAAGGGGCCGTTCATCGGACTCCCGGCGCGTTCGAGACGATGGTCAGCAAACCCAGCGGATGCACGGGCAAGGGTAGGGCCGGGTTCATCCTCCCCGGGGGGCTCGAACCAGCGAATCCCTTTTCGATTGTGGCGACGCAGAGCGTCGAGCGGGGAATACTCAAGGCATGCGCGATAGGCCCTGCGCCACGGTTGTGATTCCGTGCTTCAACCACGGCCAGTTCGTGGCCGACGCGGCGCGCTCCGCTCTGGCCCAGCAGGACGCGGACATTCGCGTGATCATCGTTGACGACGGCTCCGATGACGGTTCGTCCCGGGCCGCCTGTGACGCGTGCGCCACGCTCTCGGAGGCCGTTCGGGTTGTCCACCAGGCCAATCGCGGACTGCCGGCGGCTCGAAACGCCGGCGCCGCCCTGGCGCGGGAGAACCCGGCCGGCGATCTGCTGGTCTTCCTGGACGCCGACGACTGGATCGAGCCCACCTTCGTCCGCCGCCTGCACGACGCGCTCCACGCTGCAAATGCTCCCGATGTCAGCCACGCGTATTGCCAGGAGCGCCTGGTGGAACTCGGCACCGGCGTCTGGAAGGTCCCCGAGTGGGACCCGGTCTTGCTGCTGGTGACCACCCTGCATCCGGTGACAGCCCTCGTTCGCCGCGATGCATTCGAAGCGGTCGGCGGGTTCGACGAGTCGTTGACACAGGGGTACGAAGACTGGGACTTGTGGCTGCGATTGAGCGGACGCGGCTACCGGGGCGTCCGCGTCCGTGAGCCGCTGTTCAACTGGCGCAGGCACTCCGAGAGCACGATGGTCATGAACGCGGCCAAGCGGCATGCCACCCTGCATGCGGAGATCATGCGCCGGCACGCGGATCTCTACTCAAGGCACGCTAGCGCGGTCATCGCCCTCTCGAACATCCTCCTGCGCCGGGCAGATGCCAACTGGATCGATGAGAACGGCGAGGCCATCTACGTCCGCGATCTCAGGGCTCGCAACTGCGAGTTGTTCGATCTGCACGAAGCCGCACAATCTCGCATCCAGGAGTTGGAGAACGCCCTCCGTGAGTTCGAGCACAAGCCTGCGGTCCGCCTCAGTCGAGCCGTGTTCCGGGTCGTCGACGCCTTGCCCAGGCCGCTCGGCGAGCCCATGCGCGCCCTGGCCCGCTGGGCACGCCGCCGCGCGCTGTAGCCCTCCGCCCCGCGACGCCCTATCGGCACAACGCATCGCGCGCCGCGGCGTACTTGTCGAGCGTCGCCCGAACCACCCGCTCGGGAAGCTCCGGACCCGGGGACTGCTTGTTCCATACCCCCTCGCGGACCAGTTCCTCCAGATACTCACGCAGAAACTGCTTGTCGAATGACGCCTGTGGGCGGCCCGGCTCATACCCGGCGGCGGGCCAGAATCGGCTGGAATCCGGCGTCAACGCCTCGTCGATGAGCATGGGTGGCGTCCACACGCGTCCCTGCTTGTCGGCTTCCCCGATCGGCACACCGAACTCGAACTTCGTGTCCGCGATGATGATGCCCCGGCTGAGCGCGTGCGCCGCCGCCTTCTCGTAGATCGCCAGCGACAGATCCCGGATCACCGCCGCCGTCTCAAGTCCCACCGCATCGGCGGCCTGCTCGAACGTGATGTTCTCGTCATGCCCCACCGCCGCCTTGGTGGCGGGAGTGAAGATCGG
>DHLW01000126.1 GCA_002405485.1 Phycisphaerales bacterium UBA4658
GACCTTGTTGCTGATCGGGTTGTACAGCAGGTCGCTCGGCGTGGCCGGTGGGGGCAAAGGAATGAAGCGGAGATCCTGCGCGAGAGCCGTGGTGGGGAGCACGATGCCGAACAGGATGGCTAGTGAGCTGACTTGAAGGATGGCGCAACCGATTGTGGGGATGGCGCGTATCGACTCCGGGTACTCTGGAGTCGAAGCGATGAGCACACGGACGCCGTTGAATCTGACCAACACGGAGCGGGAGGGACTGGAGAAGGTGGCGCGGCGTCCGAGCACGCCTCAGGCGCTGGCCAAGCGGTGCCGCGTGATCCTGCTGGATGACCGGGGGGACCTGACCTATGCCGAGATCGGCGAGGAGGTCGGGATGCGCGAGCAGACGGTGCTCAAGTGGAGGAGCCGGTTCCTCAAGAGCCGCATGGCGGGGCTGCGGGACAAGCCGCGGCCGGGCGTGAAGCGGAAGATCACCGACGAGCAGGTCGCCGAGGTGGTCCGCAAGACGCTGCACGAGAAGCCACCGGACGCGACCCACTGGAGCCTGCGGTCCATGGCTGCGGCCAGCGGCATCTCGCGTTCCAGCGTGAACACGATCTGGCGGGCCTTCAACCTTCAGCCGCACCGCAGCGAGACGTTCAAGCTCTCCACCGACCCGAACTTCGTGGAGAAGACCCGGGACATCGTGGGCCTGTACATGAGCCCGCCGGAGAACGCGGTGGTGATCTGCTGCGACGAGAAGAGCCAGATGCAGGCCCTGGACCGGACCCAGCCGCTCCTGCCGATGCGGCCCGGCACGCCAGAGCGTCGCACGCACGACTACCACCGGCACGGCACATCGAGCCTGTTCGCCGGCCTGATGGTCAAGACCGGCGTGGTGATCGGCCAGTGCCATCGCCGCCATCGGCACCAGGAGTTCATCAAGTTCCTCAGCACCATCGACGAGGTGGTGAAGGCGACCGAGCCGGAGGGCACGGCGGTCCACATCGTGCTGGACAACTACGCCACGCACAAGACCCCGGCGGTGAAACGCTGGCTGGCCCGGCGTCCCGAGTACCACCTGCACTTCACGCCCACCAGCGCCAGTTGGCTCAACCAGGTCGAACGCGTCTTCGCCGACCTGACCGAGAAGCAACTCCGCCGCGGCGTGTTCACCAGCGTCGCCAAGCTGGAGCGAGCCGCACTGGACTACCTCGACGCCCGCAACGAAGACGCCAAGCCGTTCGTCTGGACCGCCGACGCCAACACCATCCTCGGTCGCGTCGCCAAGAATCGTGCGGCTACCTCGCGGTCAGGACACTAGAAGATCCGTAAGTCGCATCGCCATGCAAGGCCATTCGCGCATCGATCCCGACCTGTTGCGCGGTTTGCGGATAGGCTCTACAATTCTGGGAACTTGATCGAGCAGCATGGCAGGTTTGATATTCGGATCTAGCTGTTTTCCTCATCATCTCATCAGATCCTCACTTTGGCTGGCTATTTGTAAACGTTATGAGTATTCTGGTTTCGTGTTCGGCGTTCGCTTTGGTCTTGTGGCTGGTTGTCGATCGTGCGATAAAGACAAGCCGGCTTCGCAGAGGTGCCTGCCAATGGTGTGGCTACGCCGGAGTGCCTAAGTTTCATAAGTGCCCAGAATGTGGGCGGTAGGCTCGGGAAGTGTGGCGCCGGTCCCGTGCCACCGACTCCATGAGCTTTGACGTCGAGTCGGTACAGTTGATCGTCCGAACAGGGAGACGGGTCTATGTTGATCGAACTCCCAGCCAAGAACGCGCCGGTTCGGCACCGCCCCCGAGCCCGACGAAACGGCGGCGTGCCAACGAGGAATGCCGGTGCCACGCCTCCGGGATCTCTCTCAAAGTGAGTAGGCATGAAGGCCATATACATTGTCTTGGTACTGTGCACGATTCCGCTTCTTGCATCGTGCAACGCTGATCGGGTGCATTCGAGAGAGGCTTCGGCATTGAAGCCATTGCTGCCGCTGGGGACGACGGGTGACGCTGTTGTGCCTGTCGGGCTGCAGGTAAGCGATGCGTACGCGCTCGTTCGTGTGCAGGAAGTGAACTTCGAGAGCGGATCCGTTGCCGAGAAGACCTTCGCCGTCTGTCTGCAAGGCATGACCGTCAAGCCTGTCGGGCGTGATCCGGATGAGTTTGTCTCGCACTTCGATCTGACGCGGCTGTCAATGAAGTATGGCGAGCCTGTCTCCATTGAACCGGGATCCGAACACGAGCGAATTCGCAGCGAGGTTGGCGGTCGCGATGCGGATGAAGGGCGACGCTCGATTGAGTTTGTCGCAAGCGGCATCGCATTCATCAACGGCTATGTTGAGCTTTCGAGTGGTCGCAAGGGCTGGGGTGTTCTGTTGGACACCCGGACCGGCAAGGCGATCGGCGATGTCCTTTCCGTGGAGGAGCAGTACTACCGATTGACTCCTGGGAGAGGACAGAGCGCCGTGATCTCGGCACTCTCGTCCAATCAGGCCGCCGCGTCGTTGAGGCGGGCTTCTCTGCTTGTCTCCGAGAGCGGCGAGCTCGGTCTCGTTGAGCCTTGGCAGGATCTCGCGCTCCCTGACTTGGGACCGCTGCTGATCGGCGTGAGCCAGCGCGATCGTCAGCTTTGTGCGGTATCGCTCGTGCGGCCGAGCGCTGGTGTTGTCGAGGTCTCCCGAGATCGGATCGTGGTGTGTGCGGCGATGGTCGTCGCGTTGCCGGCAGAGTTCCAACGCCCGGACCGCGTCTTCGTTGAGCGGGG
>DHLW01000092.1:0-2939 GCA_002405485.1 Phycisphaerales bacterium UBA4658
ATCTCATCGGCACGATCAACCCGCACGACCCCGGCCGCCGCGTGCGGCTCGGTCCGCTCGGTCGCTCCGCTCCCTCGCTCCACGAGCCGCACGCGGAATAACCTCACCTGTCAGCCATGTCCCCGAACGGTGTCAGCCATGTCTCCGATCGGTACAGCTCGGACCGGTCGGTGTGTCTTGACAGTGAGACCCAAGACCACCGATGGCCCAGAGATGCGATCGGTGGCACGGTCGATGCCACCTGCCGAGCAAGGCGTGCCGACCGCGCAGAGCCGCGGTCGGTGGCACGCTTCGGATTCCCAGATGGCACTTCCCAGGTCGAGTGTGTTCAACCGGTCTCTGCTCGCACAAGCGTCCCAGCTTGTGCCAACAGAGTCATGATGTTGACGGTCACGAGCCGCTTCCATCGTTGTTCACGGTGCGGGTACCCTTCTCTGGGGTCAGGGGTATATTCCCGCCACTTCGCGGCAGCCGCCGCCCGCATTCAGACCGGAGCCACAGACCATGTCCAAGAAGACCATCACCCAGATCGACGTCGCCGGCAAAAAGGTCCTCGTGCGCGTCGACTTCAACGTCCCGATCGAAGACGGCAAGATCACCGACGATCGCCGCATCCGCATGGCGATTCCGACGATCAAGTCGGTCATCGATCGCGGCGGCAAGGCGATCCTGATGAGCCATCTCGGCAGACCCGAGGGCGTGGGCTATGAGGCGAGCGAGTCGCTCAAGCCCTGTGCCGAGCGGCTGAGCCAGCTTCTGGGCAAGCCGGTGGGGTTCCCGTCGAATGATCCGACTGACGCCGCGGCGGCCACTGCCGCCAGCGCCATGAAGAACGGCGAAGTGATCCTGCTCGACAACCTGCGCTTCAACAAGGGCGAGAAGAAGGGTGACGCCGGGTTCGCCGCCAAGCTCGCGGTCCTCGGCGATGTCTATGTCAACGACGCCTTCGGCACGGCTCACCGCGAAGACGCGTCGATGTACGCCGTGCCCATGGCGATGGCCGGCAAGCCCCGCGTGGTCGGCTTGCTGATGGAAAAGGAGCTGAAGTTCCTGTCTCAGGCGCTCGCCAAGCCGGCCAAGCCGTTTGTGGTGGTCATGGGCGGGGCCAAGGTCAGCGACAAGCTCTCGATGATCGAGTTTGTCATGCCCAAGACCGACGAGATTCTCATCGGCGGGGCGATGGCGTACACCTTCCTCGCCGCGGCGGGCAAGAAAGTCGGCTCGTCCAAGGTGGAGACCGAGATGCTGGGTGCGGCGAAGAAGATCATCGATCAGGCGCTGAAGCTCAAATGCAACCTGGTCCTGCCGCAGGATCACGTCTGCAACACCGTCTTCGCGCACGACTCCGGGGACATCCACACGTTCGCGGGCGACATCAAGGACGGGTACATGGGGCTGGACATCGGGCCCAAGACCCAGACCGACTTTGCCCTGCGCATCCGCAAGGCCAAGACGGTGGTCTGGAACGGACCGATGGGCGTGTTCGAATGGGCCCCGTTCAAGGTCGGAACGATGAGCGTCGCCAACGCCATCGTGAGTGCGACGGAGAAGAACGGCGCGATCACGATCGTCGGCGGCGGTGACAGCGCGGCGGCCGTCGAGCAGTTCGGGATCGCCGACAAGTTCAGCCACGTCTCCACCGGCGGCGGGGCCTCGCTGGAAATGCTCTCCGGCAAGCCCTTCAAGACCGTGGAACTGCTGGACAACGCCTGAGTGCCTGCCCCCGGGGGGGCGGGGTGATTCTGTCTCAGAGCGGTCGATCATTCCGACTTCCTGGCTTTTGGTGCGCCAGTGCAAAGCCGGGTTCATTGTGTGACATGACCTCTTCCGGGCGTGCGCATGCCGCGCGTCGCGAAAAGAGGGCAATGCCGTGATCAACTCGGGTCGAGCCGTCGGTGGTGTCTTGGCCGTGTGGGCGTGCCTGTTGTTGGCACAGCCGGCATTGGCCATTTTCCACACGTATCGGATCGTGGAGATGTACTCGAGCGTTGACGGCAGCGTGCAGTACATCAAGCTGCAGGAGCAGTTTGGCGCGGGCAATCAGCACATCTGGGCCGGCGTCACGCTCACGTGCGAGGATGCCAACGACCCGGGCATCGTGAACACGCTGACCTTTCCCAGCAATCTGCCCTCGGCTTCCACCGCTGGCAGATTCGTGCTCGTGGCCACGGCGAACTTCTCCAGTCTGCCGGGCGGGATCACGCCGGACTATGTCATCCCGCCGAACTTCCTGTTTGTGGGTGGCGGCACGCTGAACTTCGGCGGAGTGCAGATCCTGAACTATGGATCGCTCCCTACCGATGGCTTGAACGCCCGGACCGCTGGCGGCATGACCATCGTCAACGCTCCACGCAACTTCGCGGGTGCGACGGGTTCCGTGAACGTGCCCGCCGGTGTCTGCTGCAACGACTCGGCCTGCTCGATCAGCACGCAGGGCGGGTGCAGTGGAACGTGGACGCTCGGGGGTTCATGCTCCCCTGATCCGTGCGTTGCTCCGAGCGGGGTGTGCTGCGCGGGGGCCACTTGCGCGGTGACCACTTCGACGAGCTGCACCGGGCCGAACACCATGTTCCTTGTCGGCGGGGCCGTGTGCAACGCCGGCTCAAACGCGGTCACTCCGTGCTGCTTTGCGAACTATGACCGGATGGGGGGCATCACGGTTGGAGACATCTTTGAGTTTCTGAATGAGTGGTTCAGCTCCAGCATCCGAGCGGACATGGTCGGAAACGGGTCGGGGACGCCCACGGTGGACTCGATCTTCAGTTTCCTGAACGCGTGGTTTGCAGGCGGGTGCTGACGGCTACGTACAGGTTGGTGACGACCGGCGCTTCTGCCCTGCGTTCAGGGCCTTTGGATCCGGTCCGATAACTCTGCCCACACACACCGCCCCGCCTCGTTGCCGAAATGGTCGAGGCGGGGCGTTCTTTTGCGAAACACGG
>DHLW01000092.1:3197-8720 GCA_002405485.1 Phycisphaerales bacterium UBA4658
GCCGGCGCGCGCCGCGGAGGTCGGGGCTGCGGTGGCCGCACGCGCTCATGGTAGGGCTCTGCGGACTCGGCTCGACGGCTCAGGCCGGTGACGCGCTGTCGTGGTTGCCGCCCTGCGAGCCCGCGCCGGCGTACTACTTTGCGCCGTTGCCCGAGAGCTGGCGGCGCAGCTCGGGGCTGCTGGATGCGGTGGAGCGTGCGGCGAACCGAAGCGTTCATCCGGCGAACACGCGCGTGCGGCTGCTTGCGCAGATTCGCGGGTCGATCTGCTGCTACCCGGGAGACCTGCCGCCGCAGGAATACGACGCGATCATGGCCCGCACGAAGTTCCTGCCGCCGACGGCGATGCTGAACGTCGGGCCGCGGTTCCAGGGCGACACGAGGGTGTGGCTGGGGGCGGGGACAATCGGCGACGCGGGGACATCGCGTGGGGCCCAGCTCACGATCTCGTTTCCCGACGACGGAACGCAATGGGGTCTGACGTGCTCGGGCATCCCGAACGTCGGACCGAACGCGCTCAACACGCAGCTCATCACGACGTTCGGCGGGTCTCAGCCGACGCGCGTCGATCGCGGGCGGGAGTTCATCCGCTCGTCGCTGGCCGCGTGGCGCAGGTATGCGAACCTCACCTTCACCGAGGTCGCCGACGACAACACCCCGATGACGACCTCGACCACCCGCGTGGCGACGCGCGGAGACATGCGCATCGGCGGGCTGGCCCTTGGCACCTCCGGCATGCCGCTGGCGTACAACGCGCTGCCCGGGCTCGGGGTGTCCTCGTGCTCCGGGGGCGACGCGCTCATCAACCTGTCGTACTTCACCCCGGGCTTCCTGGCTCAGACGAACAACAACTTCCAGTACTTCCGCAACACCATGGCCCATGAGTTCGGGCATGGGCTCGGGTACCTGCACTCCGTGCCGTGCAATCGCACCAAGCTCATGGAGCCGGAGATCACGGGGCAGTTCGCGCTGCTCATGCCCGACGAGATTCGCGCCGCGATCCGGAACTATGGCGACCGCAACGGGGACAACCACACCCCCGCCTTTGCCAGGAACCTCGGCAATCTCACCACCCCTGTCCTCCGCTCCGCGATCGAGAAGGACGTGGGCATCAACGGGACGGCGGTGCTCATTCCCGGGTCTCCGCCGACGGTGCTCAGCGAGGACGATTACTACCGCTTCACGCTGGACACGCCGCAGACGGTGACGATCACCGTCACGCCGACCGGGAACTCGCCCTCGGACTCCGCAACGCAGCCCCCGCCGGCGTGCAGCACGTCGTTCCTGACGCCCACACCCTGGTGCCAGGGCGCGCAGCAGGGATCCGGATGCGACGGGATGCTGACGGTCGTGGACGCCAAACGGGCCGGTCAGCTCGACCTGCAACTCCTGCAGAGCAATGGCACCACGCTCGTGGCCCAGAGCACGAGCACGACCCTGGGCGTGGTCGAGAGCGTGACCCAGAACCTGCCCGCCGGAACCTATGTCATCCGCGTCTGGGACGCCGGCGGCGCGCCATTGAGCAATCAAGTCACGCAGACCTATGACCTGACCGTCCGCGTTGGCACGAGCAAGGCCCCGCCGGTGGCCATCGCCGGGATCAACGTGAAGCGCGTCCGCGCCGGCGACGTGGCCACGTTCATGGGCAACCACAACTCCTATGTCACCGAGCCCGGCGCGACGATCACCAGCCACGCGTGGGACCTGGACGGCAACGGCACCTTCGAGATCGCCAACCAGACCCAGCCCGAGATCACGTACCTCTCCAACGGCACGTATCCAGTCGCGCTCCGCGTGACCGACTCCAACGGGCTGAGCGCGCTGGACACGATCCAGGCCGTCGTCTGGGGGGCACAGACGACGATCGAGGGCGTCCTTCCCATCGCCGTGAACCAGGGAGCCACCGTGCCCCTCACGATCGATGGAACAAACTTCAGGGGCGTGGTGAGCGTTGGACAGATCACCATCAGCGGTGCGGGCGGGGTCGGGGGGGCCGGGGGAGTGAGCGTCACCGGAACCCCGGTCGTCAACCCGCTGGGCACACGCATCACGGGTCTCTCGCTCGTGGTCTCGGGGACCGCGCCGCTCGGGCCAAGAAGCATCACCATCACAAACTCCGACGGTCAGGGCGCGTCGGGAACCGGCGTCGACCTGTTCTCAGTCGACGCGTCGGTCGGGGCCGGGGCCTGCTGCGGAACCGATGGCTCGTGCGTCATCTCGATCGACTCAAGCTCCTGCGCTGGCGCGTTCCAGGGGGGCGGGACGGCGTGCTCTCCGAATCCCTGTCCCGTGCCCACCGGCGCGTGCTGCGCGGGCGATGGCTCCTGCTCGCTCCGGACGCAGAACGACTGCACGAACTTCGGCGGGGTCTGGCAGACGCCCGGTTCGGCCTGCTCCCCGAATCCCTGTCCCCAGCCCAGCGTGCCCTGCTGCTCGCCCATCGGCTCGTGCACGCTGGTGTCCGCCGCGTCGTGCACATCCGGCGGCGGGACCATCGCCGCGGGGACCGTGTGCACGCCCAGCCCGTGCGCACCCACCGTTGGGGCCTGCTGCAGGGGCAGTTCGTGCACGGTGGTCGCGGCGGTGCAGTGCTTCGGGCCGAACACACGGTTTGCCGGCCTGGGCGTGGCGTGCAATCCCGCGGGCGTGGTCGTCACGCCGTGCTGCCTGGCCGACTTCAACCAGGATGGTCTCCCCACCGCCCAGGACATCTTCGAGTTCCTGAACGCCTGGTTCACGAGCGACCCATCGTCGGACTTCAACGCCATGGGCGGGAGCACGGCGGCGGACATCTTCGACTTCCTGAACGCATGGTTCGCCGGGTGCTGACCGGTCGATCAGGATCGGGTATCCTCCGACCATGCGAACGTCTCTCCTGCTGATCTCGGGGCTGGTCGCGTCGGCGTCGCTCGCGTCGGGGTGCGCCTCGGGCCTGTACGGCGTCTCGGTGACGAACAAGACCGATCAGCTCATCCGGGCCGAGTTCGTGCAGGTTGACAACTTCGGCGCGGTGACCAGCAACGGCTTTCAAACGATCTCACCATCGGGAGAGTTCCGACACAAGATCGACGATGAGGAACGCACCCGCGGACAACGCGTTCGATTCACGGTTGCCGACCAGTCCGTCACCGACGGCAACTGGGTCATGCTCAACCTTCCGGCGACACGCGATCGTCTGTACGAACTGCAGATCGTCAACGGACGCCTCACCGCCAGGGAAGTGAACCGGCGACCCAGGTCCGGACCCAACGATTGACGATGCACGCGGACTGAAACACGACAGGGGGCTCTGGATGCGGGGGGCAGGTCGGACACGGATGCGCACGCGGAGCGACGGCATGCGGCCAGTTCGAACCCACCTCGCCCGTGGCCTTGGGATCCTCGCGTGCACCCTCGCGATCGCGCACCCGTCGGCAACCGGTGAGCCGGCCAAGCAGGGTCGTCCACCTGATGCCGACCGTGCCGCGCCGCCAAGACCCGCGGTGCCGTTTCCGCACCCGATCATCACCGAGGTGCTCTACGCCGTGCCGGGCGGGCCCGATGGCGACGCCAATCTCGATGGCGTGCGCGACCCGCTGGGGGATGAGTTCATCGAGCTGACCAACCCGCACGATCGCGGGATCGACGTCGGCGGATACGTGCTGACCGACGCATCGGCGAACCCGCGAAGTCAACTCGTGTTCACGTTCCCGCCCATGCGCGTGCCACCCAAAGGGGTGATCGTCGTGTTCAACGGCGCCAAGGCCAGAATCTCGGCCCCAGTCGGCGATGCCAAGGCCGCGCCAAAGGCTCTGCATCCGCGGTTTGCACATGCCGCGATCTTCACGATCAACGCGAGCGGCGGGCGGGCCGGCTTCAGCAACGCCGGCGACGCCGTCGTCCTCCGCGGGCCAGATGGCAAGCTCATCCAGCGGGTGCGATGGGGCAACGCCGACCAGGTCGCCGGCGGAGTGGGGTTCCTGCTCGACGAGCTCGCGCCGCTGTCGACCAAGGGAAGCGTGCAACGCGAGGGGAACACCGCGGGCGCACAATGGCTCGCCCATGCGGACATCGATGGCAAAGCGTGCAGTCCCGGACGACTTGCGCCGATCGCCGCACCCCCCGCGGACGCAGGGGCTGGTGGGCCCGCTGGCGGGGCTGGTGGCGCGGCTGGTGGCGGGGCTGGTGGGGCGGCAGCCGGTCGCCAGCCCTCACCCTCGCCATGGCCTGATGATGCCAAGAGGCCGGACCCCGGCACGGCTGCTCCGACTGACGCCACGCCCGCAGGGCCCACGCCAAAGGATGGCCCGGCGGACTGACGCGCCAGGCGCGCGGTCTGCAGTGGTCATGCCGCGCCGCCGCCCAGCCGCGCGCGAACGAGATCCGCGCCGATCTGCGGGACGTTCTCGCCCAGCAGGGCCTCGACGGTCATGCCTTCCATCGGATAGTGCCGCATGAGCGCCTCGGCGAGGTGGTCGAGCTTGGAGAGCACGAAGTAGCACGTGACGGGCACCTGACGGGCGGCGAAGTTCATCGCTCGCACCAGCCCTTCCTGGGTTGTGCAGACCATGAGCTCGGATCCGTCATACCCCATCGGGAGCATGCGGAACTGCCAGGCCTGTCGGCGGCTGATGAGATCGTGCACCGCAGGGTCCACGTGCTCCAGCGTCGGATCGATCCAGCGGGTGGTCTGGGCGTACTGCTCGGCCCAGGCCCGTTCAACGTCCTTGGCGCGCACGCCCAGCAACTCCTCGGCGATCTCGCCGAACGGCCGCTGCGTCTGCCGCTGCCGCTCAAGAACCTGCTTCAACTGCTCGCTCGTGATGACGCCGCGGTTCAGGAGCAGGGTGCCGATGGGTTGACGCATGGATGCCTCCAGATCCCCGAGAGTGGGTGGTTGTGCGACCGGTCGTCCGGTGCACCACTGTCATCGGTGCGCAATACCCCCCTCTTTGGGCGGCCAGCGAGCGGATCGGGATCTCGCCGATCGTTGGATCGAGCGGGAGCGATCGCGCCGGTTGTCGCGACGGTCTCGGGTGGGAGGGGGGAGAGGGGAGTACGAGGGCGGCGGGGGGCGGATTTTGCTGGCCGACGTCATCGGCCAATGCGCTGCCCGACGGTCCGAAAAGAACACGGTGCGGACGTTCGCGGGTCAGGCCGGTTCGATCGTGGCCGTCAATCCCTTGCTCTTGAACTGCTCGGCGTACAGCTCGGCCCGCTCCTTATGGGTCAGCAGCACCTGGGCCACGCCGCGGGTATGAGCCGTCATCATGACGTCCTGAGCGGCTGCGGGCTTGAGCGGGGTGAGCTGCGTGATCGTCTGCACGACGTACAGCATGTCGTTGTGGTCGTCGTTGTGCAGCAGAACGCGATAGGGTGGGAGCGCCTTCGGCGGCGTGGGCGCCGGCCTGGTCGCGGTGCGGGAAGACTGGGAACTTGCGGAGGCGGGACCCGCGGGCGCGGGCTGGTTTGCAGCGTGAGGGCCTGGGGCGCTGGGGTCGGCTTTGGGGGGGGTGGACTCGCTCATGGCGGGGGAGGTGGGTGG
>DHLW01000092.1:8888-12934 GCA_002405485.1 Phycisphaerales bacterium UBA4658
CGGACCGACTCCTATTCAATGGCCGCATGGAGAACCCGACGGGAGAGGATACCTCTGGAGTGCTCAAGATGTTCCCATCACTCGACAAAGTCCGATCAAGCCCGAGAATCGATGCTTGGCCGGCGACGTGCGGAGAAGATTCGGGTGGCCTTGCCCGCAAAGGTTCGCCATACTTTGAACAGCCCCACGAGGGCCGGACGATGACCACCTGCTTGACCGCTCGCGGAGGCAAGGACGGAATCGCGGCATGTACGAACTGATCATCTGCAACGCCGACGGCGAGGTGCTCCGACGGTTCGACCTTGGGAGGGTCGAGGCGGCGCGGGCCCGGGTCATCATCGGACGAGCTGACGATTGCGACGTGCAGATCCGAAGCGCCAGCGTCTCGCGGCATCACTGCGTCATCGAGCTCGACGACGTCGATCGGTGGATCGTCCGCGACATGGGCTCGACGCACGGGGTGCTCGTCAATGGCACGCCAGTGGCCCAGACCCATCTGCGCGATGGGCTGCGCGTCCGCATCGGGCCGGCGGTGCTCGCCTTCCGTGCCGCGGCGACGGCCCAGATCGCCCGCGAGATCGCCGACGAACTCAACGGACCGCGGTCCTAGCGGCGTTCAGGTCTGATTGGCCGACATGGCGAAGCGGTCGCTGACCTGTTCGACGGCGGCGTTGGCGATCTGCTCGACGCTGTACCCGCTCTTGAGCAGCACGACCGGCTTGTCGGCCCGACCGGCATAGTCCCGCGCCTCGTCGGCGTGAAGGTGCCCGGTGAGCTTGATGATCACGACCACCAGCGCGGTGTCGGATCGCTCGATCGGGCCGCGCATCGGCGACCCCGTGCCGTGCTCGCTCAGATGGACCCAGTCCAACTCGCCGAGCTCGAAAGCGGCCTTGAGCTTGAGTATGGCGCGCGGCCTGGGCTCGCCCCCGATGAGCACCATGCGTCGCCCCCGGAGCCATGAGCGGACCTGGAGCACGCGCTCGCTATAGGTCCGCTCGACGGCCGGATCGTCCGTTCCGCCCGAGTCCTGATCCTGGGCCAGGGCCGATTCCAACGCCGACGAGAGCGACTCGCGCACGTCCGGAAGCGCCCCGTCGGGAAGCAGCTCGGCAGCCTGAGCGCCAAGATGCTCGGCGATGCGGTCGTCGGTGCCGGGCACGCCCAGATCCCGAAGGACGCGCACCGCGCTGGAGATGTTCCTCCAGTGCGGATCACAGTCGGCGCCCTTGGCGCTGACGATCTGTCTGGCGTGGTAACGCACCTTGTTCAACTGCTCGCGCACGAGCTTGGACTTGTTCGCCTGGTCCTCCAGCGCGCCTCGGGCGGCAACGGCCCGTTCGATGAGACTCGCCGCGCCCGCCGGGTCGGCGGGATCGTCGATCGCCATGTGGCGGGAGATGAAGATGCGGCGCTGGGCCGTCTCCTGCCGGAGCCACAGGTGCGTCTCCATCTGGTCGCGATCGTCCTCGACAAGCCAGGAATCCTGCAGCGCGATCCGCAGCGCGGAGCTGGCCTCGGCGAGCATCGCGAGGATCGCGGGTTCGTCGTCCGTGCGGCGGCCGCCACCTCCCGACAGCTCGTCGCTCCGCCGAGCGAGATCGGTGCACGTTGCCAATGCGTCATAGCAGAGCGCGATCCGGCGGAGCGCGTCGTCGTCGGGCTGAGTCCGCTCGCGCCAGAAGACCCACAGAAAGCAGTTGGGCATCGACTTGGCGGTGGCGATCTGCTCGTCCATCCGGCGCTTGAGCTCCACCTCTTCCTCGGGCGTGCCCGCCGAACGCTTCTGGATGTACAGTCGGCAGGACTCGGCCTTCAGTCGGCTGCGCCGGACGATGAGCGCAAGGTCCAGGACGGTGCGCTCGACCGCAACGGGCTCTGAGCGAGCAAGACTCTCCTGCGCCGCCTGACGGGCCCGGCCGATCTCCAGCGTCGTGCCCTCAACTGGCACATGCACGAGCGTGTCTCCGATCTTGAGCGGCACGGTCGCGCTGGAAACCGGCTGCACAGGTCCGCGGATCACGCTCGGGCCGGTGACCACGCGCTGGCCAGAGGCCGTCGGCGTCGCGGCCGGTGGCGTCGCCTGGGTCGGCGCCTGGCTCGTCGTCTGGCCGGTGGGCTCGGCCGCTCCCAATGCCGGTTGAGCTTCAGGCGATGTCCGGTTCTGCACGGAACCTGCCGCTGCGGCGGAGAGCTGGGCCTCCTGGATCAGCCACTGTCCAAGCGCGGCGCACACCTCGCGCAGCTCCGGAGATTTCGAAAGCTGCGGCCTGAGCAGACGCGTCAGGGCGTCCACCAACTGCTCGGCCTTTGGATCGGACATACTGGTCCATGATAGCGGGATCGACATACATTTGCCCCTTGCCGCAAACCAGCACCGCAGTCCGAGGTCGCTCGATGACCACGCCGATGCACTTTCTTTCCATCGCCGAAACGCCTGCGGACCGACTGCGCGGGATGCTCAATCGGGCCATTCGTCTCAGGGCACACCCTGAGCCCGCGCTTCTGCAGGGCAAGACGCTGCTGTGCCTGTTCGAGAAACCGAGTCTGCGCACCCGCGTGAGTTTCGAGCAGGCGATGCGCGCCCTTGGTGGAGATGCCATGAGCATGACCGGGGGCGAGGTCGGCATCGGGGGGCGTGAGGCCCCGCAGGACATCGCGCGGGTGCTCTCCAGCATGGTCGACGCCGTCATGGCCCGCGTGATGCTCCACGAGACGCTCACGACGTTCGCGTCGGTCTCGAGCGTCCCGATCATCAACGGGCTTTCGGACTGGGCTCACCCCGCGCAGGCGCTTGCCGACGTGCTGACCATCGTCGATGAGTTCAGCCCGGGCAATCTCGACGGGGTGCGCGGGCGGACGGTGGCGTTCGTGGGGGACGGGAACAACGTGGCGCGTTCGCTCGCCGCGGCGTGCGCCAAGCTGGGGCTCAGCTTCAACATCTGTTCGCCTCCGGGGTACGAGTTCGAGCCCGAGTGGGTGAAGAAGATCGAGGCGATGTGCCCTGGGTGCGTGATCCGTCAGCTCGCCGACCCCGCCGAGGCCGTGCTCAGAGCCGACGCGATCTACTGCGACACGTTCATCTCCATGGGTCAGGAGCACGAGCGGGCCGAGCGGCTCAACGCCTTCAGCCACTATCAGGTGAACGAGGAGCTTGTGAATCAGGCCCCTCGGCACGCGATCGTGCTGCACTGTCTGCCGGCCAGCCGGGGCGTGGAGATCACCGACGCGGTGCTCGACGGGCCGCGCTCGCGCGTCTTCCCGCAGGCGCGCAATCGCATGGACGCGCAGATGGGCCTGCTCGCGGAGCTGCTCGGCTAGGCGTCTCGCCACGTTGCGGGGCCCGTCACCGTCCGCTCGCCGACTTCGCGAGCGCGTCGACGGCCCTGGGAATCATCTCCGGATGGATGTCGAGGTGGCACACCAGCCGGATGCGATGGGGCATGGTGACCAGCGCGAGCACTCCATGCGATTTCAGGCGACCCACCAGATCGCCCGCGGTCCCGAGGGCGGGATCGATGTCCACGAACACCATGTTGGTCTCGACCGGCAGGGGGATGCTCAGGCCAGCGATCCCGCGGATGCCCTCGGCCAGCCGCTGGGCGCCGGCGTGGTCGTCCTTCAGGCGTTCGCGATGGTGCTCCAGCGCGTAGAGGGCGGCGGCGGCGAGGACGCCCGCCTGCCGCATGGCCCCGCCGAACATCTTGCGGAACCGGTGCACACGAGCGATGGTGGCCGCGTCGCCGCAGACCGCCGAGCCCACCGGCGCGCCCAGGCCCTTTGAGAAACAGCAGGAAACGGTGTCGAAGAGGCTCGCGTACGCGCTGGGTTGCAGCCCGGTCGCGGCGCAGGCGTTCCAGATGCGGGCGCCGTCGAGATGCGTCTTGAGCCCGTGCCTGCGAGCCGCGTCGGTGACCCTTCGCACGCGATCGATGGGCCAGACGCTCCCGCCCCCGCGGTTCTGCGTGTTCTCAACAACAAGCAGCTTGGACCAGGGCGTGTGGGCGTTGTTGGCCCGGACCGCCTGATCGACGTCGGCGGCATCG
>DHLW01000038.1:0-1841 GCA_002405485.1 Phycisphaerales bacterium UBA4658
AGCAACCACGATGCCCTTCTTGTAAGTGTCGGGCTCGTTCAGCACTCGCTGGGCGTAGCCGACCAGCGGCATGAGCTGCTGGATGATTTGCAGCGTGTCCCACCAGGAGAGGTCGTAGGCACCGTATTCGTCGTGAGCTTCAGGCATGGCAACCTCCGTGTAGTGGGCCTGCCTAAAGGCTACCGCTACACGGGGGCGTCGGCGTGGGTTTCCACGACCCGCTCAAGCATCGCGACCTTGGCGGCAATGCCAACGACCCAGTTGGCATGCCATGCCACGCACGTCGGAGGAACGTTAAACGGTTCGCCAGTCCATGGCGTCTTGTTGCCGAGCGTTGCCCAGTTGCACACGCGGTCCGACGATAGCACCGTCATTGGCACCGGCAACTTGCCGTCCTGTGCCGACGCCTGCATTCGCAACTGGTGAATGACGTCTTGATCAGGAAGGTTCCAGATCGGCGACAACCCGGCGAGCAGCTGCCACCAGGCTTGAACCTTGGCGGTGCACCGGAACAGCATCACGCCGGCACACCACTGAACCACGTCGTCGCTGTAGGCAATCTCGTGGAACTCCATGGACCGAACGCGGTTCTCGGCCCATTCGGCAAGCCCGGGCAGCACGACCACATCCGAGTCGACATACAGCGTGGGCGTGCCGTCGACCGGCAGCCGCATGAGCAAGTCCAGCTTGTCGTCCATGCACGCATTCCAGCCGGCCGACTTAAACACGCCGCTTTGGCATCGCTGCGGGTACTCGCGAACCACCACGTCGGAAAAACCGAACGCACGAGACAGCACGAACCGCTCGCACATCGCCTGATGACTTGGCGTGTAGTACGTGGCAAGCCTCAGCATGGATGGTAGGCCCTCAGTGCTCGGGTTGATGTCGGCGGAACCTCGCGGAAATGAATGACCGGATCAACGGTTCTCGTGTCGATCCACAGCGGGTTCAGGTGGTGCGCACGGTGCCACTCCGCGCTGGGCACATGCGCACCACCCTCTCCCCCGATGTTCTGGATGCGGCCGACGAGTGGCCGGATTTCGTACCGCCCGCTTCGAGTCACTTTGTCGATGACCGTGTCCCAGCTCACCTGTCTGTCGTCTGCCGGCCAATGCGTGCGGACGCTGTCCCATCGGTCCCGCCAAGTCGCCCAGCCCCACGGCGTAAACCACTGCTCGCGAATGACTGATGCAGTTTCGGCCAACTCCTCGGCGGGAGTCCTTTGATAGCCGCAAATTGAAAAGACGCTTTTGTCATCGCGGTACTCGCGCAAGCCCCACTCACAGAAGCGGAGGAAGTCCCGGCCTGGCACAGTGTCATCTTCAAGGGCGATGACTTGGTCGTATTCGGAGAACCCGGTGGACAAAGCGTGGTAAGTGTTCACGTTGCAGCCTAGCTTTTTCTGTCCGACGTGGATGAACCTGGGCTGGCGGAACGACTTTGCGAGCATGATTACTTCTTTGTTCACAGGCTCGCAGCAGAACGCCACCGGCTTGCCTTCGATGCCATCACACGCAGCTAAGGCGTCGAGCACCCGCATGGTGTAGGCGGGGCGGTTGCAAAGCGTTACCACGATGCAGTAGTCAGCGGAACTCATATGCGCCAGTCTCCACAGTGTGTTCCACCCCGACATATCGAAGCTGCCGGTCAACCGCACTCCAGGCAGTCTGTACCTCGGCACAGCGCAGGCGGATAACCTCGGGCGTTGGCGGTGCTTCGTCGTCGTCCGCCCCGTACCGCTTTCGCAGGCCCAGCTGCATTCGCATCTTGGCCAGCGTTGACGCCGAGTAGTTCAGCCGCTGGGCTATTTCCAGCAGCGGCACGCCCTGGTCCCACAGCTT
>DHLW01000038.1:2071-2516 GCA_002405485.1 Phycisphaerales bacterium UBA4658
AGGATTCCGTTCGGGCACAGCTTCCTCGCCCATGCCCTGATGTCACGGCACACGCCGTCGTAGCTGTGGTCGCCGTCGATGTAAACGAACGACAGCGACCTGTCTGGGAACTGTTCGGCTGCATGCGCGGAATCCGTCCGCAGGATCTTCACGCGCGAGCCAGCAGCGTCTGCAACCGCCTTGGCTTGCTGGTAGCGCACTTCATGTTCAGCGTCTGGCCCGTTCATAATGTCGTCGTAGCCTGGGATGTGGCACCAGCGGTCGACCATGACAAATTCAAACGGCCAGAGCTTCAAGAACTCTCGCGAGTAGTTGCCCTCGGCAACCCCGACTTCGACGGCTGCGGCTGTGTGCCCGAGCGTCTGCACCAGCAGCGGGAACATGTTCCGATGTATTGGCTTGTTCACGTCACACGCACGGTAGTCCGTGCCTCCACGCCGTAGGA
>DHLW01000038.1:2686-3066 GCA_002405485.1 Phycisphaerales bacterium UBA4658
GCCGATCGCATCGAGCACCGCCTTTCCCACGTTGTCTACGTCGGGCCTGGGCAGCTTCGGAGCCGATGCCTTGACGCCCTTCTTTGTCATGTGCGACTTCGGGCGGACGAACACGGCGTCGATCACGACCTCGACGGTGGCGCTCGTCTTCCGCAGCCCGGCGTCGATCGCCGCCAGCTGCACCGCCTGGCGGTAGGCGTGCACCGGATGCTTGCCGGGCACGTACGCCCGGCCGAAACCGCCGCGCGTGGAAATCCTCGGGCGAGGCTGCGGCACGGGATCGCCGGCGACGCTGAAGGTGACGCTCACGAGAACGTCAGCGACCAGTCGTCACCGCTCCGCTGGTACAGACAAACGTGCGTGAATCCCAACGATTTCGC
>DHLW01000189.1 GCA_002405485.1 Phycisphaerales bacterium UBA4658
CGGGCGGCGAGGATCGTGTCGTCGCTCATGTCGTCCCTCCGTCGAGGACGAACTTCGCCTGCGAGGCAAGGTACTGGGCGAATCGCAGCGCCTCGTAAGCGTTGCCGTGGTCGATGACCGCCGACGACGAACTGAACCGTACATGCACCTGCCGAGTCGCCCGGTGCAGCCGCGTTGATGCCGGCGCGATCTGCGTCGAGACGATCGCCACGCCGGCAAAGGCGAACCGAGACATGACCGGATCGCTCTTGCAATTCGGCGTTTTTGAAGCCGCTGTCCGTGAAGTGATGCCCACCGTCAAACCTCCATCCGCGGTTGGCCGCGGTACCCATCGTCAACGATGCACAGGTGTCGCCGCGCCCGCGTCACTGCGACGTAGGCAATTCGGCACTCCTCGTCAGCCTGCAATTCGTTCTCCGAACCGTTCAAAACGCGGTTCGATGTCGTCGTCAGCAGCAGCACGTTGTCGGCTTCAGCACCTTTGACCGAGTGAATCGTGCCGACCCGGCATCGCGGCACCGTCGCAAGGTCGATGCCGTGCCGCTTCGCTGACTCCCGCCACTGCTGCCCGTCCTTGACCAGTGCTGCCCACTCGCCGGAACGAATCGCCTTGAGCAGTTGCGGCGTTGCCCCCGCAGCGGTCAACGATTCCTCGGTCGGATAGACCGCGTCGACTGCCTTGGACTCCTCGGCGTTCTCCCACCGCGTCTTCGTGCCGCGAACCAGAATCTTCTCGCGGTGTTTGTTTTGGCTTGGCAACAATGCCACAGCCCGCCGCCACTCGCCGCCGCTCACCGCTTCGCCCGCCTCCAGTCTGTAGAGCGCCGCAAGCCCTTGCCCCTTGATCGTCGGCGTGTCGTCGGACGTTGTTCGCCGCACGGGCTTGTTGGCCGCGTGCATTGCCGCCGCGATGCGGTTGGCCTGGAAGTTCGTCCGTGCAATCAGCAGCCAGTCCTCCGTCGGGTTGATCGCAGCAACCGCGTCGTCGAGCCCGCCGATCCGGCTGATCTGCCCGTCGTGGTCGGCCGGCGCAATGCCGCGGTCGAAGTAGCCGCTTCGCATCCTCCGCAGGCACGCCTCGCCAAGCTCAAGGATCGGCTTCGCACAGCGGTAGCTCTTGGGCATGGTCCGCTCCTTGGACACCGGCCAGCCAAGGAACGACTCCGATGACGAGCCCGCGAATCCGTAGACGGACTGAAACGGGTCACCAACGACGTACCCCCATCGCACGCTCGGCGCGGAGACGAGCCACTTGCAGACCAAGTCGAGCAGCGGGCTCGCGTCCTGCTGCTCGTCAAACAGCCAGACGGCGACATCGGGAGGGGGGGCTGTTTCCCCTATATTATAAGGGCCATTTTCGGGATCGTGCCCCAACGAAAGAGGCCGGTACAGCAAGTCCGTGAAGTCCACGCGGTCGTCCAGACGCTTGCTCGTCTCGTACCGCTTGGCAATCGACAGCACCGAGCCATAGGCCGGCACGCTCGCGTCGCAACTCGACAGCCGCCGCACGACTTCCTCCAGCGGTCGCAGCGTCACGCGGGCCAGCGTCCAGCAGTTCAGCGCCGCCGCCGCATCGCCGTCGCCCGAATACCGCACCGTGCCGCTGTCCTCGTCGTAGGTCGCCTGCACCCGCACGCCAATCGCGTTGCTGATCCACTCGATGTCGGCGTCGGAGTCGGTGACCAGTTGCCCGGCCTGCACGCCGGCCAACCGGTAGCAGATCGAGTGGATGGTGCGGAACCACCCCTCACGGGCCAGCAATGCCTCATCCACGCCCCAGGAAGCCGCCGCCCGGCTGACTGCCTCGGCCCGTGCCGCCCGCGTGAACGACGCGAATCCAAGCCGCAGGGGGTTGTCGCCAATCTCGGGCAGCACCCGGTCCATGATCCGTAGCAGTTCGGTCGTTTTGCCGGTTCCGGCCCCGCCAATCAGCCTCGCCATCGTCGCTGTCATGGCATTTCCCCTCGCAGGTGGCAGCCAAAGAGGCCACCAACCGCAGATTCCCAATCGCAAAAGGTTTTCCGCACGGGTTTTCGGTTCACCGAAAACGCAGTTTTTCGCGTGCTAGGCTCGCTTTTCCGCCGCCTGTTCCGAAAAACCGGTCGCCAACACCCCAAACGACCCCCTCTTCGAAATCGCCCATATAACTAGAGGGATTTCGTCAGCCCGCCTCGCCGCCCTCCGTCGCCATCCGCTCAAGTTCCCCAAACTCGCGCCGCGTCCAGACGACGTAGGTGCGGTGCTGGTCGCCTGGGTGGCGGTGCCGACCGTGGTTCCATTCCCGCATGTCGAGCCGGGCGAGCAGCCGCCGCTTGAACGCCAGCCGCTCGCCTTCCCCGACCTTGTGCGACCGCTCGATGTCCTCCCACACCCGCGACCAGCCGAACCACAGCGTGCCGTCCTGCCGCCAAGCGGCCCGCCCGGACGCATCGGGGATGTCGTCCTCGCTCGGCGGCGACGCCGCACACAACCGGTCGTAGAGCCAGCCGGCCAGCACGACGTACCGCAGGCTCGACGCCCCCGGCCACTCCTCTTCAGCGATGTCGAGCAACTTGGCCTTGACCCCCTTCGTCCGTCGAGCCACCGGCGTCTTGCTGCTGCGGCGGTCGTGAACCTTGAGCCCGCCGTCCCATATACCGTGCCAAGCCTTCGGCTCGGCATCGAGCATGATCTTGCCGGTCGCCGCCAGCACGGCCGCGGCGACCTTCGTGGCCGAGCGGTACTGATCGACGGTCAGCGAGACGTTGCCCGTGTTGTTGGCCGTGTGCGGCTTCCACGCGGGAACGTGCAGCCGGTACTCCAGCGGGTCGCTATGCACGATCGTCAGCCGCCACTCGCCCGGCCCCCACTCCGGTTCGGAGTCGGTGTCGGGGGACAGCGGCGCGAACGACAACCCGTTGGCCGTGAACACCTCCAGCGTCTTTTTCGGTCGCTTGGCCTTGGCCTTGCCGTCGCCGTCGGACGCGTGTTCGCACGGCTGACCAGCATCGCCTGCCGCGCCGTCGTCACCGCCGGCCTCGGCTGCCTGCGGCGGCTTCACGATCCCCGCCACCTCCATCGCAGACTGCGGATCGTGCAAGGCCGATTGGGACTTCCGAACAAACGCAATC
>DHLW01000099.1 GCA_002405485.1 Phycisphaerales bacterium UBA4658
GGCCCTCCGCGCCCGCAGCGCCGAAGGCACCCGCAAATGTGCCGCCACCCTCGACCGCATCGCCCGTTCCCGCGCCGCTCCACACCCTGCCCGTGGGCCTCGTTCGAACTCCGCCCGCCCCCCGCGCCGATCAGACGCGGCAATCGTCCATGACGAACGATCGCCTGATCAGGAGGTTGGCCGATTCTCAGATCACCCCGTATTCGCCGCCAATTCTCAACAATTCCCCTTGCCCGGCGAGCACGATCCTGACATACTCACTTCCCGCGGCGCGCCCCCTCGGCACGCCGCTCCAGCGGAGAGAGTCCCCATACGCATCGATGCTGCCGCGCGATTTGTCGCGCCCCTGTCGGCCCTCGCCGTCGCCGCTGCCGCCTCCGCCACGCCCACCAACACCACGCTCCCCGGCGGCTGGTCCTGGCAGCCCCTCGCCGGCGGCACCTACGACTCCGGCGTCGTCGGCACGCCCCGCGGCGGATTCGACACCCAGACCGTCCCCCCGTTCCTCGACACCTCCTACGGCGTCATGAACGAGTCCGGAACCCCCTGGTTCACCGGCAACGACCTCTCCGCTCAGCAATACGTCCAGACCCAGCTCTTCGGGAACTTCGGCACCGGCTCGCCCCCAGGTCCCTCCGGCTCCCGCTTCTACAACACCGGCTACCAGTCCACCGCCCCAGGTTCCAACTTCCCCTCGACCGCCGCTGAACGTCGCTCCGTCAGCGTCAACCACTGGAACAACCCCTTCCCCGACGCCGGCGGCGTCGCCTCCCTCAACCAGATCATCTACGTCCCCGTCTCCGCTTCCCTCGTCGTCGGCCAGGGCTTCGGCGCCGACGAAATGCAGATCCTCGCCATCGGCGGCGGCAACGGCCAGACCTCCCGCTTCCGCGCCGACGCCAACATTCGGTCCAGTTGGGCCACCAGCGCCTTCGGCGGACTCGCCAACGCCAACAACGTCATCAACGTCAACGGCATCACCACCGTCAACGACCCCGGCTCCGCCTTCGGTTTCTACAACGTCCCCTGGGGCTTCGGCTCCCCCTCCGCGAGCGGACAGATCGATCTCTTCCGCGCCGGCGGCGGCGGATTCATCCTCGATGAAGGCGTCAACATCGGCGCCCCCGGCCAGGGCATCCCCGCAAACTCCATCGGCGTCGGACTCTCCGACACCTACAACGTCCTCTCCAGCATCCTCCAGGACGGCTCCTCGTTCTCCATCACCTTCGACTCCTCCGCCGAGATCTTCCTCAGCCGTGAGTTCGGCAGCGCCGACGCCCGCGCCAGCATGGGCCCGGGCATGGAGGGCAACGCACGCCTGATCGTCCAGTGGGCCGCGTTCCAGGCCGTCCCCGCACCCGGCTCCGCCGCGCTCCTGGCCCTCTCCGGCCTCCTCGCCGCCCGCCGACGCCGCTGATCCCACCCCGGCGCTCCGTGCTCACTCGCGCTTCGTCCCGTCCGACCCGAACAGCCGGGCCTGGTCCTTCATGTCCTTCGGCCGCGCGTCGAGCTCCTTGAGCTCCTCGACAAACTGCCCCACGTTCTCAAACTGGTAATACTCGCTCGCAAACCGCACATACGCGACCTTGTCCAGGTTCGCGAGCTTCTGCATCACCCGCTCCCCGATCGCCCGCGACGGAGCCTCGCGCTCAAACTCCCGCGTGATCTCCTCCTCCACCTCGTCCACCAGCGCCTGCTTGGACTCCTCCGGAATCGCCCGCTTCCCGCACGCCGCCAGCACGCCCTTGAGCACGTTCTCACGATTGAACGGCACCCGCGTCCCGTCACGCTTCACCACCATCAGCCGCGTCGTCTCCTCCACCCGCTCATACGTCGTGAACCGCCGCTCGCACTTCAGGCACTCCCGCCGACGACGAACCACCCGCCCGCCGTCCGCGGCTCGGCTGTCAATCACCTTGTCGTCATTGTGCTCGCAATACGGACAAACCACGGCGGGCTCCTCTGCCGCCCAGTGTCGCCCGAATCCCCGCGTTCGTCAAGCCGACACCCATCCGCGCAGCCGGCATCCAACTCCCAGAACTCAAGGAGTTTCTCATGCCCCTTCGCCCAGCCCTCGCCTCGCTCGCCATCTGTGTCCTGCTCGCCGGAGCCGGCGCCGCCGCCGCCCAGCCCGAAGCGCCGGTCCGTGCCGTCCAGCAGCACAACCTCGCCAAGGACAAGCTCGCCATCGACGGCTACGACCCCGTCGCCTACTTCCCCGAGGGCGGCGGCAAGCCCGCCAAGGGCGATCCCAAGTTCGAACTCACCCACGCCGGCGCACGCTACCGCTTCGCCAATCAGGCCAACCTCGACGCCTTCAAGAAGTCTCCGGAAACCTACGAGCCCGCGCACGGCGGATGGTGCACCTACGCCATGGGCGAGAGCGGCGACAAGGTCGAGATTGATCCCAAGTCCTACGTCGTCGAGAACGGCCGACTCTTCCTGTTCTACAAGGACCTCTTCACCGACACGAGAGCGCGATTCCTCAAGGACAAGCAGAACCTGCTGAGCAAGGCCGACGCCAACTGGAAGAAGACCAGCGGCGAATCCGCTCGCCACGGCGCGAGCTTGAAGGCCAAACTCCAGCAGGTCTCCGACTCGTCCGCCGCGCGGATGGGTGCCGACATGATCAAGAAGTTCGAGCAAAGCGTCGAGCAGGTGCGTGCCCAGGGCGTCGAGGCCAAGGCCCTCAAGGTCGGCGCGGCCGCGCCCGACTTCGAACTCCCCGAAGCCCGCGGCAAGACCGTCTCGCTCAGCGCCATGACCAAGGAAGGCCCCGTCGTCCTCGTCTGGTACCGCGGCGCGTGGTGCCCGTACTGCAACCTCCAGCTCGCGTCCTACCAGGAGCACATGGACGAGTTCAAGGCCATGGGCGCTCGGCTGATCGCCATCTCGCCCCAGTTGCCCGACGGTTCCCTCAGCGCCGCTGAGAAGAACGAACTCGAGTTCAGCGTCGTCAGCGACGTCGGCAACCAGACCGCTCGCAAGTACGGCCTCGTCTACGACGTGCCGCCGGCAGTGCGCGAGATGTACAAGACCTTCGTGCCCAAAGCCAACGGCGATGAGTCCATGCAGCTTCCGCTGAGCGCGGTGTACGTCGTCGGCAAAGACGGCAAGATCCGCTGGGCCCAGGTCGACGCCGACTACCGCTCACGCCCGGAACCCGAGGACGTGCTCAAGGCCGTCAAGGACGCGACAAACTGATCAAAGAGTGGGCGGGCGGGTGG
>DHLW01000203.1:0-331 GCA_002405485.1 Phycisphaerales bacterium UBA4658
TCCGGCGGGATCACCGGGATCACGTCCATCACCAGCCACGCCGGGTCGTTCTCGCTCCCGCGGATCTGCTCGACGATCTTCAGCCGCTTGGCCAGATCCTTGATCTTCTGCTTGGAGCGGGTGTTCTTCAGCTCCTCGCGCAGCTCGCTGGCGATCTTGTCCAGGTCGGTGCGCTCGATGAGCTCGCGGATCGCGTCGGCGCCCATCAGCGCACGGAACGCCCCGCCGTACTTGTCGCTGGCGGCGCGGTACTCGTCCTCGGTCAGCATCTGCTTGAACGTGAGCTCGGTGTCGCCCGCGTCCACGACCACGTAGTCCTGGAAGTAGATGA
>DHLW01000203.1:441-1191 GCA_002405485.1 Phycisphaerales bacterium UBA4658
GTAGATGACCTTCTCGAGGTCGCCCGTCTTCATGCCAAGAAGCGTGCCCAGCCGGCTCGGGAGCGCCTTGAAGAACCAGATGTGCACGATCGGGGCGGCGAGGTTGATGTGCCCCATGCGCTTGCGGCGGACGCGCGAGTGGGTCACCTTCACGCCGCAGCGGTCGCAGATGATCCCCTTGTACTTGGTGCCCTTGTACTTGCCGCAGGCGCACTCGTAGTCGCGCTCGGGCCCGAAGATCCGCTCGCAGAACAGCCCGTCCTTCTCGGGACGATACGTGCGATAGTTGATCGTCTCGGGCTTCTTCACCTCGCCGTAGGACCACGAACGGATGTCGTTCGGGGAGGCGAGCGTGATCTTCACCGAGCCGAAGTCATTGATCCGGTCGTACATGCTCTCTGCGGCCATGTATCCGACTCCTGACAGGCAGTGGGCTCAGAGTCCCGCGGCCTGAATGAATGCGTGCGAATCGATCCAACCGTGTGACGCGCGTTCCGGCGGGGAGCTGTCTCAGAGCAGGCTGCCCTGATCCAGACCCTTCTTCTCCAGCGTGACGTTGAGCCCGAGCCCCTTGAGCTCGTTGCACAGCACGTCGAAGGCCACGGGCATTCCGGCCTCGAGCGTGTTGGCGCCCTTGACCATGCTCTCGTAGATCTTCGTGCGGCCCTCGACGTCGTCGCTCTTGACGGTGAGCAGTTCCTGAAGGATGTACGCCGCGCCGTACGCCTCGAGCGCCCACACTTCCATTTC
>DHLW01000203.1:1414-2991 GCA_002405485.1 Phycisphaerales bacterium UBA4658
AGGTGGTGGAGCTTCAGGATGTACATGAAGCCCACGGTGGTCTTCTGGGTGAAGGCCTCGCCGGTGCGTCCGTCATAGAGCTGGATCTTGCCGCCGTGGGGCATGTGCGCCAGCAGCTCGCGTGGATGGGGGAACGTGCCGGTGCGCTCGTACTCATCGAGCTTCTTGCGGACGTGCGTGTTGGCCTCCTGCACCGCCGCGTGGACTTCGTCCTCGCTGGCCCCGTCGAAGACCGGGGTCACCGCCTGGAAGCCCAGGACGCTCGCGGCCCACCCGAGGTGGGTCTCGAGGATCTGGCCGACGTTCATTCGGCTGGGCACGCCCAGCGGATTGAGCAGCACGTCCACCGACGTGCCGTCCTCCATGAACGGCATGTCCTCTTCCGGCACGATGCGGGCGATGACGCCCTTGTTCCCGTGCCGACCGGCCATCTTGTCGCCCACCGAGAGCTGCCGCTTGGTCGCGATGTAGACCTTGACCATCTCGAGCACACCGGAGGGGAGCTCGTCGCCCCGCTTCATGTGCCCGATCTTGCGTTCCTTCTCCTTGCGGTTGGCCTCGATGCGGGGCCAGAACTGGCGATAGGTCGTCTCGGCCTCTTCGCGGGCCTCCTTGGAGCCCTTGATCCACTTCAGGTCGAAGTTGGAGATCTGCTCGAGGATGACCTCGGGGATGTCGCTGGCGCCCACCTTCTGGCGGGTGCTGGGGTCGACCATCGGCGTGCCCGTGATGGTGTTGATCGCGTCCACCATCTCCTTGAAGAGCTTG
This sequence comes from Phycisphaerales bacterium UBA4658, assembly GCA_002405485.1. Lineage (GTDB taxonomy): Bacteria > Planctomycetota > Phycisphaerae > Phycisphaerales > UBA1924 > UBA4658. Next base: position 2,183 of record DHLW01000203.1, read on the forward strand.
CTGGCGCCCTTGTCCATCTCGGCGCTGTAGGCGTCGATCTCGGCCTGGAGCTTCTTCTTCTGGTCCGCCGTCATGTGCATGCGGCGGCTGAAGCGCTTGGCCCCGATGACCACACCCTCGACCCCGGCGGGAACCTCCAGCGAGTCGTTCTTCACGTCCTCGCCGGCGCGCCCGAAGATCGCGTGCAGCAGCTTCTCTTCCGGGGTGAGCTCGCTCTTGCTCTTGGGGCTGACCTTGCCCACAAGGATGTCGCCCGGGCCCACTCGGGCGCCCAGACGGATCACGCCGTTCTCATCCAGGTTCCGCAGCATCTTCTCGCTGACGTTCGGGATGTCGCGGGTGAACTCCTCGCGACCGAGCTTGGTCTCGCGGATCTCCACGTCGAACGCGTCGATGTGGATGCTCGTGAAGACGTCGTCCTTGACGACCTTCTCGTTGATGACGATGGCGTCCTCGAAGTTCGAACCGTCGAAGGTGTTGAACGCGACCATCACGTTCTTGCCGATCGACAGCTCGCCCATCGACGTGCTCGGGCCGTCGGCGATGATCTGGCCCTTGGTGACCTTCTGCCCGGGCTTGACGACCGGCTTCTGGTTCAGGCACGTCCGCTCGTTCAGCCCCGCGAACTTGCGGAGCACGTACTCGTCGGAGTTGTCGATGATGATCCGCGTCGCGTCCGCGAAGGTGATCGTGCCGGCGTTCTTGGCCCGAACGATCATGCCCGAGTTCATGCCCACCGGCTTCTCCATGCCGGTGGCGATCCGCGGGGGCTCCACCTTCATGAGCGGCACGGCCTGCCGCTGCATGTT
>DHLW01000203.1:3145-3489 GCA_002405485.1 Phycisphaerales bacterium UBA4658
GCGTCGTCGTGCTCGAGGAACGGAATCAGAGCCGCCGACACGCCCACGATCTGCTTCGGGGCGATATCGACGAACTCCACCATCGAGCTGTCGACCTCGGCGAGTTCGCCGTTCACGCGGGCGAGGATCATGCCCTCCTTGAGCTTCCCGTCGGGCTGCAGCGCGTCCGCAGGAGCCAGGATCGCCTGGATCTCCTCGTCGGCGCGCAGGTCCACGAGCTTGCCAGAGGTCTTGCCGTCCTTCGCCACGCGATAGGGCGTGCGGATGAAGCCGTACTCATCGACACTGGCGTAAATGCCAAGCGAAGAGATCAGACCGATGTTCGTGCCTTCGGGCGTCTCGAT
>DHLW01000203.1:3633-18972 GCA_002405485.1 Phycisphaerales bacterium UBA4658
GGCGTCTCGATCGGGCAGATGCGCCCGTAGTGCGAGATGTGCACGTCGCGCACCTCGAAGCCGGCACGCTTGCGGTTCAGACCGCCCGGCCCGAGCGCCGAGAGACGCCGCTCGTGCACGAGCGACGAGAGCGGATTGGTCTGGTCGACGACCTGCGAGAGCTCGGAGCGCCCGAAGAAGAAATCGATTGCGCTGGAGATGCTCTTGCTGTTCACAAGGTCGGCGATCTTGGCGATCTCGTCCGGATCCTTGACGCTCATGCGCTCCTGCACCGTCCGCCGAAGCTTCAGGAAGCCCTTGCGCAGCTCCTCCACCGCCAGCTCGTCGAGCGTGCGCAGGCGACGGTTGCCCAGGTGGTCGATGTCGTCCACCTGCGCCGCGGCCTGCCCCGTCTTGGGGTCGATCCGCTTGGAACGCAGATCCAGGATGTACGTGATGACCTTCAGGAAGTCCTCGGCCCGGATGAACATCTGCTCTTCCGGAACGTTCAGCCCGAACTTGCGGTTGATCCGGAAACGCCCCACCCGACCCAGGCGATACCGGGCGTCGTCGTAGAACTTCTCCAGGAACAACTGCTTGGCCTTGTCGATCTGCGGCGGGTTGCCCGGACGCAGCTTCGTGTAGATCTTCAGCAGAGCTCGCTCATAGTCGTTCTCGGCCTCGAACTGCTCGAGCTTCTCCTCGGCGACCGTGTTCAGGATCAGCGAGTCGCTCGGGTTCTGGATGACCCGAACCTTCTTCAGCGAGCTGTTCAGGATCTTCGACGCGGCTTCCTCGCCGATCTGCCGACCCACGTGCACGAGCTCCTCGCCCGTCTCGGTGTCGATGATGCTCGCAGCCGCCCAGTGCTCGGGACGGACCTGCTCGGCCTTGATCTCGGTGACCTCGTAGAACAGCCCGAGCAGCGCGTCGGTCGACGCGATGGACTCGTCCAGGCAGCGCAGGAACGTGGTCGCCGCGATCTTCGTGCTCTGGTCGATCCGCATCGCCAGAACGTCCTTCTTGGTCACCTCGAGCTCGATCCACGAGCCGCGCTCGGGAATGATGCGGGCCGAGTGCAGCGGACGATCGCCTTCGGCCGACACGATCGAGAAGTCCACGCCCGGGGAGCGGTGGAGCTGGCTCACGATCACGCGCTCGGCGCCGTTCACGATGAACTCGCCCCCGCCCATCATGATCGGGAACTCCCCGAGGTAGATCTCCTCCTCGGCCATCTCCGGGTGGTTCTCGCGCGTGAGCTTCACGCAGACCCGGAACGGGAGCCCGTAGGTGAGGCGCAACTCCCGACACTCGTCGGGGGTGTACCGGGGTTCCTCGAGCGTGTAGTACAAATACTCAAGCTTCATCGCGCCGTCGTACGACTCGATGGGATAGACCTCGCGGAGCAGCGCTTCGAGCCCGATCGCAGGATCCCGGTCGTGCGGGCCCTTCTCGATCTGCAGGAATCGCTGGTATCCATCGTGCTGAATCCGCGTCAAAACGGGGACGGGGGTGCCGTCGCCACGCTTGGAAAAATCGCGCACGGTTGTCGCTGCCATCATGATCCTCGTGATGGTTGGGATAGCCGACCGGCGTTTGAGACCGGGCGGTTCGGATGTCTTGCTATGCCGAGTACTTCAAATCGCCCTGAACCCGCTCGTTGCCCGCTGTGCTGCCGCTCGCAAAGGAATCGCCAAGTCTACCCCGCCACTTCCGGGCGAGCAAGCCGCCCCGCACGGATTCCCGATGCGCGGCCCGCCGCTTGCTTCACCATTTCCCCCCACACATGTGAGAGCAAAGACAAGGGCCTCCCCCAATGTGGGGAGACCCTTGTTCAGAATCACAGGGAGTGGTCGACTTAGGCCAGCTCGACCTTGGCGCCGGCTTCCTCAAGCTGCTTCTTGAGCTTCTCGGCGTCGGCCTTGGGGAGGGCGGTCTTGACGGGCTTGCCGGGGGCCTCGACGAAGGCCTTGGCCTCGGCCAGACCCAGGCCGGTGGCCTCGCGGACGACCTTGATGACGCCGATCTTCTTGGCGGCATCGACTTCCTTGAGGACGACGTCGAAGTTCGACTTCTCCTCTTCCTTCGCGGCCGCGGCCCCGCCGCCGCCGCCACCCGCCGCCATCACCACCGCGCCGCCGGCGGCGGCCTCGATGCCGTAGGTGTCCTTGAGATACTTGCCAAGCTCAACGGCGTCCTTGAGGGAGAGGCCAGCGAGCTTGTCACCGAGTTCCTGAATCGTGGACATGGAATCCAACCTTTCGTACCTGGCGGCCCGCGGAGGCAGGCCGTCGTGTCATGCACCCAAGAGGTCTCGGAACTGTTCCGATCTTTACAGCCCTTGCGGGCCCAGTCGGGTGCGGTGATGTCATTGCGGACGGTTTCGGGGCATCGGGAGTCGGGCCTCGGGGTTCGCCGCGGCCCGATGCGATTACCCCACTTTCGCGATTGCCTCGCCCTTTTCCAGCTTGGTCTCAATCGCCTTGACCAGGCCGGCGACGTTGGCGCCGGGACCCTTGATCTGGGCGACGAGCTTGCGAGCCGGCCCGAGGATGAGCGTGACGGTCTGGCCGAGCGCTTCCTCGCGGGTCGGGTACTTGGAGAGTTCCTTGACGCCCTTTTCACCGGCGAAGAGGGTGCCATCGAGGACGGCGCCCTTGAGCTCCACGCCGGGGAAGTCGGCGAGGGCCTTGGTGAGCTCGCGGGCGATCTCGACGACGCTGGATCCGCCGTGCACCACGGCGTTGGAGCCGGTGAGCATGGGGAAGAGCGGCTCGAGCCCGGAACCGGCGAGGGCCTTCTTGGCCAGGGAGTTGCGCACGACGGTGATCTTGACCTGCTTCTTGCGCAGGTTGGACCGGAGCTTGGTCGTGTCGATCGCCTTCACGCCGCGGATGGAGATGAGGGCGGCGTTGCTGACGCCGGTGAGCCGCGAGCTGGTCTCGCGGATGAGCATTTCTTTGACGGCCTTCGACATGGATTATTCCTCCACCTTCGGGGCTTCGATCTTGATCTGCACGCCCGGGGTCATGCACCCCGCGATGACGCACTTCTTGATGTACGCGCCCTTGGTCGTGGAGGGACGCATCTTCTCGATGTGCTTGATGAAGTGCTCGACGTTCTGGGCAAGAGCATCGGGGGCGAAGCTCATCTTGCCCACCACCGCGTGCACGTTCCCGGCCTTGTCGTTGCGGAACTCGACCTTGCCGGCCGAGTATTCCTTCACGGCGGTCGCCACGTCGTTGGTCACCGTCCCGCTCTTGGGCGAGGGCATGAGCCCCTTGGGGCCGAGCACCTTGCCGAGCTTGGAGACCACGCGCATCATGTCCGGCGTGGCGATCGCCACGTCGAAGTCCATCCAGCCGCCCTCGATCTTGGAGACCAGATCCTCGCCGCCGGCCTCAACGGCCCCGGCGTCCTTGGCGGGCTTGATGTTGTCCTCGCGGCAGAAGGCGATGACCTTCTTCTTCACGCCGATGCCGTTGGGCAGACTCACCGAGCCGCGGATGGCCTGATCGGCCTGCTCGGCGTCGATGCCCAGGTGCATGACGATGTTCACCGTCTGGTCGAACTTCGGACCCTTGAACTTCTTGATGGCGCTGACGGCCTCGGCGGGGGTCATCTCGTTCTGAGGGACCAGCGCGGCGTTGGCCTTGGAGCGCTTGGAAATCTTCGTTGCCATGACGCTTTAGCCCTCCACCACAAGAACGCCCATGTTCCGGCACTGACCCTCGATGATCCGCATCGCGGCCTCGATCGAGCCCGCGTTCAGGTCGGCCATCTTCTCCTGGGCGATCGCCTTCACCTGGGTCTTGGTGAGCTTGCCGACCTTTTCCTTGTTCGGCACGCCGGAGCCCTTCTCGATCTTCGCCGCCTCGCGGATGAGCACCGCGGCGGGTGAGCTCTTGATCTCGAAGCTGAACGAGCGGTCGTTGTAGACCGTGATCACGCAGCCGACGACCTTGCCGTTGAGCTTGGCGGTCGCCGCGTTGAACTGCTGGACGAACTGGCCGGGGTTGATGCCGGCACCGCCGAGCGCGGGGCCCAGTGGCGGCGCAGGCGTCGCCTTGCCCCCGGGGGCCATCACCTTGATCTTATTGATAGCTTCTTTTTTGGCCATGCTGCTCCACCTCCCACTGGCTCGCCCGCGTGGGCTGTGCGTCTTCCGGCCAAGGAGAGACGCGAGCAAGTGGTGTAACGGTCTTGGCTGTCGCCCGGCGGGCCACGTTGGCCGCCGAGCAGGGTCGAGAGTGTAGGCACGAAGTCAGGGGCGGGGCGCGGGCTTCGGGCTTGCGCCGCATTTCCAGGAATCGGTCCCAAGCAAAATCCAAAAATCTGCTTGGAATCGACGTCTTTCCAGGGTCTGAAACCCGAGCCCGGATGACCAGCTCTGCAAAAACCACAGCCCCGGCACAGGGCCGGGGCTGTTCACGGGAAGTGGAGGCGACGAGACTCGAACTCGTGACCTCATCCATGCCATGGATGCGCTCTACCAAAACTGAGCTACGCCCCCGTGGCGTTTGAGTTGTCTCCCGCTCGGCTTGCACCGGGCAGGAAAGGTCATCGTAGATCGGCTGGCCGAAAGGTCAACTTGCCTCCGGCGTTGGCCGCGTGGGTTGTATCCCCGCGGTCATTTCCGCGTCGTCGTCACCACAAAGTCGCTGGTGCGGGTGACGGGGATGCCCATGGCGTTGATGTCCAGGGTCTGCCGCTGCTCCAGGACGAACTTCCGGGCGGTGCCGGTGGCGGTGTCCCACTCGGCGCTGCCCTTGAGCATCTGGTCCTTGAGGGTGCCGGCGGGGTTCTTGCCGGGCTCGGTGCCGGTGAGCTCGATGCGGCCAGTGATCGCGATATTCGCGATGCCGTCCTTCACGCCCGACAGGGTGCTGGTGGTCACGAAGGCATACTTGCCCACGGCGGCGGCGTTGAGCTCGTCGGTGTTGGCCCACGACTCGCCGACGGCGGCGGGCTTTCGCCCGTCCTTGACCCAGAAGACCGAGTTCCACCGGACTCTGACCAGATCCGGACCGACCAGCGCTTGAATGTTCGGGGCCAGCGGGCCGCGGGCGTTGGGATTCACGCGCGGGTCGCCCTGCACCCCGATGATGTTGCCGTCGGCGTTGAGTGTGAGCTTGAGCACCGCGCCGATGATCGGCCGAAACGCCTGCGCGATGGGGTTGATGATCTCGCTGTCGTCGCGTGGAGCGGCGGAATCCCACGAGAAATCGCCCTGCGGGATCGTCGCGGTGGCCTTCACGGCCTTGAGTTCCAGCTCGAGCTCCGCCCCCTGATCCGACGCCGAGATGACCCGGAGTTCGTACTCGGCGGTCTGATCGATCGAGGTCGTCGAGCTCATGCCCTGAGACGATCGCTGGATGCCCTGCTCTGACTTGCTCGGCTCGGTCTTGGCCGGCTCAGTCTTGGCCGGCTCGGACTTGGCGGGGTCGGACTTTGCCGGGTCGGCGGGGGCCTCTCCACCTCGGGCCGGCTCGGTCTTTGTGGGCTCGGCTTTGGCGGGCTCGGCCTTGCCGTCTGCGGGCTTGTCGGCGGGCTTGGTCTCCGGCATCGCGCCGCCGACGGCCATCATGTCGGTCCGCTTGGTGTGCTGGACGAACGTCACGCTCATGCCGGGCTTGAACTTGGGCGTGAGGTCAACGGTCTCGGAACGAGCCATGGCCCCCGCCGCACTGGACTCGGGGAACGCTCCCAGAGACCCCAGGGTCGCGCCAAGCCCAACCCCTGCCGCCACGATCAGTCGAATGCTCTTCATAACCAGTCTCCAGGGCGCACGCGCCACAAGGCCAACTTCAGCAGACTTGCCCCCAAGAGGCGGGCCGCGATGGTAGACGATTGCCGCTCACTTGCTCCCTGGCTTCGGGGGCTCAGGGACGACTGGCCCGCGCGGGGGAGCCGCGGCCCCCCAATCGGCGTCCGGTGTTCCGGGCTCGACGCGGGTGATCTGCCTGAGCACGACGGTTTCGACGCGCTGTTTGAGCGTGCCGCGCTCGCCTTCGATGACCTGACTCTGGCGACCGACGAGGGACACGAGCGACCGGGCCGCGACGTCCCAGACGTAGGTTGCGTTGATGGCGTGATCCTGAAGCTCACCCTTGACTGCGGAGGGGCCGACGGCGGGGATCAGACGGGTCGTTCCGGTGACGTCGATTCTCGCGCGATCGCCCGAGCGTTCGCCGAGCACGGAGGTGAGGGTGGTGTTGAAGATGCCCATGGACCGGTCCGTGACCTTGTCCTCGATGGTCCAGGCCTCGCCGATCGAACCGGATTCTGGTGCGCCGGGGATGCCGTACAGCGGCCTCCACACGCCGCGGATGACCTGGTCTCCAAGCAGGGCCTGCGGAATGGGCTTTGGGGGCGTGCCCTTGTCGCCCATGGGCTCGAGGTCCTGATTGCCCTCGATGGACACGACCTCGCCCTCGGGGTTCAAGGTGATGGTGATGGGCCGCCCCACCGCGATGTCGATGGCCTGTTTCAGATCCGAAGCGTCGTTGTTGGAGACGGTCGATGCGCTGTCATGCCAGAGCACCTCGCCGTCGGCGGAGACCTGCATGCGCAGGCGTTCGATGGTGATTGCCAGCACGGCTCCGCCGGCGTCGGCCTTGAGCACCCGGCGCGACAGGCGGGCCTCCTGGCGATACAACTGGGACCTCTGCCCGCCCTCGTTGCTCAGGATGTTCGCCTTGACGCGGGTCTCCAGTCGCATGTCGAACGACGCGGACTGGCCCTTTTCCCAGACCGGACGCAGCGCCACCTTGGGCTCCGCGGCGGCGGGTGGGGCCGGGGGGGTTGCGGCGGTCGGCTGAGTCGCGTGTGCGGAAGTGATGCCCGAAGCGAGGCATGCCGCGCCACAGGCCAGGATCACCGTCAACGTTCGAACCGCAGGGGCCATGCACACTCCGGACAAAAGAGCCGACAACGGACGTCCGGCTTATCGGACGCTTCCTGCACACACCGAGAGCATTGAGCATCGGTTGAGACGCCTGTGTTCTACCGGCAAATCCGGCGTCGGCTGCCACCGGTGCGCGGGCGTGCGGGCTGGATCAGTGGTTCCCCGAGATGGGGAGGGGCCCCGCATCGGCGCCGACGTGCACAAAGGACAGGTGGAGTTCGGCGTGGCGCAGGTGGAACGCGACCCACTGCTCGTGCGTCATCGGGCCGAGCGTCGGACTCTCCCGCCGCATGCGCTCACCAGAGGCCAATCGGCCAAGGACGGCCAGCAGCCATGCCGAGGCGTCGCTCGTCCAGACCTGGGCAAACGGGTCGAGTTGTCCGGGCAAGGCGACGCTCGGTCCGGCCGGGAGCAGCGGCTGATCAAGCAGAACGCGTCGAAGCAGCAGACGCTCGGCGTGGAGATCCTGGCGATCGATGCGGCGGAGCAGCCGACCGAGAATCGGCGCGTCGCGCAGCGGGCCGGGCGGCTCAGTGGGCCGGATCGGCACGCACGCGAACCCGTCGAGCGATCCGGAAATGGTCCGCGACAGGTGATGGAGGATCTGCCCGACGGACCAGTTGCCGCTGACGTTGAGCCCGACACCACCGGGCGCGACGGCTTCACGAAGCGAGTGCACCAGGCGGGTGAGCGAGTCCAGATTGGGAATGTGAAGCGCACGGCGCGGGGCGCGGGTGACGTCCACCCGCGGGGAACGCAGCCGGGCGAGCTCCGCGGCGCACGCCAGCGGGTTGCCGGCACGCGCGGCAGCCGAAGCGGACGGCGTCGATGGGGCGGAATCGAGCGCGTGCACGAGTTGGGAGGATGCCGACGACGCGAGCGGTGCGCCGCCCATCACACGATCGGACATGATCGATGGTACGTCTGTCAGTCCCGCTGAGGCAGGCCGGCGGGCGTGACCCGGCTGACGCGCACCTGGGTCTCGGAGTTCATCCGCAGATTGAGCAGCGTCGCGCCCCCCTGCATGTCCACGCGCATGTCGGCCTGCATGCCCGCGAGCGCGCCGTCGCGGGTGTCCCACTGATAGGTGCCGGAATACGCGGCGTCGCGAAGCTGCACGCCCATGGGACCGCCGGCGTCGGTTCCGGCCCCTTCCACCGCGCCGACGAAGGCGACCTGCGCGAGCCCGAGGTTCGCGGAGCGGAGCGTGTGCCGCGTCTGCATGCGCATGGGGCCGACGGGCGTGTTGCCCACCGAGTCGGCGTTCGTCCAGCTCTGCCCGACGCGGACAAGGCCGTTGCTGCCCGACGCACCTTGCACGAGCCACGAGGCAATTTGCCTGGGATCCGGCGCGAGCCCGGACCCGCCGGCGCCGAGGCCTGGGATGCCGGCTCCGCCCGCTCCAAGCCCCCCACCGGGCGCGCTTCCACCAGAGACCGAGCGAATCGCCCCCGTGCGATCAAGCTCGACAGTGACCCTGGAGCCCACCATGGGCCGGAACATCGCCTCGAGCATGGCATTCAGATCGAGTGCGGCCAGGGGATCGGCGGGCGGCTGAGGAGCTTCCGGCGCGGGCTTGGCGGGCGCCCCGGGCTTGGTCGCCGGTGCAGCGCCGGGGGAGGGCGTCTGCCGGGCGGCACTGTCGAAGGCGCCCTCTTCGGCGTCGGTCTTGTACTTGACGCGAACGGACTCGTACTCCAGTTCGATCGTCGTTCCGGTGTCGTCCGCACGCACCGTGCGCATCACGAGCCCGAGCCGCTGGGAGAGTTCCGAGTCGGTGTTCAGGGTCTCGTCGTCCTTCTCGGGCGAGCGAACGGAGTTCCGCGCGGTCTGCTCATACACGTACCGGATGGACTGGCCCGCACGGAAGCGCGGACGAAGATCGATGAGGCCGCCGGTCGCGGGCTGATCGCCCCCGCTTGCTGGGGGACGTGCAGGACGCGACGTATCGGGAATTGTCTGGATCCCGCCGGACCCCCCGACCTGCGCGTCGGCAAGACGCGCACCAGCCGTGCAGGCGAGTCCCACGGCCAGACTCAGGCAAAACCGGTGGGCGACTGGGCGCATGACAACCTCCGTGCGAAAAGCCATACAAAGGGTGTATCGGCTTGTACGCACGGCGGTCCACGATCCTGCCGAGCCGGCTGCCAAAATGAGCGCACAAAAAAACAACGGGCCTCGGGGGCCCGTTGCGCTTGGATCAGGAGCGGACGCCCTTGATTACTTCTTGGGTGCGGCCGACGCGGGCGGAGTCGGGGGGACCAGATTCTTGACCTGGAGCACCTCGATCTCGACATCGACGGCGACGTTGTTCGGGCGGTTCTTGGGGTTCGGGGCGTTGGGGGGCGTGAAGTTGAACTGGGCGGGGATGCGGATCTTGCGCTTGCCGCCGACCTTCATGCCCTCGATGCCGGAGGTGATGCCATTGTTCTCGCCCGGCACCCAGATGAACGGGTTCTCTTTGGTCGCGCTGTCGACCTCCTTGCCCTCGGCGTCCTTCATGGTGAAGGCGGCGACGACGATCGCGCGGGAGCCCACGAGTTCGCCGGTGCCCTCGGTGATGTCCTCGTACGCGACGGCGTCGACGACTTCGACGATGAAGACCAGGTCGGAGTTCGGCGGGATCTTGTCGCCGGACCCGCGCTCGCCATAGCCCATGGCGGCGGGGATGGTGAGCCGGCGGATGCCCCCGATCTTCATGCCGGGGACGCCCTTCTGCCAGCCCTGGATGACCCCGCTGAGCGGGAACGCGGCGGGCTCGCCGCGCTGATAGGAGGAGTCAAAGACCTTGGTGAGGTCGCTCTTGAGCATCCCGTGGTAGTGGGCAAAGACCGAGGCGCCGGGGCGCACTTCCAGACCGGAGCCGATCTTCAGGTCCTCGATGATGAGGCCACCTTCGAGCTCCTTCTTCTCGATGACGGGGAGATCCAGCGGAACGGGGAGGGCCTTGGGAGCCATTTCTTCCTTGGGTTCGGGTGCGGGGGGAGGAGTCTGGGGTGAGCTCTGGGCCGCCGCGGACTTGTCACCGGCCGGCGGCTCGGCGAGGGCGGGAGCGACCAACGCAAGACCAAGGGCCAGCCCGATCAGACCGCCCGAAACCGACGCTCGCGACAACATGAGTGCATCCTTACGAGAGGGAAAACGTGAGACCTCGGAGGGTGGGACACGTGACCGACGCCCCGACAGTGCAGGGCAACGGTAGCCGATCCGAACCGTCTCGGGGGCGATCCCCCTGGGGGGAGGGGGGAGCCGTCGGCCCGACGGGATACCGTGTCGGATGTGCTGACGCACCGACGCCTGCAGCCCGAGCTCATGGACGATCCCCGCCTGCCGGAGGATGAGCATCGCGTCGCGCTGGCGGCCCTTCGGCGTGTGAACCGGGTCAGCCGGGTGGTCGCCCAACTCCTGCCCATGGTGCTGGACGCCGCCGATCGTGCTGGGGGCGCCGCCTCGGTGCTGGATGTTGCGTGCGGGTCGGCGGATGTGCTCATTGGTCTGGGTCGCGCAGCGGCGGCGCGTGGACGGGTGCTCACCCTCAAAGGGGTGGACGTGAGCCAAACGGCGCTGCGAGTCGCCCGCGAACGCGCCGACGGCGCGGGCGTGCGAGTGGAGCTGGAGTCTCGCGATGTGCTGGGGACCGGGCTTGGCGGGGAGGACGCCCGGTTCGACGTGGTGATGTGCTCGCTGTTTCTGCATCACCTGCGTGAAGACGACATCGTCTCCGTTCTGACCGAGATGAAGCGTGTGGCTCGGCGGGAGGTGCTGGTCTCAGACCTGCGCCGGTGCACCCTCGGTCTGGTCGCGGCCCACCTGGCGGGGACTCTGTGCACGCGGTCGCGGATCGTGCGCGTGGACGCGGTACGCTCCGTACAGGGATCGCTCACGATGGATGAACTGGGCGGGCTGGCGGAACGAGCGGGACTTGATCCCGTGCGAATCCGCCGGTGCTGGCCGTTCCGAATGATGCTGCACTGGCGGCGTTTCTGAGCACCGAGCGGAAGGAGTTGCGTGGGGCCGATCGGCGACGGGCGACAGAGCGACGACCGCGTGGACGCGGTGATCATCGGCGCGGGCGTCGCGGGCGGCGCGGCGGCGATCGCGCTTGCGCTGAAACTCGGTGAGGGTCGGCGGGTGCTGCTGGCCGAGCGCTCCGCCTGGCCGAGACACAAGGTGTGCGGGTGCTGCATCAATGCGGCCGGGGTCGCGGAGCTTCGATCTCTCGGCGTGCTGGACGCGGTCCGCGGGCCGCGTGCTCGACTGGACCGAGTCGAGCTGCGCGCGGGGACTCAAGTGGCCCTCGTGCGCACCGGCGAGGGGCTGGTGGTGGATCGCGGAGAGCTGGACGCGGCCCTCGTGCAACGCGGCCGGGAGCTTGGCGTGGAGTTCCTGCCCGCCTGCCAAGCGCAGGTCCTGGGCGAACCGCTGAGCTGCGGGGACAGGTGCGTCCGGCTGAGATCGGCGAACGGATCGACCCGATTGGTTCGATCCCGCGTGGTCATCGCCGCCGATGGGCTTGCCGGCTCGGCCCTCGCGGAGATTCCCGAGCTTCAGCCGAGCGTCTGTGCTCGGGGGAGAATGGGGCTTGGCGCGCGGCTCAAGTCGGGCGATGCAGGATTCGAGCCGACGCTTGATGATGGCGCGATCCGCATGTGCGTCGGCCCCGGCATGTACGTCGGGATGGTCCGTCTGCCGGACGGCTCACTGAACATCGCCGCGGCAGGCGCGCCGGCGTTGATCCGAACGACCGGCGGTCCGTCGGCGGCGATCGTGCGCACGCTGAGAACCTGCGGCGTCGAGATCGGAGACCAGCTCGGGCCCGTGCGCGGCACGCCGATCCTCACGCGCCATCGCCGGCGCGTTTCAGATCGAGGGATCATCGTGGTCGGTGACGCCTGCGGCTACGTCGAGCCGTTCACCGGCGAAGGCATGGCATGGGGGCTGGCCGGCGGACGCGCCGCGGGCATGCTCGCGGCAGACGCGATTGCGCACCCCGGCGTTGAGTCCATGCGCCGGCTGGAGTGGGAGTGGTCCAGATGGCACGCATCGACGATCCTGCCGCGACAGCGTGTATGTCGCTGGGTTCGCCGACTTGCGCACGCATGGCCGGCGGCCCGGGCTGCTGTGGGCGTGCTCGGGACCGGTGGGGTGCTCGCGGGTGCGGCGTCGTGCGTTGGCTTGGCGGTGGGGGCGGCGCTGGAGCGCCCGTACCCATCGGCCGGCCGATCGCGGGAGATCGCATGACCGGATTGCCGCGCATCCTCGGCATCGGGCGTGCGACACCCGCACACGCGTGCTCATCCGTGCAGGCCGCGGCGCTTGCGATCGAACTGGGCGGGCTCGAGGGCGATGCGGCCCGCTTTGCGCAGGCGATCCATGCGCGATCGGGGATCGAGCGTCGCGGAAGCTGCCTCATCCACGCGCCGGCGCGCGAAGGCGACCGAGTGCACCAGTCGTTCTTTCGTCGCGAGCGAGGGTCGACGCGCGGACCGGGAACCGAGGCGCGAATGGGGCAGTTTGCGCTCCACGCCGCGGATCTCGCCCTGCGGGCATGCCGGAGCGCTCTGCTTGAATCGTGCGTCGATCCGGCGTCGATCACGCACCTGCTGGTCGTCAGTTGCACGGGTCTGGCCGCGCCGGGTGTCGATGTCGATCTCATCGAGGGCCTTGGCCTGAACGCCGGGGTGCACAGGGTGGGCGTGGGCTTCATGGGGTGCCACGGGGCAATCGTGGGAATGCGGACTGCCGCGTCCATCGCGCACGACCCCGCGGCGAGGGTGCTGGTGGTGTGCGTCGAACTCTGCTCGCTGCACATGCAGTTTTCTGATCGACCCGACCACATCGTGGCCAACGCGCTGTTTGCCGACGGGGCGGCGGCGTGCGTCGTCGGCGCAACCGGCGCGCCGCCTGACCGCGCATCGCGCCACGAGCCGGCGCTGGCCCCCGCGCAAAGAGCGTGTCCGCGGATCATCGGGGCCGCATCTCGGCTGCTGCCGGGCACGCGGGACGCGATGCGCTGGGACGTGACGGACCACGGGTTTGCGATGACCCTTGCCGAGAGCGTGCCTGGAGCGATCCGCGGGCATGTGCGCGGCTGGCTCGAGCCGTGGCTGGCGTCGCTCGGACTGGATGCCGAGCGTGCACGCCAGGCCGGCTGGATCGTCCATCCCGGCGGGCCCAAGGTGCTCGACGCCTGTGCCGAGGCGCTCGACCTTCCGTCCGGAGCTCTTGATCGTTCACGCGCGGTGCTGCGCGAGCATGGGAACATGTCGTCGGCGACCGTGCTGTTCATTCTTGAGCAAGCGCTGAGCGCCGGCGTGCGGGGCCCGATGATCCTGCTGGGCTTCGGGCCGGGGCTCACGTGCGAGGCGATGCTCTGCGAGGCGTGATCCAGCGGCGCGTGCGCGGGGGTGAGAGGTCATCCGATCGCGGCGCCGCACTCCGGACAGGTGCCGCCCTTGAGGTCTTTCAGGTCATACCCGCATGCGCCGCAGAGCGCGGCGTGGGTGCGCACAGCGACGTGCAGCTTGCACCCCGCACAGAGCGCGCCCTCCTCGCCGACCGGGATCGTCTGGGCCAGCGAGCACCGGGGACACTCGATCCTGATGGACGAGATGCTCGTCGGCGCACTCCCCGGCCCCCGGTTGGCGACGACCGAGCGGAGTTCCAGCCGCTTGCCGAAGGCCAGACGATCCATCACCAGGATCGCCAGCGTGCCGCTGCCGGTGAGAATGCCCGAGCCGGTGACCATCCGCCAGAGGACGGTGTAGTCATCGACGTTCACCCAGACCGCCGAGACCACGAGCACGCCGGTGAGCACCGCAGCGCCGAACGTCAGCCACCGCAGCCATGGATAGGCCTGTCCCGCGCGGCTGCGCCCGATGAGCACACCGTGGGCCACGACGGCGGCAAGGGCGTATCCGAGGGTGGGCACCCACTCGCGGTCCCCGCCGCCGAACCAGATGCCCCAGAGCGACGAGCCGACCCCGAGCACAGCCCCCGGGATTGCCAGCCAACGCCACGGGGCCGAGTCCGGTTGCGTGCGTCCTTGGTCGTTTGGGGTGCGGTAACCCACAAGCGCGAACGCCGCGCACACCACGCCGAGCCCGATCGTCGCCGCGGAACCGTAGATTCGGCTGCTGCTGATGGGGAGCCCGACGAAATCCATGAGCCCGCCGGCGATGGCGATGAGGAACACGCACGCCGCGCCCCCCACGCCGACGATCGATGCCCATCGCCACCCATCGCGCCAGAACCGCTTGAGGAAGTGTGCGGCCGGAAAGCCGGCGCAGGCGCTGGCGACCATGGCGACGCCGATGAGTTCGAACAACTGCCGCCCGATGACGGTTTCCCAGACCAGCCCGCACCCGCCGACAAAGAGCGCGACGCACACGCCCATGCCCAGGAGCCCGCCGGCTCGGGTCTCGGGCTTCTCCGTCCAGGAGGCGATGGACATCATGATTCCGGCCGTGACGGCACCGATGACGGACATCGCCGCGAAGCGCCAGACGCCGGCGATGGGCGCCACGATCGCGAGCATGCCCGACGCCGCCGCCAGCGCCAGCGCGCCGAGCAGGACCCAGAGCAGCGTCCTCCGGTTGAGCAGCATCGGCGGAGCGTACCACGTTCTGGATGATGCCGTTGGTGCGACCGGGTGACGACGCGCAGACGCCGATCCCCCCTATTCTGATCCCCCGCGATTGGTCCTTTGCAAGGAGTTTCCGATGCCCGCCACCATCACCATGTCTGCCGGCAAGCTCAACGTTCCGGCCAACCCCATCATTCCGTTCATCGAAGGCGACGGCACCGGGCCCGACATCTGGCGGGCCTCGGTCCGGGTGATGGATGCCGCGGTCGAAAAGACTTCCAAGGGCAAGTACAAGATCCACTGGCACGAGGTGCTCGCGGGCGAGAAGGCCTTCAACCAGACGGGCAACTGGCTTCCCGATCAGACCATCGAGGACTTCAAGAAGTATCTGGTCGGCATCAAGGGCCCGCTCACCACGCCCGTCGGCGGGGGCATCCGCTCGCTGAACGTCGCCCTCCGCCAGTTGCTTGATCTGTACGTCTGCCTGCGTCCGGTGCGCTGGTTCAAGGGCGTCCCCAGCCCGGTGAAGCGCCCGCAGGACTGCGACATGGTGATCTTCCGCGAGAACACCGAGGACATCTACGCGGGCATCGACTTCGCGGCCGGTTCGCCCGAGGCAAAGGTCATTCTCGACGCGCTGGCCGAAAAGCTGCCCAAGGAGTTCAAGAAGATCCGCTTCGGGAGCGCGGCCGCGGGCACGCAGTGGGGGTCGCAGATCGGACACGCGGAGATGTATGCGGGCGTCGAGGTCGGCGTGGGGATCAAGCCCGTCAGCCGAGCCGGCTCAGAGCGGCTCATCTGGGCCGCCATCGAGTACGCCCTGAAGGAGAAGCGCAAGAGCGTCACGCTCGTGCACAAGGGCAACATC
>DHLW01000195.1:0-191 GCA_002405485.1 Phycisphaerales bacterium UBA4658
GGGAGGGTGGGAGGGGGCAGGGGGGGTGGGGGGAGGGTTTGGGAAGTGCGAATCGCGCCGGGGCAAGCGGGCGAAAAGGTCGAGGCGGGGTGAGTTGTGCCATACGATCGCGTCTTGGTCCTCGCCGAGCGCGAGAACCCGCCGATTCCAACGCCGAACTGGACTCTTGAGCCGCCATGAGCACCGCCCCC
>DHLW01000195.1:303-1584 GCA_002405485.1 Phycisphaerales bacterium UBA4658
GAGCCGCCATGAGCACCGCCCCCACCGCCAATGCACCGACTTCCGCCGCCCCGGCCCCGACGTTCGCTCGCGGGCTTGAAGGGATCACCGCCGCCGAGACGCACATGTCGTTCATTGACGGCGAGAAGGGTGTCCTGGAGTACGTGGGGATCGACATCGACACGCTGGCGCGGCACTCGACGTTCGAGGAGACGGTGTATCTGCTCTGGAATCGGCGTCTGCCGAACAAGAGCGAGCTGGAGGCGTTCAGCGCGGATCTGCGGAAGCGGTATGAGCTTCCGGCGGGGATGGAGGATCGGCTGACTCGGCTGCCCAAGGACGCGCAGCCGATGCACGTGCTGCGGACGATGATCAGCGCGCTGGCGATGCACGACGCCAACCCCAACGCGAACGATCTTGCGTCGGCGCGGGAGAAGGCGCTGAACGTGCTGGCGCACACGCCGACGCTCATCGCGTACTTTGACCGCTACCGCCGGGGGCTGCCGATCGTGCATCCGCGGAAGGATCTGACCTTCGCGCAGAACTTCCTGTACATGCTCAACGGGCAGGTGCCGACGGAGGCCGTGGCCCGGGCGTTTGACATCTGCATGATCCTGCACGCGGATCACGGGCTGAACAACTCGACGTTCACGGCCCGGGTGGTGATCTCGACGCTGAGCGACGTGTACTCGGCGCTGACGGCGGCGGTTGGCTCGCTCCGCGGGCCGCTGCACGGCGGTGCGAACGAAGAGGTCATGGAGATGCTCTTTGAGATCGAGGCCGAGGCGAAGGCCAAGGGCATCGACCCGATGAAGCACGTCGAGCCGTACATCATGGACAAGCTCGCCCGTAGGCACGAGGGCGCGCGAATCATGGGCTTCGGGCATCGCGTGTACAAGACGATCGACCCGCGGGCCACGTTCCTGAAGACCTTCGCCCGGCAGATCGCGGCGGACACGGGGAACCTGAAGCTGTACGAGATGTCCAGCACCATCGAGCAGATCATGGCCCGCGAGGTCGGAGCCAAGGGCATCTATCCGAACGTCGATTTCTATTCGGCGACGACGTATCACTCAATCGGGCTGAAGCTGGATCTGTTCACTCCGATGTTCGCCATGAGCCGCATCGCGGGGTGGAGCGGGCACATCATCGAGCAGCTCGACGGCAACCGGCTGTATCGCCCCGCGGCGAAGTATGTCGGGCCGCACGGGGTGAAGTATGTGGGAATCGGGGAGCGGTGAAGCTCTTTGAGTGATACTTGAGTTCTTGATTCTGGTGGCACAGGCGTCCCGCCTGTGTCTG
>DHLW01000195.1:1755-26290 GCA_002405485.1 Phycisphaerales bacterium UBA4658
CGGGACGCCTGTGCCACCAAAGGCGGCGGTTGGCAACGATTCCTCATGTTCAACTCTTCACCGACGGCGCCTGTTCCGGCAACCCCGGGCCTGGCGGGTGGGCGTACATCCTGAAGCATCCGGCCAGCGGTTCCGAGCGCGAGGATGCTGGGGGGGAGATTGCGACGACCAATAACCGGATGGAGCTCATGGCCGTGATCCAGGGGCTGAGCGCGCTCAGAAGCCGCTCAAAGGTTGAGCTCTGGTCCGATAGTCAGTACGTGCTCAAGGGGCTCAAGGAGTGGATGGAGGGGTGGAAGGCCAAGGGGTGGAAGACTGCGGGCAAGGAGCCGGTGAAGAACCAGGACCTGTGGATGCGGCTGGATGAGCTGAAGCGGCAGCATGAGATCACGTTTCACTGGGTACGCGGGCATAACGAGCATCCGGAGAACGAGCGGTGCGACAAGCTCGCCGTGGCGGCTCGAGAGGCGATCGTGAAGAGGTGACTGGGGGCGGTTGCCGAGCGTGAGCGCGTGTTCGAGACGGGCCAGGTCTGATAGCGTGGGCAACGTCCGCGAGAACTCGACCGATAAACCATGCCGCGTCGGTCTGTGCGGGCTGTGACGGCGGAGCGGGCCGTGCGGGCCGGGGGATGTGCGTCGCCGACGGATGAGTCGTCAATCGGTGGCCGTCATGGGCCGATCACTCGCCCCATGCCTCCAACTCCGACACCGCATGGTTCCGGCAGCACGACCCCCGCGACGATCGGCACCCCGCCGAGCGCGGGCTCAATGAGTTCGGCGCCGGCGAATCCGGCAGCCGCGAAGCTCATTGAGATGCTCAAGCACGCGTTCGAGTCCGACGCGTCGGACGTGCACCTGATCAGCGGGCACGTGCCGATGATGCGCGTGCACCAGGTGATGGTGCCGATGGACATGCCGGTGCTGACGCCGGAGCTTGTGCGCTCGATGGTCGAGTACATGGCGAGCAAGGAGGCGTTCGCGAAGTTCGAGCAGATCAAGGACTCGGACTTCTCGTTTGCGGCCCCTGGGCTGGCGCGATATCGCGTGAACGCGCACATGCAGCGTGGTTCGGCGGGCATCGCGATGCGTGCGATCAAGACCAAGGTCCCGCCGCTGGCGGCGCTGAACCTGCCGGAGGTCATCGCGCGACTGACGTATCTGCCGCGCGGCCTTGTGCTGGTGACGGGCGACACGGGCTCGGGCAAGTCGACGACGCTGGCGGCGATGATCCAGGCGATGAACGAGCGGTATCGCAAGCACATCATCACGCTGGAAGACCCGGTGGAGTATGCGTTCACGAGCAATCGGTGCCTGATCGAGCAGCGCGAGCTTGGGGCCGACATGCCGAGCTTTGCGAGCGGTCTGAAGCACGCGCTGCGTCAGGACCCCGACATCGTGCTGGTGGGCGAGATGCGCGACCTGGAGACCACGGCTCTGGCGATCTCGGCCGCCGAGACGGGCCACCTGGTGCTCTCGACCCTGCACACGGTGAACGCGTCGCAGACGGTCGAGCGCATCATCGACATGTACCCGGCGGGTCAGCAGAACCAGATCCGCTCGATGCTGGCGAACACGCTGCAGGCGGTGATCAGCCAGACGCTGTTCAGCCGCATCGACAAGCCGGGCATGGTGCCGGCGGTCGAGGTGCTGCTGTGCACGCCCGCGGTGCGCAACCTGATCCGCGAGAATCGCAGCTTCGAGATCCCGAACGTGATCG
Organism: Phycisphaerales bacterium UBA4658; assembly: GCA_002405485.1. Lineage (GTDB taxonomy): Bacteria > Planctomycetota > Phycisphaerae > Phycisphaerales > UBA1924 > UBA4658. The sequence continues at coordinate 3,475 of DHLW01000195.1, forward strand.
AGACGAATCGTGCGCTTGGCATGTGCTCGCTGGACACGGCGATCGCGGAGCTGTACTTCAACGGCATGATCAGCCGCGAGGACGCGATCGCCCAGGCCGCCTTCCCGGACAAGCTGGAGCGCATGCTGGTGGCGTAATGGAGAAGTGACGGCGTGACGGAGTCACGAAGTTGCCGAGTCCGGAATCGGTGAAGTTCGAGTGTTCCAGGTGCGGCGATCGATCGAGTGTGTTCCCAGCGAGTTCAGGAGGACGGAACCGGTGTGATCAGGTGAACGTTGAGCGAACGCGCCGTCACTTTGTCACTCCGCCACTTCGTCACTTTCACCCATGCCCAACTATCGCTACCAGGTCCGGACCGATTCGGGTGAGCTGCAGGTGGGCGTGATGGCCGCCGACAGCGTGGCGACCGCGGCGGGCGTGCTGCGGAACCAGGGCATGCGCGTGGTGAGCGTGACGCCGGTGCAGGCGGGGATCAATCGGTCCGGGCTTGCGCAGAAGTTCGCGGAGCTGAACGCCGGTCGTCCGAATCAGAAGCACGTACTGGACTTCACCACGCAGCTCGCGGTCATGATCCGGGCCGGCATCAACCTGAGGGCCGCGCTGGACGGGATCGCCGATCAGACGACGCACCCGACGTTCAAGAAGATCATCGTGGGTCTGAAGACCGACGTGGAGAGCGGCAAGCAGTTCTCCGAATCGCTGGCGCGGCATCCGAAGCTGTTCGGCCCGCTGTACATCAACATGGTGCGAGCGTCGGAGATGTCGGGCTCGTTCGCCAAGATGCTCGACCGCATCGCCGGGTACATCGCCCAGGAGATCGAGACGCGCAAGATGGTCATCGGCGCGTCGATCTACCCCGGAATCATCGGCACCATGGCCGTGGGTGTCACGATCTTCCTGCTCACGTTCGTGCTGCCCAAGTTCCGCGCCGTCTTCCAGGGCAAGGAGGCCGTGCTCCCGTGGGCGACCAAGTTCCTCATGGGGCTCTCGGACTTCATGGTGGGGTACTGGTACTTCGTGGTCGGCGGACTGGTGCTGATCGTGGGCACGATCTTCGCCATCGGCAAGACCGAGGTCGGCGGATGGTGGTTCGACCGCATGCGGCTGACGATCCCGGTGGTCAAGAGCATGTTCCGGGCTCTGTACATCGGCCGATCGCTGCACACCATGGGCCAGCTCATCAACGCGGGCGTGCCGATGCTCGACACGCTGGCGATCACCGGCGACATCTCGGGCAACCGGATGTACAAGGTGATGTGGAAGAGCGTCTACTCGAGCGTCAAGCAGGGCAAGAAGATCGCCGCTCCGCTCAGCAAGACCAACCTCCTCCCTCAGGCCGTCTCACAGATGATCTCCGCGGGCGAGGAGTCCGGTAAGCTCGGCGAGGTGCTCGACGAGATCAGCGGGTATTACCAGAAGCTGCTCAAGGACCGCATCAAGGCGGTCACCAGCATGATCGAGCCCATCATGATCATTGTTATGGGTACCGTCGTCGGCTTCATCGCGATGGCGATCATCCTCCCGATCTTCAAGATGAGTTCGCTCGTCAAGTAGCCGATAGCCGGTTGCGGAGGCGCTCCACGCGTTCGGCGGTGCCGCCGCACGCTCCCGACGGCGAGGTCCATCATGCTCCCGGTTCATTCGTTCGCCCCTCGACGGTTCCCGGCCCGCCGCTCGCTGCGCTCGCGTCGCGGGTTCACGCTGCTGGAGACCGCTCTTGCGACGGTCATCATCGGCGTTGGCGTTCTCGCGCTGGTCGAAGCCCAGCAGGCCTTCCTGCGGTCCAACTCCTGGTCCACGCAGGCCGCGACGGCGACCTATCTCGCCAACGAGATCCGCGAGCTCACCCGCAAGCTGCCCAAGCACGACCCCGTGAACGGGATCTTCAACGAGGTCTCCGGCGGGAGCGAGGTGCTTCGCGGATGGACGCCCCGCGCCGGCGACGTTGACGCCCGCGACTTTGCCTATGTCACCGCGTTCGACGGAATCACCTTCTCCGCCGCAGGCGACGCGGGGTGGGACGACGGGGACCTGCCCGGTCCGATCGACGCGTTCGGGGACATGATCCCCGAGATCGACGCGACGGGCAACGTTCAGACCGATGACGCCGGCCGCATGATCGGGCTGCAGGGCTGGAGCCAGCAGGTGATCGTCACGAAGGTCAACCCGTTCAACAACGCCGTGACGTACAACGACAACGCGACGCTGCCCGCCGACGCAAGCACGGGCTTCCGCGGGCTGGAGATCGACGCGTTTCCGCTCCGCGTGACGGTCGTGGTCCGCTTCCGAGGGCCGTTCGACACCGAGGCGCGGGAGATGGCCAGGGTGAGCTGGATCGTCCCGTAACCGATCCGCGGCGGGTGGTATCGGTCGGAACTGAATGCGATGGTTGTTCAGGACTCGAAGGTTGTTCAACGCGAGGCGTGCAAGGAACTCACCGTGGTGCGACCCAACCGAGCCAACGTCACAAGCACCCGAACGCTCCGATGCCGGTCCGGCGTCGCCGACGCTGTGGCGGCACGCCGAGCTCGGCGGGTGCGCCTCAGCCGACGGGGCGTCGCGAGCATCCTGGCGATGATGTTCCTGGTCATGTTCGGTGCGCTGTCGGTGGCGATGGCGGTCGCCAGCCAGGGCAACCTGCGCACCGCCGAGACGCACTCCCACATCGTGCGCGCGATGGGCGCGGCGGAGACCGGCCTCGAGATCGCCAGGAATCAGCTCAAGAACGCCATCTCGCGCTTCGTGGTGGAAAAGGGCGTCGTGGACGCGGGCTTCGGTCGCCGGCTGTGGACGGGCTCGACGCGCAGCGAGGATGGACAGATCTCGATCCTGACCGCCCGCAACGGCGTGATCGACGCGGTGAGCGTCCGCGGGATCGCCGACGCGCTGGTGAGCGCGCACCGCGCCGATCAGAACATCGTCACCGCCGCCGGCTTCCCCGTCGAGGCGGGCACCTTCACGCCCTCGGACGTTGACACCATCGAGTTTGCCGCCGACACCTGGGTGCGGACGGCTCTGGTCGCCCTCGACGGAGACATGCGCGACCGCGACGCCCTCGCCAGCGCGTACCAGATCACCTATGCGCCGCTGGCCAACGGCACCGACGTGCGCATCATCGTGACCGGGTACAGCAGCATCGGGGTCGATGGATCGGGGTACCTGTACCGCGCGACCGCCGACGATCAGCAGGCCCGCGCCGTGACCAGGACCATTCAGCAGGACATCCGCATCGCCAAGCGTCCTCAGCACGCCATGCTCAGCCCGAGCAGGATCATGGTGGGCAAGAACGTGCTCATCAACGGCAACCTGGGAGCACGCTACATCGACGTCACACGGCCCAACGGCGATCCCGTCACCACCAAGGGCGACTTTGATCGTCTCGATTCGACCCTGGACGCGAAGCTCGCACGGTTCCGCACGGCGACCAGGCAGTACGACGTGAACGGCGACAACCGACTGCGCGTCGCGCATCCCATCGAGAGCCAGGGGCTCCCGGGTGGCGCCGAACTCACCACCAGGAACTGGCCCGCCAACAGCTTCCGCGACGCGACGCGCGACGGCGCCGTCGACGAGTTCGACATCTTCATCAACCACTACGACGCCAACAACGACGGCGAGCTGGTCCTCCCCGCTTCGCTCACCGCCGGAACACCGGCCGCAGGCCGTCCTTCGGAGTTCACCGCAGACCTCGATCTCGCCCTGCTCATCGACAATGCCAACCCCGACCGCAACCGCAACGGCGTGCTCGGGTTTGCCGACGCCAACGACAACAACCGGCTCACCCCGGCCAGCGCGATGCTCGACCCCAACGACCGGGTCCTCGGCTGGCGCGACGGGGTGATCAACGGGCGAGATCAGTACGCCAAGGTCCGCGGACGGCTCATGTTCCGCACGTCCGCCGCCGCCTGGTCCAGCGCCCGCGTCGCGTCCTACGCCGATCGCCTCCAGGGGCCCATCGTCCCCGCCAGCGGACAGACTCCGACCCGCTTCTCCGCCTCCGATGATGAGCTTCCCACGATCAGCGAGGCCTCGTTCTCCAACGCCGCCACGTCGCTCAAGGACATCGCCGACGGCGCGTCCTTCAACCAGCAGGTGGCCACACAACTCGGCGTCTCGGTCAGCAGTCTGGCCACCTATACGCAGACTGTGCACTCCGGCTCGGGCCCGCGGTTCTACCGCGCCGATCTGGATTCCAACACCGTCTTCAGCCAGACCGGCCAGCACCTGTGGGAGCGCATGCCCTTCAACAGCCCCACCGCTTCAGACTTCTACTACCGCCCGCGCTACGTCAACATGACCTTCAAGAATGTGCAGATCCCCATGGGCACCAACGCCCTGTTCGTGAACTGCAGGTTCATCGGCGTGACGTTCGTGCGCTCCTACACCGACAACGCGCACGTGAACTGGTCGCTGTACGGACAGATGGAGTGGAACGCCTCCGCCGGCCGCCCCGTGCTCAAGACCAATCCGCTCGACAAGAGCGACTTCCTCCGGTACACCACCGGCAACGTCACCGACGGCCCCGCGAACTACGCCTCGTTCCCCGATCCCCCCGTCATCAACGGCGCCATACAGACCGGCGCGGATCGCGACACCAAGCGCTACAGCAACAACATCCGCTTCCACAACTGCCTCTTCGTCGGATCCATCGTCAGCGACACTCCGGCACAGTTCACGAACATCCGGAACAAGCTGCAGTTCACCGGCTCCACGCGCTTCACGAGCGTGAACCCCGACGAGCCGAACAACGCCGCCGTCAATCCCGACGCCGACGACATGCAGGAGATCAGCAAGTCGAGCATGATGCTCCCGAACTACTCCGTGGACGTCGGCTCGTTCAACGCCCCGACCGACACCTTCGCCGGCACCTCCGCCGCCGCCGCCCAGAACGTCCAGCTCCGCGGCACCGTCGTCGCGGGCGTCCTTGACATCCGCGGCTCGGCCCGCGTCGATGGCGCGCTCTTCATGACCTACAACCCCGTCTTCGGACAAGGCCCCATGCTCCAGCAGGGCCAGGCCGTCGGCAACCCCGCCAACTTCAACGTGACCCTGGGGTACTTCGGTTCCGACGACGGCGACGGTGAGTCCGTCGATCCCAACACCCTGCCCATCGTCGGCGGACAGCGCATCGTCGGCTACGACACCAACGGCGACGGCATCCCCGACGTCCCCTCAAGCCAGCCCCAGCCCGCCGGATCCACCGCGATCCCCTTCTACGGCTACGGCCGCGTCGAGGTGAACTACAACCCCGACATCCCCATGCCCGACGGAATCATGCTCCCGCTCTCGGGCGTCGACCTCCTCATGAGCTATCGAGAGGGCGTGCACTGATGATCCTCCGCAAACCCCAGCACGCCCGCACCCCCCTCTCCATCCGCTCCCGCGCGGGAGCCGGCCCGATCAGGACCGCCTTCAGCATCGTCGAGATGCTCGTCGCGCTCACCATCAGCGCCACGCTGCTCGCCGCCACGCTCAGCGCCTTCGACGCCTCCTGGCGCGGCTACAAGCACACCAGCGAGTCCGCCTCCACGCACGTCGTCAGCCGAATCGTCGTTCACCGCGTGCTGGCCATGATCCGCACCGGTTCGCAGTTCGGCCCCGCGCCCGCCGACGTCCTCGACGCCGCCCAGAACCCTCTGACCTCCACGTTCATGGAGTTCATCTCCGAGGAGGATCGGCTGAACGGGCTCAATCGCGTCACCCGGCTGGAACGCCGAGATGTCACCGGCACGCCGGGCGAGTTCGAGCTCTGGTACATCCTCACCGATCTGGACACCGGCAGCATCCTCCAGCAGCGCCCGCTGCTCCGCAACGTCCGCGAGTGCGCCTTTGTCCTCGCGTTCGAGCCCGGGCCGCGGCTCGTCAAGGCCACCATCGACCTCACGGTCGCTCCGCGCGATGACGCCGACATGCGCATCGGCGTCGGCAACGACGCACCCACCATCCGCCTCGTCGCTTCCTCCGGGCCCAGGCAGTTGCAGTAGCCGGATCAACCCGGCCTCGGGCCGACGGCCCCCGCCCTCCTGGCGTCAATCCCGCAGCTCCTGCATCGCCAGAGGCACCAGCTCCGCGAGCTCCATCGCCATCAGCCCCGCCGCCGCTCCGCGCCGCGCGGCCCACAGCTCGCCCGCCCGCCCGTGCGCCTGCACCGCGATCCGGACCGCGTCGTACAGATCCAGCGGGCGGGCCGGATCCCGCGGCATCTGCGGTGAGAGCGCCCGCATCATCGAGCGATCCACCGACTCGCATGCCTGCGCCGCCACGCCCGCGATCACCCCGGCCAGCACGTCGCCCGTTCCCGCCGTCGCCATGCTCGGATGCCCCGACGCGCACGTCCACGTGCGCAGCCCGTCCGACACGACCGTGCCCGCTCCCTTGAGCGCCACCACGCACCCAAGCCGCTGCGCCAGCCGCTCGCACGCCCCCTCCCTGGATGCGTCCAGACCCAGCGCGTCCTTCAGCCCAAGCCCAGCGCACAGCCGCTTGAACTCTCCCGGGTGCGGCGTGAGCACGCAGGCCCCGCGCATCTCCCTCGTGAACTCCGGCTCCGCAGCCAGCACGTTCAGCCCGTCCGCGTCCACCACCACCGGCACGCGCTCCTGCTGCACGCCCCGCAGCGCGACCGCCAGCGTTCCGCGCCCCGGTCCCATGCCAGGACCGACCACCAGCGCGTCGCACTGCTCGATCACGCCGTCAAGCACCTCCGACGCCATGTGCGGGATCACCTCCAGCGACCCGCTCTCCACGGGCAGTTCCACGCCCGTTGCGCTCGGGCAGGTCACCAGCGCCTCGCCAAGCACCGGCGCCGGAGCGACGATCCGCACCAGCCCGCAGCCGGCACGCAGCGCACCCGTCGCGGCCAAGGCCGGCGCGCCCACCATCCGCACTCCGCCCCCCGCACACCCGCCCACCACGGCCACCGTCCCGAACACGCCCTTGTGTCCGTCGCGCGGGCGCGCCGGCAGCCGAGGAAGGCTCGCGCCACCTGGTCCTGATCCGCTGTCCACGCTCACTCCACGCTCTCCACAATGATGCTCAGCTTGCCCATCGTCGGCACGATGTCGACCAGCGCGTTGATCGTCTCCCCGTCGCTCATCGCCAGCGTCTGCAGCGCGATGTGCGTCGCGTCGGTCCTTCGCGACTTCGAAAGCGCGGCGTCGACGTCCATCCATCGCGCTTCGCCATCCACATCCACCAGCGCCTGCGCCCACATGTGATACCCGAACGCCCCCTTGCCATCCTTGATGCCAGGAACGTAGACCAGCCCGCTCACCACGCGCGACGGCACACCCGCCGACCGCAGCATCGCCGCCAGCAGCACCCCGTGCTCGGTGCAGTCTCCCTGCCCCGTCCTGGCCACCTCGCTCGCCGCGGCAAAGCCCACGTCCAGCGTCTTCTTGTTGATGTGTTCATGCACGAACACCCTCAGCGTCTCGGCCTTGAGCATCGCGGGGATCCGGTCGTCCATGAACTTCCCGAGCGCCCGGGCCGTGAGCGCCTTCACCCGATCATCCCCGCTGGTGATCATCGCCGACGAGGCCGTGTACGCGGGATTCTCCGCGTCCCCCTTCTCCGCCGGGCTCATGCGCGTCGCGTCGGTCTTCACGCGCAACGTCCGGGCGTCCACGCGCTCCACCACCTGCGATCCGGTCGAGGCAAATGCGGCAAGCTCCTTCTCGCTGCTCCTGACCAGAAACGAGCCGCGCGTCGTTGTCTGAGGGTTCTCGATCGCCTTGTCCGGCAGGATCATCGATGCGTTGAGGATCTCCGGCGCCTCCAGACCGCTCATCGCGAGCTGCCGGTCGGCGCGCAGCACCACGATCGTCATCCCGCCGATGCTCGTCTCAGTCCGAAGGGCCTCGCCCTGCTCATCGGTGTACTGCACGCTCTCGCCGGGGATTGCCGACGTCGTCGTCGTCCACTTCAGCGCGGGCACCACCTTGCCCATGACCTCCAGCGTCGTCCTCTCGACGAGCTTCATCGTCGTCGTCGCCGGCGTCAGGCCAGTGCTCGGGTCCAGCGAGCGGGTGCTGAACTCGGTCTTCCCCGCCCCGATGCCCTCGGCGATCAGTCGCGCGACCTTCCGCGGCGTGCTCCACTCGCCCGCCGGCCGATCGCGACGCGACTGCTGCTTGCTCCCCCCGGTGATCGACTCCACCTCCACGCCGTCTGGAAGGAACCGGTACCGCGTCACCTGCGGCATCTGCCCGAGCTTCATCGTGCTCGTCATGCTCACCGGCTCGTGGTCGGGAGTCTCCACGAACTCCGTTGAGATCCCGATCGGCACCGTCAGCCGATCCCGCTTGATCCGGACCTCCATCTCCGCCGAAGAGACCAGCTTGCCCTCGCGCCGCTGCTCGATGGTGCGCATCCAACCCGCCCGCTTGCCCTGCATCATGAGCACGTACCACTGCTCGCGGTTCTCGCTCCGCCCGAACGCCTCGGTCGGCATCCCGAGCGCGGCGACCATGGCAAGCACCCCGGCCAGCATCCGTACCATCTGCCGTTCGAGCACGCTCATCCGCCCGCTCCTTGTTCACGCATGATCGACACGCACTGCCATCTCACCTTCCCCGACTTCTCCGATCGTATCGGCGCCACCCTTGCCGAAGCCGAGCGCGCCGGAGTCTCCGGCTGCATCACCATCAGCACGACCACCCTGGACTGTCTCGACGCGCTGGCGATCGCCAGTGCGCACGATCGCGTCTGGTGCTCAGCCGGCGTGCACCCGCTCTACGCCGACACCGCCGACCCGCGCGTGAACGCCAAGACCGGCGATGCCCACGTCTGGGAGAACCTCCGCGTCGTCGCCGGCCATCCAAAGTGCGTCGCATGGGGCGAGCTCGGCCTCGACAACCACTACACGACGCCCGCGAGAGCCATCCAGGTGCGCGTGCTCGAAGAGCAACTCGCCTTCATCCAGCGCGTCAACCACGCCGGCCAGGGAGGCATTGGCAAGCCCGGCCTGCCCATCGTCATCCATTGCCGGGAGGCGTTCGACGATCTGCTCCCGATCCTGCGCTCCGCCGCGCTCCCCGCCGACCGGTTCGTCTTCCACTGCTTCACCGGCTCCCCCGCCGAGGCACGCCGAGTGCTCGACTTCGGCGCGAGCATCAGCTTCACGGGCATCGCCACCTACGCAAACGCCGCCGACGTCCGCGCCGCATGCGCACTCGTCCCCGCTGACCGCATCATGATCGAGACCGACGCCCCCTTCCTCCCGCCGCTTCCGCATCGCGGCAAGCGACCCTGCGTCCCGGCGTATGCCGCCGACACTGCCCGCAACCTCGCCCAGCTCCGCGGCGTGCCTTTCGAGCTCTTCCACGAGCAGATCAACGCCAACACCGCCCGGTTCTTCGGCGTGCGCGAGCCGCTTCGCCCCTAGCCGCCACGCTCGTCCCCGGTCCGCGGTCTCGGCCAGACGCCCGTTTCCGGCACGCTACCCCGGCACGCTACCCCAGCCCCTCCAACTCCTGCGACTCCACACCACCCGCATCATCACCGACCTTGGCCACCTGCCGAGCTGCCTTCACCGCCTCGGCCTCGACGCTTGCCCCAAGCGCGATCGCCACGCCGCCCCGTTTCTTTGCGGGCATCTGCAGCCAGCGCGAGAACAGCCCGATGCTGTCGATGCGTTCCGGATCAAGCTCGCCTCGGTCCCCTGCCTCCATCGGCGCCCGCTCGAGCTCCGCCGCGATCCCAACCGCCCGGCGGCACATCGCCCGCACGGCGTCATCGTCTTTGGCGACCGCATCTCCCACTCGCCACAGATTCCCGCGATCCATCACGCCCAGGCGCACCGTCCCGGCGTGCTCGCCCCGAAGCACCAGGATTCTCTGCCACGCGCTCAGTCGTGCAACATCCTGAAACGCCCGGGCCCTCAGCGGCGTGATCCGATCGAGCGCCCGCTTGGCCTCCGCCGCACGCTCGAACTCCTGTGCCGCCGAGGCCGATGCCAGCGCCGCCTCCAACTCCGTCGCCATCGCCTCGATCCCGCCCGCCAGCACGCTCGCCGCCCGTCTGGTCCGCTCTCGATACGCGGCCATCGGCTCGCTCCCGTCGCACGGCGCGGGGCAGCGCCCCATTTCCTTGTACGCGCACGCCGTCGCCCCGGGCGCAAGAACAAGCAGCGCGTGGAACCGGCACAGATCAAACGCGTCGATGGCGTGCTCGATGAACCGACCCGCCGCGTCTTTGTTCCAAATCGGCCCGAGCAGCACCCCTTTGCCCAGCACGCCCTCCACACGCTCGCCCGCCGATCGTGCTTTGGCCAGCCCGATGAGGTTCGTCTTGCTCCACTCCGGAAACGGCGCGTCCGGATCCACGTGCACGAACCATGCGCGCCAACGCTCACTCACGACCCGCGCCGCGTGCGGCAGCCGCTCCCGAGCCATCCGCAGATACACCGCATCGGTTTCCAGTGCCGAACCCGTGCCCACCCCGATCGCCCGCCCCCCGGCGCACACCCCGCGCAGGTCCGCGGCGGGAGATCGCTCCGCCGCCTGGTGCTCCGCCAGCCGCCGCCGAGCCAGCTCGCGCACGTTCGCCGTCGTCGCCACCAGCACCGTCTGACCGCTCCTGGATTCCAGCACAAGCACGCCCGGCCCGCTGGGCAGAGGCAGCAACGCTTCGGAAGTCACCGATTCCCCGATCCCCAGTTCCAGCCGCGCCCCGCCCTCGTCCAGCCGCGCAAGCCCCGATCCGGCTTCGGCGTGGCCCAAAGACGCCGCGTGCGTCACACCGACAACCCCTGAATGACCGCCTCAAAGGTGAGCTTGTGATTCACCACGCCCTGCACGTTGCACGTGAAGCCCCGCCGCGAGCGGCGCACCTCCTGGCACAGGAGGAACAGATCATCGCCCGGAATGACCATCGAGCGGAACGAGCACTCCTCGATCCTCGTGAACGCCGCCGTCAGCCGCGTCCTTTGCCGAGAGTTGAACAAGTACACCGCAAGCTGGGCCGCCGCCTCGATCTGCAGCACCCCGGGCATCATCGGACGTCCGGGAAAGTGCCCTGGCACCCAGAACTCGTCGTTCCGCGTGCGCTTGAGCGCCACGCCTTCCTTGAAGTCCGGCGAGTGCCAGACGATCGCGTCCAGCAGCGCCATCTCCCCGCGATGCGGGTTCCAGTCTTCCAGCTCCTTGCGACCCAGCACCCGCCGCGACAGATCGATCGACGACAGGTCCAGGATGAGATTCCTCGGCCAAGACCCATCACCCTGGCCGCCTCCGGCCGTCGCGTTGCTATCCATGTTGCCCACGGGTGCTGTTGTCATGCCGTCTGTGATGCCGGGTCAGTCCTTCTTGGCCTCGCTCTCGCGGGCCTCCAGCATGCCCACACGCACCTGCTGGGCCGCTTCCTTGATCTCCTGCATCGACTTCCGGACCCGCGTCTGGGCCGCCTTGTTCCCGCCCATGGCCTTCCGAAGATCCTCTTCACACTCGGCCACGATCTTCTTGATCCGCTCGAATGCCTCCATGTCGCCACCATCCTTCCGGTTCAGGTCCAGACCTTGCCCCCGTCCGTGCCCTTCCACCCAGTGTAGGAAACCCGCCCGCCAAAGGTCGCCTCACCACTTGTCTCCATGGGTTCTCAGGGTTATCCCTTGGTTAGTTGGGCTCACACCAGTTGGGGGAGGAGCTTCTCCAGCATCTCCAGTGCGGCGTGCACGTACTTGGGGTGGCCCTCGTGGTTCAAAAACGCCGGCACGCTCGCGGCCATGAGCACCCGCCGGATGTTCGCCAGCATCGCGTAATCCTCCCCATGCAGCATGTGCCGCTCGCGCATGATCCTGGCCATCTCGCTCACCGGCTTGACCCCGTGCAGCATCTCCGGCTTGGCCCAGTACAACCGCTCCAGATAGACCGCGTCTTCGACCCAGTGGCCCGCGTGCACCAGCGCGAGGTCGATGAGCACGCACCCGTCCCCGGGCCTGGTTCCGGGCCGCCGAAGCGCGTTGCCAAAGTGCAGGTCGCCGTGGCACCACGTGGTGATCGGGCGGTCGTTCCAACGCCGCACGAGGTCGTCCAGGTGCCTCTGCACCGTCCGAATGGCTCCGTTCCAGCGCTGCTCCTCACCGATGCCGTGCTGGTGCGCCACCTCCCGGCCCTTGGCGATGATCGCGGCCCAGTCCTTGCTTGCCGGGGCGTCGCCGGACGTCACGTCGCGCATCCTGCCCGCCGCCGCGTACCACTCCACCGCCGCCCGCACCAGGTCCCTCGGGGCGTGCTCGTCCAAGTGCGCGCTCAGGGGCGTCGGCTCCAGCCGCTCCTCCACGATCCACGCAAGGTCGTAGCTCCCAAGCGTCGTCCCCGACGCCAGCACCCTGGGCGTCGCTGTGCAGACCCGCTCGCCCGACCCGTCCACCCCTCCCACAAGGGTCGTCCACCGGTGCTCCATCGGGCCCACCGGCAGCTTCACGATCACCTCATGGGCGGTCCCGTCTTCGCCTCGGAACACCGCCTGCCCCGTCGACGCCCCCCCAGCTTGCCACGCCGATGTGAACCAGCTCACCGCGCCGAGTCTGCCCCCGCATGCCTCGGCCAGCAGCGGCTCCAGCGTCGCGCCAAGCGGCCTCCCCGACTCAGACATGCGCACCCCCTCCTGCGGCCTTCTGGCCTGCCCTCTGCGGGCCGGAAGGCCCAGTCTCCCCTTCCCAACGTCCGGGATCTCTGGTCGGACTCTCCGGTCGGTGGTGCGTCGGCGTGGCAGTCTGGGCGGTGCGAGGTCGGTGCCGGGTGAGTGAGTGGGGAGTTCTGCCCATGTTCACGCTGGTGTAGTCATGCCCGATCGATGTCGCAGACGCGGAGCGCGCCCGGTCCAAAGGTAATCACGTTCTTGCCCTGCCGCTTGCTCTGCAGGGCAAGTTCGTCGGCTCGCTCCAGAAGCGCCTCGGGCGTGGTTCCATCCCACGGAAACGTCGCAAGCCCCGCCGAGATCGTCAGTGTGCCCGGCGCCTCATCCATCAGCCGCGGAAATCGGTGCTCGCACACCTGCTTCTGGAATCGGCTGGCGATCTGCGCAACCGACGCCGGCCCGGGCGTCGCCGCGGCACCCGGCTTCCGAGGCCCCTCGGGATCGTGGAAGATCACCGCGAACTCATCGCCCCCGATCCGGCAGACCCGATCCGTCGGGCGGATCACGCTCCCCAGCAGTCTGACCATCTCCGAGAGGATCTCATCCCCCGCGGCGTGCCCGAACCTGTCGTTGTAACTCTTGAAGTTGTCCACGTCGAACACCATGAGCGAAACATGGTGCCGCGCTTCCCGCGCGTGCGCGATCGACGCCCCAAGGTACCTCGTGAAGTACCGCCGGTTCCACGCGCCCGTCAGCTCATCGGTGAACGCCGCACGCCGGAGCTGATCCTGCTGTGCCGCCAGCGTCAACCAGCCCGCCAGCCACGCCGCGTGCTCCCCGAGGGCGTTCAGGACCGCCCCGCCAATCGGAGCGCCGCTCGCAGACAATGTGCCGAGCACCCGCGATCCTCGCCGGACTTCGACTCCAGATCCGCCGGGTCCGGCCTCTCCGCCCGACTTGCCCGCGGGCGTGAACACGCAGGTCGTGCCCACGACCCGCGAGATTTCCGCCAACGCCGCCGACAGCACGTCCCGCCCAGACAACAACGCCTCCAGCGGACCGACATCCGCGCGAGCGTCGCGATTCTCCCGCCCGGCCGCGCCTGCCGTCGTCTCAGCCACCGCTCCTGAGACCGATCCTGAGACCGATCCTGAAACCGGCCCGGAGACCGCTCCGGTGACCGTCGCCGAGCCCCCGCGCACCACCCGGGCCACAAGCTCGGCGTCCGCGCCCGCGGGGAGCATGCCGTCCAGATCCGTTCCCCGAGGCATCGGCCCGATGCCGATCACCCGGACCTCCTCGTCCACGCTGCGCAGCGCATCTCTGAAGGCCTGAAGATCCGTCTGGGCGATCGCTCCTGCCGTGACCACCACCGTCGCCGGTCGAGCGTCCACCGGCGCCGACATCTCCGCCAGTTCTCCGATCGCGTGCATCGGCTCCCGCACCCTGGCAAGCTCCACGCTCCGATCCAGCCGGAGCATCTGCTCCAGACCCGTCCGCCCCACCAGCACCACGCGCACCGTCGGCTTGGGCGCCCGAAGCCCGGGCACGCCGGGCTCTGGCGTCGGCGGAAGCGGAGGCGTCGGCACGCTCATCGGCGTCCCCCGGGGCCGCGCCCGCTCGGATCGTCCATCGGGTCGTCCGACAGCAGCATCCGAAGCTCCTCCTCCGACAATGCCCCACGCCGCGCTGCGGACTCCGGCGCATCCTCGGTGCCCACCAGCCGCATCTGCGGCACGCCGTCCTGGCTCGGGGCAAGGGGCCTTGGTGCCACCTCCGGCACAGGCCGCGTGTGAATGACCGGGATCGTCAGCACCCGTTGGGCTCCCTGTTCATGGTCCTCGGACGATCGCGGCTCACCGCCCACATCCGGGGCCTGTGCCGCGCTCCACTTCTGCACATCTCCTGAAACGACGCCGCGGAGCTTCGGGTTCGCCGAACGGTCGTAGCACCAGAGCGTTGTCCCGGGCGCGTACAGCTCGATCGCGTCGATCACCCCGAGAAGCTCGGCAAGCTGGGCCGGTTGCACAAGCACCAGCACCACCCCGTTGGCCTCGCCCTTGGCCAGGGCCGACGAGAGCCCGCCGTACACCCGACGATCCCGCTGGATCGCGCAGACCTCGGCGAACGCCGCATACCCGTTCGTGCACACCCGGATCAACCCGATCCGACGGGACAGACTCGTCAGCAACTCTCCTGGCAGTTGCATCTGCCCGCCGTGCCATAGCACGCACCGCAACGGCATCGCCGGGGGCGTGCGCTTGGGCTGGTCCGACGACGGCGACGGCGGGCGACTCATGACCCAATTCTAACACCGCCCCCGGTCCCGCCACGCCCCGCAGCGCCTCGCACGTCCAAGCTCCGCCAACAAGCCGGCCAGACGCGATCTCACCCGTCCAATAACGCGCGGGCGATCCGCGTCGCTCCGTCCGCCGGCCCAAGCCGTGACAGCCCGGCCCGCATGGCTTCGCGCCACGACGCGTCGGCGAGCATCCGCACGAGCGCAGGTCCGTTGCGGGCGAGGTTTGCCTCCGGCTCGATCAGGTCCTCCCCCAGCTCCGCGCCGCCCGCTTCCACCAGCGGCCTGGCGTTGAACGTCTGGTGCCGGTCCCTGTGGTGCGGATACGGCATCAGCAGCGCGGGCACGCGGTTGAGCCAGACCTCGGCGACCGTGCCCGCTCCGGCCGTGCAGACCGCGGCATCCGCGCCGCCCCACCACACGCCCATCTCGGTGCTGAACGCGTGCACGCGAGCGTCCACGCCCGCGCGCGCGTAGGCCTCGCGCACGGGCTCCTCGAACTTCCGACCCGTCTGGTGCACGATCACCCATCCACCTTCAGCCAGCGCGCGCTTGCCCTCGGCGCTGGACGCGCACGCAACCACGAAGTCGTTCAGCGAACGCAGCCCCTGGCTCCCGCCCGTCACCACGAGCACCCGCTTCTGCGGGTCGATGCCCATCCGCCGCTTGCACTCCTGGGCCGACAGTTCCGCGCGGGCTCCCGCACGCACGATCGGCGGCACCTCCATCCACGAACCAGACCCGCGCACCCCGGGCCCGACCCGTGCCGCGGTGAACACCCGGTCCACGCGCCTGGACAACCACCGGTTGGCCTTGCCCGGGACCGCATCCAGATTGACAAGCGTGCTGGCATATCCCATGGACCGCGCCGCAGCCACCACGGGGCCGGCGACGAACCCGCCCATCGCAACCACGTGCGGCTGGCCATGCACGTCCGGCCGGCTCCGCAGATCCCCCAGCAGACCCACGCCCTGGCGCTTGGCCTTGCGCCACCCGAGCACGAACTTCCACACGCCCGTGGGCCTTGCGTGCAGCGGCTGCGCGGGCGAGGGCACGTGCTGCTCGCCTGCCGACGCCAGGATCGTCGTGTCCAGCGGCCGGTGCGAGCAGACGAACACGACGTGCACCTCTCGGCCGGCCTCTCGGGCCAGCCGTCGAAGCTCCTCCGCGATCGCCAGGCCTGGATAGATGTGCCCGCCCGATCCGCCGCCCGCAAACACGAACACCTTCTTCATGGTTCAATCGTCGCGCCGCTGGGCACTCTCCGCCTCGTCCAGCCAGGCACGGGCCGACTCCGTCACGATCACGTCGCCCTCGCCCGGTTCGGCAACTCCGGCCGGGGCGTTGACCTGATCGACGGGCTGGTCGTCGAGGTGATCAAAGAGCGTCTCTGGCGCGTCGGCGGTCCGCCGAGGGCGACGCGCCGGCTCTGCCGGAGTGTGCGGAGCGATGTGGGCCTCGGGGTGGTCCGTTTCGGCTGATTCGTCCGTCGCCGCGCGCTGGTCCGCCGAGTCCGCCGTGGCCGCGAGGGTTTCGGGCGGATTCCTGTCGGCGGGAATCGGTTCCTCTGCGAGGGAGGGAGCGGCGGCGGCCGCCGTCATGGCCATCGCGCCCAGCATCGGCACGCGTTGGGCCGGGCGCACATCCTCGGGCTCCGCGGACGTGAGCGCGCCCTGCTCGAAGAGCCCACGAGAGCGGTCCATCGCGATGATGAGCCCGAGGGCCCCGGCGGTCAGGATCCACCCCGTGCCGCCCGAGGACAGCAGGGGCAGCGCGATGCCCTTGGTGGGCCCGAGCCCGGTCACCACCGCGAGGTTGATCAGCGCCTGGATGCCGATGGTCGCCATCACCCCGATGCCCAGCAGCTTCAGGATCGGCACACGCTCGCGCCTGGTGACCAGCCACACCGCCCAGATGAGCGAGCCGAGCAGGAACAGGACGACCGCGGCTCCGGCCACTCCGAGTTCCTCGCAGACGATCGCAAAGAGGAAGTCGGTGGTGTCCTCGGGCAAGTACCCGAACTTCTGAAGACCGTGCCCCAGTCCGCGCCCGAAGATCTGCCCACCGGCGACGGCGCCCATGGACTGGATCATGTGAAACCCCTTGCCCTGCGGATCCAGGTAGGGGTTCAGGAACGACTCGATGCGGTGCATGCGATACTCGTTGGTCACGATCGCCAGCACGCCAAGAGCCAGCGGCACGGGCATGAGCACGAGCATGTGCCAGAGTTTGCACCCCGCGGCGAGCAGCATGACGCCGGCCGCCGCCGCCACCAGCGCGCCGGTGCCGAGGTCCTCGATGACGATGACGCCGGCGACCAGCCCGATCGCCGCCAATCCCGGGGCCAGCCCCAGCCAGAACGAGCCCATCCGGCGCGCGTGCCGAGCCCCGTACCACGCCACGAGCAGCAGCACGCCCCACTTGGCCAGCTCGCTGGGCTGGATCGAATCCAGCCCGGGCAGGTGCAGGGTGATCCAGCGGTGTGAGCCGTTCCTCGGACGCTCGATCCCGGGGACATACACGAGCAGCAGCACCCCGACGAGGGCGATGACGCCCAGCCAGAGGGGCCACAGCCGGACATACGCGCCAATGAGCCCGCGAAACCACCCCGGCGAGAAGATCGGCCCGGGCAACACGCCCACGTCCGCCGAACCCGCCGCCAGCCGATCGCTCTTCACGCTCGCGGGCAGCAGGCGGCGAATCGGGAGCATCGCCCCGAGCCCCATGGCCATGATCGCCAGGCCGGCATAGACCGTGGACTTGGAGAGCAGCAGCCCCTCAATGGTGAGCGGCTCGCGCGGGTCAACGCTCATGCCCGCGCTGTTCACCATCACCACACCGATCGTGAGCAGCGCAAGCGCGCAGACCGCTACAGCTTGACCAGGGCGCACCATCGCTCGTTGATCGACACATCCGGATCAACCGCTGGAGATTCCCTCCCACACTTTCGGGGGCCCGTTCCGGCCCCACTCAACTGCCGACAGGGCGGAGGTCAGGAGTGGGGTGAGATGGCCGGTGGGGAGGGGGGTGGGGGGGCGACTGGGGGATGTTCCACGTGGAACATCACGGCTTGGGGGGCACGGCGGCGGGTGGAGTGGCGTCCTTGCGCTCTGGCGTGAACGAACCCGGATCGCGGATCGCCGACCACCGGACCGGGGGGTGCTCCAGAAGCACCCAGACCGATCGGAGATCGTCTCCTGAGTGGTGTCGGACAAACTCGGCGCCAGCCGTGTACACCTCGGCCGTCGGTGCGCCGTGCACGTCCGGGATGGACCCGGATCCGGGGGCAGGCCGGTTCTCCACGCCGGTGGTCAGACCGTTCAGCACCATCGCGGCGGTCTGCCAGGATCGCTCCCGGGCCAGGGCATCGGTGACGATCACGGCGTGGCCCTCACTGACGGCCAACAGGCACTTTTCCGCCTCGCCGCTCAGCGCGTCCAGACGTTTGGCAAGATTGGCGGTCTGATCCTGCAACGCGTGAACGAGTTCGTGGGCCAAGGCGAGCTTGACGATGCGGCGGACGGTCTCCTCGGACCAGCCGCGGCGGGCGCCGAGTTTGGCGGCGTTCGCCGGGACCACGAGCACGACCTTCTGCGCGTGGTCATACAGCCCCAGGGTGTGATTGGCGATGCGATAGGCCTGCGAGCGGGTGCGGACGGTGATCTCCAGGTCGGACATGGGCGAACCGTCGGGCCGCGTGCTCGCTCCCATGCGGATCATCGCCTCGCGCATGGGTTTGGCGAGGGTCTCGGCGAGGTCATCCTCCGAGATCACCCGGACCGGAGGCCGCTGGATGAACGCGCGACCGGTCAGCCGCTCCAGATCGGGCACGATCGCGTCGGCCCATGCCACGAGATCGGCACGGTCATCGGCCCCAACGTGATTGGTCGGCTGGGGCGGAACAGGCGGCGTGCCGAGGGCACCGGGGAGTCCGCAGACGATCGTCAGCAGGAGCGTGCAGATGGACGTGGGTGCGATCATGGGTGCTGCCCGCCGTCGGATGTGTGCAGGCGCTGGTGGAGGATCGCGCCGTGTGAACCCAGGAACTCGATCGCCGAGCCGGAGAGCAGGCGTTCAGTGACCCGCGCGTCGAGATCGGGCATGGAGCGGATGAGCTGGCCCGGACGATCCTCACCCAAGGGAAAAGGGTAATCGGAACCAAGCATGATACGGTCTTGGCCGAGAACGTGGAGCAGGTGGCGGAGCGCGGCGTGGTCGTGGACGAGCGCGTCGACGAAGAATCGGGTGGGTCGATCGGCTGATCGCAGGAAGGACTTTGGCGCGCTGGTGGTGCGTGTCTGGCAGAGGTCCGGGCGAGCGTGGAAGCCGTGCTCGATGCGGCCGACGGTCCCCGGAAACGAGCCCCCGCCGTGGGCAAAGCCGATGCGAAGCGTGGGCAGTTCGTCGAGCATGCCGCTCATGAGCGTGTGCGCGATGGCGAGGGCCGTCTCGGCGGGCATGCCGACGAGCCAGGCGGCCCAGAAGTCGGCGTATCGTGGCTCGGCGAGCGGCGGGGCGGGGACGCGCGGATCGGCGCTGGCGGTCTGGTGAAAGCGGGCCCCGATCATGTCCCACGGATGGACGAAGACCGCGGCGCTGAGGTCCTGGGCACGCCTGAAGAACGGGCGGAGCGAGGCATCGCCCAGGTTGACGCCCGAGACATTGGTCCCGATCTGCACCCCGGCGAGCCCGAGGTCGGACATGCACCGTTCCAGTTCGCCGATGGCGAGGTCGACGTCGTTGAGCGGGACCGTTCCCAGACCCACGAAGCGGCCGGGATGGGCCCTGCACGTGGCGGCGAGATCGTCGTTGAGCCAGCGGGCAACCTCGAGCGTGTCCCTGGGCCGGGCCCAGTAGGCGAACATGACGGGAACAGTGCTGAGCACCTGCGCGTCGACCCCGGCGGCGGCCATGTCTTCGAGCCGAGCGGCGGGATTCCAGCAGTTCTCCTCGATGGTCCTGAAGTTGGTCGTGCGTGGGACGCCGCGTGCGTCGGTCGCGGTCCGTCCGTCCGGACCCTGCTCGACCCGGAGCATGGTGGCGCAGCGTCGGCATCCGGCGGTTGCGGGGTGCTGGGCGAGTTGGATCCACCCCGCGTAGCCGCAGCGACTCGTCCAATCGGGCCACGTTGCCGGGGCGGGAAGAACGTGGGTATGGACGTCGATGGTGGACATCGGCGGTGAGCGCTCTTCAGGTTCGCGTGCGGCTCTGGACCTTGGACGTGCGTGCGCTCCGGCGGCGCGACGCGCCGCGGGCCGCCGCCTTGACCTTGCCGTCCTTCACCGAGATGGCTCCGGCCCGTTCGATGACGTGGCCGCAGTTGCGGCAGGTGCGGGCCTTCGCGGGGCCGCCCCAGAAGTTCTCCATGATGACCTTGAGATCTTCGTCGATCTTCTTGAGCCGCCAGCGGGCCTCGTGCACGAGGTGGTCGCACTGCGGGCAGTACCAGCGCAGCCCGTCGAGCTGGCCCTTGGGCCGAGGAAACTCGATGATGAGCCCGAGCGTGCCGGCGGGGCGCTGCGGGCGATGCGGGACCCAGCGCGGGAGGAGGAACAGCTCGCCCTGCTTGATGATCACGTCCCTCGGCTTGGAGCCGTCGAGGGGGCGGATGCGCACGGCGATGGTCCCCTTGAGCTGGTAGAAGAGCTCCTCGGTCGGGTTCACGTGGTAGTCGTTGCGCGTGTTGGGACCGCCGGAGACGAACGCGACCATGTCGTCGCTCTCGGCAAAGAGCTGCTTGTTGCTCACCGGCGGCTTGAGGTGCCTGGCGTTTGCCCGGATCCAGCGGGCCAGGTTCAGCGGGGGGAGCACGGGCTGGTCAACGTGGTCGGCGGGCTGGGAGGGGCCTTGACGCGGCATGGGTCTTCCTTGCGTGGGTCAGCGCGCAGCATATCGCGCCGCGGCGGGAACCGGTCGATCAAACTGGAACGCCACCGGGGAAGACCACGGCTTCTGGCGGTTACTTCCGGCGTCGAGGATCGATGCTCGAGCGGAGGGGCGCCTTGCCGACGGGGGTCTTGGCCTTGCCCGCCGCGGACTTTGGAGCCGGAACCGATCGCGGCTCGCGATGCCCCTCGCGCTGCGAGGACGCGGAGCCGACGCGGACGTCGCTTGGGAAGGGCATGTCCTTGGCCGGGACGACGGCCGGGCCGCTGGGGGGCTGAACGATGTGCCCACACTGCATGCATGTGCGGAGCGTGGCATCGGACCAGAACTGGTCCATGGTGCTCTTGAGCTGGATGGCGATGTCCTTGAGCTCGAAGCGCTCTTCGAAGACCACCTCGCCGCAGCGGTCGCAGTAGAAGCGCAGCCCGTCATCCTCACCGGAGGGTCGGCGACGCTCGAAGACCAGGCCCACGGTGTCCGGCCCGCGCTGCGGAGAGTGGGGGACGTTGGCCGGGAGGAGGAACATCTCGCCCTGGCGGATGGGCACATCGCGGACCTGCCCGTGAGCGTCGATGATGCGCACGACGACGTCTCCCTGGATCTGGTAGAAGAGCTCGTCGGTGGGGTTGATGTGGAAGTCCTTGCGGTGATTCGGCCCCGCGACGGCCATGACGATGAAGTCGCCATCGTCGAAGATGCACCTGTTCCCGACCGGCGGCTTGAGCTTGTCGCGGTGCTCGGCGATCCACGCGGCGATGTTGATGGGCGGGAGGAGCGTGGGGCTCGAAGTGGCGGCCGAGCGCGACGCACGAGGCGTGGGGCGCGACATCGATGAGGGAGGCATGGGGCGATCTCCGGATCCTGGCGGCGGATCGCTCGATCGCGATCGCGCACCCCCGACCCGTCGCCCAAGTCCGTTCGGACAGTGAACACGTTAGTCGTGCATCATCCGATCTTCAAGCCGTCGCGCTCCGTGGGGTGGCCGCTTGAGGGTGCGGAATACCGGGGGAATCTGGGCATTTTGCGATCTGCACCCGCACGCGGGGCGGAGATGGGGGACAATACCGGCATGACGCACGATCGAATGAACCGGGTGGCTCTGGAGACCACGCTCTTGCTGCATGGCGTGCCGCGACCCGGCGCGCGATCTCTGGCCCGGAGACTGCAGGAGGCGGTGCGGTCCCGGGGCGCCGAGCCCGCGCTGGTGGGCGTGGTGCGCGGGCGAGCGGTGGTCGGGATGAGCGATGCCGAGCTGGATGAGCTGCTGGACGCGGGGCGGGTTGAGAAGGTGAACACCTCGAATCTTGGCGTGGCGCTGGCGCGAGGTCGGCACGGCGCGACGACGGTGAGCACGACGATGGAGCTTGCCGCCGGCGCGGGCGTGAGCGTGTTTGCCACCGGTGGGATCGGAGGAGTGCACCGGGCGCCGATGCAGCACGACGTGTCGGCGGATCTGGTCGCGCTCACGCGGTTTCCGGTGGCGGTGGTGTGCAGCGGCTGCAAGTCGATCCTGGACATCGCCGCCACGCGGGAGATGCTGGAGACGCTGGGCGTGCCGGTGATCGGGTACAGGACGGATGTGTTTCCGGCGTTCTATCTGCGCGAGCCCGACGTGGAGGGGGTGGGGGGCGTGGACGCACGGTTTGACGACGCAGCGGAGCTCGCCGCGTATGTGCGCGTCGAGCTTGCGCGTCGCAACCGGGGGATCCTGATCTGCAATCCTGTGCCAGAAGCGCACGAGCTGCGGCGGGCCGACTGGAGCCTCTGGCTGGCCGAGGCCGAGCGAGATCCGCGCGTGCGCGGGGCCATGGCGCGAGATGCGACGCCCGCGCTGCTTGGCGCGCTGCACGAGCGCTCGGGTGGTGCGACGCTGGCGGCGAACGTGGAGCTCGTGGTGAGCAACGCGGAACTGGCCGGGGCGATCGCGGCGTCGATGGCGCGATCGAGGCCGGGTGGGGAAGGTCGTGCGGGGCGAGTGTGAGACCTGGGAATGGCCCCGGTGGGAGTTGAACCCACACGCCCGTTGCCGGGCCGCGGATTTTAAGTCCGCTG
>DHLW01000195.1:26437-32416 GCA_002405485.1 Phycisphaerales bacterium UBA4658
CTGCCGTTCCGCCACGGGGCCGAGGCGGAGGATGCTAGTGGCGGGGATGGGACGGGTGATGGCCGAGGACCGGACCCGGGGCCGATCACGGACGGTCGACAGCGATTCGGGATAGCATGATCAAGAACCGCGGACTCTCCGCGGAAGATGCGCGAGCATGTCGGATACGCGATCGCACAAGACCGGGCGAGACCTTCCTGAATCGGGCACGCAGCCCCCGAGCGGGTCGCTGTCGTCGCGCCGACCCCGTCGGCGGGTGTGCGTTGTCGGGGGCGGATTCTCCGGGGCGATGACCGCGGCGAATCTGCTTCGGCAGGGCATGAAGGCCGGAATCGCACTCGAGGTCGTGCTCATCGAGCGCGGCGAACAGGTGGGTCGCGGCGTGGCGTATGGCACGACCGATCCGGCGCATGTGCTCAACGTGCCGGCGGGGCGGCTGAGCGCGTGGGCGGACGAGCCGGACCACTTCCTGGCCTGGGCCCGTGCCGAGCTGGGCGCGCAGACGCAGCCGGGGAGCTTTTTGCCCCGGCACGAGTACGGGCGATACGTGCAGCAGACACTCGAGTCGGCGGCGAGAGCCGCGGCGGATACCTGCGAGTTGCGGGTGGTGCACGGAGAGGCCCGCGGCGTTCGACCGGAGGGTCCGCGTGGGTGGCGTGTGGAGCTTTCCTCCGGCGACCCGGTGAGTTCCGAGGCGCTGGTGCTGGCCCTTGGGCACAGGCCGCCGAGCGATCCGCTGGGGCCGATGTGGTCGGGAACCCGCGACCGGTTCGTGGACGATCCGTGGCGGCCGGGTGCGCTGGAGCAGGTGCGCAAGGATGAGCCGGTGCTGGTTCTCGGGTCGAGCTTGACGGCGGTGGACGCGCTGCTCACGCTGTCGGGCGGGGGGGCCGGGGCCACGGATCGTCGAGCGCCGATCTGGCTGCTCTCGCGGCGCGGACTCTTGCCGGCGGCGCATCTGCCGACGCCAAACCCTCCCGCGGACGTGTCGGCGGTGATGGCCCGTGTGCGCGCGTCTCAGGGCGTGCTCACGACGCGCGAGCTTGTGGCGGCGATCCGGACGGCCGTGCGCGGGCTGGGGGTCAACGGGGATTGGCGGACCGTCGTGGATGGGCTGCGGCCGCACACGCCGGCGATCTGGAACGCCATGCCGCTGGACGAGCGCCGGCGGTTCATCGAGCGGGTTCGCCCATTCTGGGAGGTGCACCGGCACCGGATGGCTCCGCACGTGGCGGCGGCGGTGGAAGCGATGCGATCGGCGGGCCGGTTCGTGTCGATCGCGGGCCGCATCGCGCGTGCCAGCGCGGAGCGCGAGTCGATCTCGGTGGAGATTCGCAAGCGCGGGATGGTTGATGAGGAGTCTGGGCTCATCACGCTTCGGCCGTCGTGGATCGTGAACTGCACCGGGCCGACGCCGTCGAATCGTGCGGAATCCAATCCGGTGATTGCCTCGCTCCTGGCCCAGGGCGTGGTGAGACCCGACGGGCTCGGGCTGGGACTCCAGACCGAGGGGCCGGGTCGGGTCGTTGATCGCCAGGGAGCGACCCGGGCGGATGTGTACGTTGTCGGGACGTTGCGCAAACCGGCGACGTGGGAGAGCACGGCGGTCCCGGAGCTTCGCCAGCAGGCGGCGGGTGTGGCCGAGGCGGTGATCGGGATGTTCGGATCCGAATGTCGGGTGATCGTGAGCGGGGCGGCGGTGACCACGTGAGGGCCGGGCCGAGCGCGGGCTTGATCGGGGAGGGTCCGCAAACTCCGGGCGGCGCGTCGTTCTGACGCCAGGGGGCCCCGGATGTGTGTCCCGGCGGAGCGGACGGTCGATCGCTGAGTGCAGCCCCGATTGGTCGGGGCGGTAGGACAAGAGTCGACGTAGAGTTGCGGGCGCATCGAGCGCGCCAACGAGGACGTGACGAACCATGAAGAAGACGATTGCCGGTGTGTGTGCCCTGATGGTGTGCGCGACGAGCGCGTTTGGCCAGGGCGTGTTTGATCCGAATCCTGCGCCCAAGGCCCCGCCCCCGGCGGGCACGCCGCAGACGCCCGGGCAGGATCCGGCCGCGCCGGTGGCTCAGCAGGAGTTCCCCGGACCGCGCGGGACCAAGATCACGTTCCCGACGGGCTTGTACGACGAGGCGGCGGTGCCGGCGAAGCAGATCGCCGAGGCGATCGCGGTGGCCCGGGCCGAGGACAAGCGGGTGCTGGTGATGTTCGGGGAGAACTTCTGCGGGTTCTGCGTGTTCCTGAACGACGTGCTCAAGAACGATCCGAACGTGTCCCCGGTGGTCAAGAGCGAGTACGTGTGGGTCAAGATCGATCTGGGGCAGAAGTTCACGAAGAATCGCGAGGTCGCCGAGCAGTACGGCGTGACGCTGTGGACGCAGCGCCCCGACGGAACGTCGATGGGCGCTCCGGCAATGAGCGTCATCGACCCGGCGACCGGTCGACACGTGGCGGTGCTCGGCGGGAACGACATGACGGCCAAGCCGATGACCATGAGCCGGGTGTTCGATGAGCAGAAGATCTTCCAGTTCCTGATGGACAATCGGGCACCGTCCAAGAGCGCCGATTCGGTGTTCTCCGACGCCAAGGCGACCGCGATCAAGGATGGCAGGCCCATGCTGGTGGCCTTCACCATGCCGTTGAACGAACCGAGCGCCGCGGTCAGCGGATGGATGGCCCGTGCCGACGTGGCGGCGGCGTTGTCGAGCGTGGTCGTGCCGGCGCGGATCGACACCGAGCGGATGATCGGTGGCGTCGACCTGCTCACGAAGGTCAACGGCAAGGCGGCACTTCCGCCGCTCATCGCGCTGCTGGACTCCAAGGGCGAAGCGATCAAGGACGTGGCGCCCCTGGCGGCCCTTCCGAAGACCGACGCGGAGATCGAGTCGTTCCTGTCGATGCTGGCCAAGGCCAACCCGAAGCTGAGCGATGCCGACAAGGCGGTGCTCACCCGGTCGCTGCGTGAGGCGGGCAAGCCGGCGGAGAAGAAGTGAAGCCGGGTGCGCGGTGAGGAGTGTTGAACTGAAGCAGGGGCCGATCCGGGGGGATCGGCCCCTGTTCTTTGGTGTGTTTCAGTGGTGCACGATTCGCGGAGCGCGGCGGGGAGGATCAGTTCACGCCGCCGACCGTCAGCCCCACCGGCTGAGGCCGGACCGCGTGTGTGGGTTGGAGCGTGACGGACAACGGGGCCCGCTTCATGCCCGGGGGCGGCATGCCGTGGTTATCGATGTGCCGCTGAATGGCCATGATGCCCTCAAGGAGCTGCTCGGGCCTTGGGGGGCAGCCGGGGATGTACACGTCGACCGGGATGAACTGATCGCAGCCCTGCACGACGGCATAGGTGTCGAAGACTCCGCCGGTGGAGGCGCAGGCGCCCATGGAGATGACCCACTTGGGCTCGGTCATCTGCAGATAGATGCGCTGCAGCACGGGCAGGATCTTCACGGGAATGCGACCGGCGACGATGAGCAGGTCGGCCTGGCGCGGGGAGAAGCTCATGCGCTCCATCCCGAAGCGGGCGAGGTCGAACCGGCTGGAAGCCGTCGCCATGAGCTCGATTCCGCAGCACGCGGTGGCAAAGGGCATGGGCCAGATGGACGATCGGCGGGCCCAGTTGATGACGCGCTGCAACTGGGTGGTCAGGAACCCGTCGACCGGAAGAGCGGCTTCGATGCCCATGGGCGAACAACCTCCACACAGAGCTTCGACACCCGCGCGGACGGCGATGCTCCGGATCGTCGGATCTTAGGCGCGGGAAGGGGTTCGGTCGGCGTGCCGACGGGCGAGATCGCATACCGTGCATGGGTTTTCACGCGAGATCGGGCATGACGACGCGATTTCTCTGCATCGATCTGGGCGATAAGCGCACGGGGCTGGCGATCGGTGACGACCAGACACGACTGAGCGTGCCCCTGACTGTGCTGGAGGTCCCCATTGCCGAGCGGGGCGGCGAGGCGCTCATCGATGCGCTGTGCCGGGCGATGCACGAGCAGTTCTCCCCAAGGGCGAGCGTGGAACTGGTCTTCGGGCTGCCCCTGAACATGGACGACGCATCGGAAGGCCCGCGGGCCAAGGTCGTTCGGGCGTTTGCGGATCGCGTTGGGGCTCGGCTTGATCCGCCCAGGCCGATCAGGTTCCAGGACGAGCGGTTGTCGTCGGTGGATGCGGATTGGCAGATGTCCCGGTCGGGAATGACGCATCGTCAGAAGAAGCAGCGTCGCGACGCGCTCGCGGCGGCCGCTATCCTGCGCGATTATCTGGCGTCGCTGGGAGGCGGCCCGGAGCAGAGAACGATGGATTCGGACGACTGATCGGGAACTCGGGTTTGCACGCAGCGCCGGTCGTCGTCGCGTTGTACCAATGAGAGACTCATGCGCACACTTCCAAACATGTTGTCCGTGATGGGATTCCTTTCGCTGGCGGGCGTTGTCCTGGCTCAGGCCGGCGGCGGCGCCGCGCAGCCGGGGGCGAGTCCGGTGCCCGCGCCGGATCCCGGGAAGACGATCACCACGACGGTGCAGGTGGTCGCGGCCCGCCAGGCCCCGCCGAGGATCGAGGACATCAAGTCCGCCGATGATCTTCTGCTGGCCCTGGAGGCCGCCGATGCGAGGTTCCAGACGCTGCAGGCGAACCTCCGCGAGATTCGGCTGGCGAGCGAGCTCATCGGCGGAGATCGGCAGGATGTCGAGGGGCGGGTGCTGTTCCTTACGGAAAAGCCCAAGGATGCCGGCGCTCGCGGGCGCAGGATGTTCCAGGTGGACTATCTGTTCATCACCGCGGACAAGGTTCGCCGAGCCGAGAATCGGACGTTCATCTTCGACGGCGAGTGGTTCGTCGAGCGGCAGCCGGACGTCAAGCAGATCCACAAGCGGCAGATCGTGCCCCCGGGACAGCAGATCGACCCGCTGGCGATCGGGCAGGGGCCGTTTCCCATTCCGATCGGCCAGCGGCGCGAGGGCATCCTCGACCGGTTCCGCGCTGAGCTGGTCAAGCCGGAGGACTTTCCGGATCGCGACCGGACGGGCGGCGTGCCGGAGTATCTGAAGGACAGCTTCCAGTTGAAGCTCACGCCCAAGCCGGGTTCCGACGAGGCGCAGCAGTTTCAGGAAGTGCGGATCTGGTATCGCCGCCCGGACCTGCTCCCGCAGGTCGCCCGGACGCTCAAGCCGGATGAGTCGGTGTTCATCTATCTGCTGACGAGTGTGAAAACCAACGAGACGCTCCCGGCCGGGGCGTTCGACACGAGCGTGCCCGAAGGGTGGGCGGCGCAGGTGGACGAGTACGTCGCACGCGCCGAAGCCTCGCCGGGCGGTGGTGACCCGGTTCCTCAGCCCCCCAAGCAGCCATGATGCGGGCCCGGGGGGGCGAGAGAAGTGCCCATCGTGTCGCCGGTCGAGGAAAGACCCGGTGGATGTGTGGATCGATGGCGGTGGCGGACCGATCGAGGAGGAATGATGAAGTCGCGATCGGTCTCGGGCTGGCGCTTGCTCTTGCTCGCGGGTGCAGTGTCGGCGGCGGGCGTGGGTGCGTGGCAAGCGACGGCGCGAGCCCAGCCCGGCGACGGCGTGTTGCCGACGCTTCCGGTTGCTGGCGGCCGGGCGGCTCGGCAGGCCGAGCAGTCGGGCGTGGTGCAGCCGAGCCCCATGCCCCCCTCGCCCGCAGCGGTGGATCAACTGCTGGGCGCGTCGTTTCTGACCGACGAGCAGCGGAAGGACCGTCGCGTGCAGTTCGGGCGGTACACGTCGGAGGATCTGGACACGCCAGCGCGAGCGGCGCGTGCGGCCCTGGTGCGCGGGGCGTATGACGACCCGTCGCTGCTTGCTCAGGACGCCGATCCGCTGGACCGGGCAGAAGCGGCGCTTCGTCGCGGCGAGCATGACGTCGCGCTGCAAGCGATCGCGGAGCAGACCGCTCCCAGGGCGATTCGGCTGCGGGTGGAAGCACTGGAGGAACTCGGGCGCGCCGACGAGGCGGTGCGGA
>DHLW01000195.1:32626-33030 GCA_002405485.1 Phycisphaerales bacterium UBA4658
CGCCGACGGGGTGCGGGCGCTGGCGATCCGCACCCGGCTTCGCGGCCCGGCCCAGGCCGGGAACAGCCCGGCGGACTACACCGCGATGATGCAACTGCTCGCCGACGCTCGGACGCGGCTGGATCGGCTGTCGTGGTCGGTAACGATGGTGGAAGCGGAACTGCTGTACGCCAAGGACAACCGGCAACAGGCGGCCGAAGCACTGGAGCAGGTGCTGACGCTGAATCCGACGTCCGCCGACGCGTGGACGCTGCTTGGACGGATGACGGTGGACGGGTTCAACTTCAACCAGACCGAGCGGATCGCGCGTCGACTGGATGTGCTGGCCGGCGATTGGACGGGCGAGGACCCGGCGGATTTCGGGGACGATCGGCCCGGCGCGGTCTCCCCGCTGGGTGCCAAGC
>DHLW01000195.1:33244-41416 GCA_002405485.1 Phycisphaerales bacterium UBA4658
CTGAAGTGCGCCGCGGAGGCCGTCGCGTTCGACTTCGCCGCGTCGGACTCGTGCCTGGAGCAGTTCGACCGGGCGTTCGGCAAGGCTCCCGCGGCGCACGTGGCGGTGGGGAGCGCGCTGTCGGAGTCTCGGCAGTACGAGCGCTCGCGGAAGCACCTGCAGGAAGCGATCCGCCGACAGCCCATGGACCCCGAGCCCTCCATCACGCTCGGGCTCATGCTGCTGCAGGCCGGCGACGACGTGGGCGCGCTGAACGCACTGGAGAAGAGCTTCACGCTCGATCCGTTCAACGTGCGCGCCGACAACTCGCTCCGCCTGGCCCGCGAGCTGCAGACCTATGAGCGCGTCGAGACGCCGCACTTTGTCATCCGCTACAAGCCCGGTAAGCGCCCGGACGGCACCGCCGGGGATGAGCTGCTGGCCTGCGAGATGTCCGGTCCGCTGGAGGCCAGCCACGCCGCGGTCACGGGTCGTCCCGAGGACGGGTTCCGCGGCGGGATCGATCACGTGCCGGCTCGGAAGACGATCATCGACCTGATGCCCGATCATCAGTGGTTCGGGGTGCGGATCGCGGGCATGCCGCAGATCCACACCATCGCGGCGTCCACGGGACCGGTGATCGCGATGGAGTCTCCCCGCGACGGGGCCAGGCACCAGGGAACGTACGACTGGGTGCGGGTGCTCCGGCATGAGTACGTGCACACCGTCACCCTCAGCCGCACGAGCAACCGCATCCCGCACTGGTTCACCGAGGCCGCGGCGGTGTATCTGGAGCTTGCGCCGCGCGACTATTCGACGGTGCAGCTGCTGACGGGCGCGCTGATCGCCGAGAAGCTGTTCGACTTCACGGAGATCAACATCGCGTTCGTGCGTCCGCGTCGTCCGACGGATCGGTCGCAGGCGTATGCGCAGGGGCACTGGATGTACGAGTACATCGTGGACCGCTTCGGGGAGCGGGCGCCGCTGCAGCTCATGGACAAGTACGCCGCGGGCGTGCGCGAGGAGGAGGCGTTCCAGTCGGTGCTCGGGATCGGGCGTGGCGCGTTCTTCGAGGACTTCAAGGTTTGGGCGCGGGCGCAGGTTGTGCAGTGGGGGATGCTCCCTCCCGACGGCGAGCCCTCGATGCGCGCGCTGCTTGCGCGGGAGAAGCTGCGCGAGAGCGATCTGGAGCCGGAGGTCCGGGCGTCCCTGGAGCGCATCGCCGAGGACAAAGCCCGGGAGGGCGACGAAGCCGCGGAGCTGCCCGAGGCCACGCCGGAACTTGTGCGTGCGCTGCTGGAGCGGCATCCGGCTCATCCGGACGTTCTGGAGCTGGCGATGGATGACGCGGTGCGGGCGAATCAGGGTCGGGCCAGTCCGGACCTGGTGCCGCTGATCGAGCGCTATGCCCACGCTCGCCCGGTGGATCCCAAGCCGCACCGCCTGCTTGCGCGGATGTACCTGGAACAGGCCGACGCGGACCCGGCGGGTCTTGCGGCGCAGGCGGCGGCGGCGATCCCGCACCTGGAGTTCCTCGATCAGCGCGAGCAGAAGTCGCCGACGCTGGCGATGGAGTTGGCCCGCCGGCACGCGGCGATCGGCGAGCTGGACAAGGCCCAGGCCAAGGCCGAGCGGGCGACGCAGCTTGCACCGTTCGACGCCCGGCCGCGGGAGCTGGCGGCCACGATCGCGCTGCAGCGCTCGGATCTGGCGACCGCTGAGCGGCACATCGTCGCGCTGACCAAGCTGGAGCCGGATCGTGAGATCCACGGTCGGCGTCTGCAGGCCCTGGAGCGACTCAAATCTGAGCGGTCGGGGACCGAGCCGCGGCAGGGGCCAGGCGGCGTTCCCGGCGGAGAACCGTGACCGAGCGGCCGTTCTGGCGTGAGGGGACCGGACGCGCGGGCGTGTGATCGGATACGCTCGGCCCGTGCTGTCGAAGTCGCGACGCAGATTGAACGAGCGATCGCGTCCCGCGGGAGGGGGCGGGCGGTCATCCTCCGGACCCGGGTGGTTCGGGTTCTCGGGGCGCGGGCGGGGATCGGGCGGCCCTGGAGGATCCGCCGTCGGAGCCAGGGGCCAGTCGCCGGACTCCTACTGGTCGCGGGCGATGCGCCCGCTGCACGTGCTGGTCTTCCTGCTGCCCCTGCTGGTGGCGTATGAGATCGGCTCGGTGCTGTACCTCTCGGACATGCAGTCGGGCGTCATGCAGACGGTCCGGGCGTATCGGCTGTTTGACGACTTCTTCCAGGTCTTCGGGCTCGCCGGCGCCGCGCTCCCGGGCATCGCACTGGTCACGGTGCTCTTGGTCTGGCACGTGCTTGCGGCCGACCGCTGGCGCGTCGACGGCGAGACTCTCGCGGGGATGTTCATCGAGTCCTTTGCATGGACGCTCCCGCTGCTGGTGCTGGCGGCGACGGTGGCGCACGCCGGGGCGATGGCGGGGCTGGCGGCGGCAGACGGGCCGCGGAGCATCGCGCAGCTCCCGCTCATGGCCCGAGCGACGATCTCGGTGGGTGCGGGGCTGTACGAGGAGATGCTCTTCCGGCTCGTGGCTTTGGCGATCCTGCACTTCGTGCTGGTCGATCTCATCGGGCTCTCGCAGCGCTGGGGATACGCGATCGGGATCGTGCTCTCGGCGCTCGGGTTCGCCTTCTATCACACGCCGTCGCTCCCCGCCGAATGGGCCTATTTCGTGTTCACGCTCCTGGCGGGCGTGTACTTCGGGACGGTGTACGTGATGCGCGGCTTCGGGGTGGTGGTCATGACCCACGCGATCTACGACATCCTCGTGCTGGTCGTGTTCCCGCAACTGGGACGATGACCGGTGCCGCCGGCAGCGGGGCCCTGGAATAGTCGGCTCAGTCGGTCCAGGACCAAGTCCCTGAACAAGGCCTGATTCAGGGCGTCGGCTTTCAGGGCGTCGGCGCCGGGGGCTCAGCAGGCGGCAAAGCGGGCGCGGGCTCAGGAGCGGGTCCAGGCGCGGACCCGGGCTCGGCCGGGGGCGGGGGCTGGGCCTCACGCTCCTCCGGACTTGGCGTCCTGGACATCCCCGGCAGCGGCGCGAACTGACCGTCGCGATCGACGCGGAGCTGTCCGGAGGCCAGCAGGAAATCGAGCACGGCGTTGCGCAGGTCGGCCTTGGCGCGATCGCGCGACGTCTCGGCGTCGCGCAGGTCGTTGGCGGTGTCGACCTGGCGCTGGGTGTCGATCTCGTCGGGCTTCAGGTCCTGCTCTTCCTTTCGACGCAGGTTGATCTTGACGCGTTCCTCGGCGAGCAGGAGGTTCAGCCGGGCACGCTCGATCTCGCGCGTCCTCGCCCGCACGTCCAGGATGAGCTCGTCGCGAAACCGGTCATACTCGCGCTGCGATCGGCTGAGCGCGATCATCGACTGCCGAAGCTGCAGCTTCTCGATCTGGCGATCAAGCGGGATGTCCAGCCGAATGCCTGCGGACATCCGGATGTCGTCGAACTCATACACCGCCCCTCCCTCGCGAGCGTCGGCCTTGGTGGGAAAGGTGACGTTGCCGGTGACGTTCAGGTCCGGGAGCAGCGCGTTGCGGGCGTTGAGCACCGAGCGCTTGGAGTCGTCCAGCCGGTCGCGCTGGTTCTGCAGGTCCAGCCGATACTCGAGCGCCAGATCGGTGATACGGTCGAGCGTCGTCTCCGGCTCGGGCACGGAGAGGTTGCCCACCACGACCACCACCGGTTCACGGACCGGAATCCCGAGCCGGACCTTGAAGCGATCCAACGCGAGGATGTACGTCTCGAGCTGATTGGCCAGCGAGGCGCGGGCGTTGAGCACGTTGTTCGTGGCGAGGTTGACCTCAAACTCCGGGAGCTTGCCCGCCTGGTACCACTCGCGCTGCCGGGTTTCGAGGTTGATGAAGCTCTCGAGCTGGCGCCTCTGGCTGGCGATCGCGTCCTGGAGCTGCAACAGGGCGAAATAGTCGCGAGCGACCGAGACCGCGAAGCTTCGGCGGAAGTCCTCGAACTCGCGGGCCGCGTACACCAGGTCGCGCTCCGCCTGGATGAGCGACTCCTGGGCCACGTCGCCGAATCCGCGCAGCAGCGGGATGTTGCCCTCCAGCACCAGGCGCGAGGCCTGCGTGTACCCGCCGCTGGCCGCGTTGCGGAGGTTGTCGCTGGCCTCCCAGATCCACCGGGCCGCGACCTCGCCGCCGAAGGGGAGTTGCTTGCGGGCGGCGAGCTCGTTGACCAGATTGAGGGTCAGGTCGCGAGACCCGTCGGTCGTGACCTGAGAGATCGTGCTGCCGGCGGAGTGAAAGAGGCGGATGTCGAACCGGTGCCGCTCGATGAGCAGCCGGATCGACGACAGGATGAACTGCTCTTCGGCCGAGAGATACTCCCGTGCGGTCTGCTGCGCCTGGCGGAGGACCCCGTTCAGGTCCATGCGGCGGGCGGCGGGGTCCTCCTCGGCCGCCTGATACGCGGCGAGCCGAGCAGCGACATCACGCTTCTCATCGGCGACCGCATAGGTGAGCTGGTCCGCCGAGGGGTTGTTGGAAGGTGGGTTCTTGTCCGTGAGTGAGCCGGTCGGACGATCGAGCCGGCTGGACCACTTGGGGTCCGGTGCGAGCGCTCCGCCGCCCAGACGATCAACCCTGTCGCGCAAAGCCGAGTCCGTCCGGGCGTCAATGGCCCGAAAGTCCGTCGCGCACCCGGACAGAGCGTGTACCACCGCCGAACCGGCGAGGATCACCGCCAGCCCGCGGCCGGCCCGAGCCGGGCACACGCATGCAAGGTTGGTTTTTGAAAGGGTTCGCAACAGGGCGACTCCGGGCAAGATGGGGGCGAGTTTACCGCAGATCACCTCAGAGCGTTGCGAATCGACCCGAGCCGCCCTATGGTTGGCCGCTTTGCCCGATGCGGTTTGGGGTGCGTGTCCTGCAGCTTTGTTTGGCGTGTGGTAGGATTTCAAGCGAGCAGGATGCTGAGTGTGGGGGAATACCCCCCTAAATAGAGGAGCCCGATCGCTACATGGCTTCGATGACCTACGACGGGCAGTCCTTTCTTCTGGATGGACGGCGAATTTGGCTGGTGTCGGGCTCGGTCCCGTACACGAGGATTCCCCGAGCACGCTGGGGGGACATGATTCACGTCGCCAAGCAGGCGGGGTTGAACTGCGTCGAGACCACCATCGTCTGGGCTCGGCACGAGCCGAGGCAGGGGCAGTTTGACTTTCAGGGCGACAACGACATTCGGGAGTTTGTCAAGCTCGTGCACCAGGCGGGGCTGTACTGCATCCTTCGTGGAGGCCCGTTTGTGGATGCGGGGCTGGACTTCGGCGGCCTTCCGCCGTGGCTCCTGACGATCGAGAATCTGAAGCTCCGAACGGCCAACCAGCCCTTCCTTGAGGCCTGCTCGCGGTTCATCACCGCGCTCGCCGGGCAGCTCCGCGATCTGCAGGTCAATGCTCCGACCCCCAAGGGGACTCCGGCGACGACGCTCCCAGGACCGATCGTGCTGCTGCAGAACGAGTCGGGCTTCACCTGCGGCGACGACCATCTGGCGGAGACCTATCTCGCCGAGCTTGATCGCTATTGGCGCGAGGCGGGGTTCAATGTCCCGATCATCAATGCCAACGAGCTCTGGCAGAGCGTCGAGGGCGAGATCGACGGGTGGTCCGGATACGACATGCTGCTGGGTCATCTGCGGCAGCTTGGGACGATCCGCCCCGCCCAGCCCAGGATCGTGATCGACTTCAAGCTCGGCCAGCGCGCGGTGCACGGGCAGCCGACGCCGAAGGTGCGCAGCGCGGGCGCGGTGGTTCGGCGCCTGGCGGAGGTGCTGGCCGCGGGCGGGCAGTTCAACATCGACCCCTTCGTCGGGGGCACGAACTTCGGGTTCTCCGGCGGTCGGGACGTCTCGGCGGGGCACGCGGGATTTGTGTGCGCGTCGGCGGATGGCGGGGCTCCGGTCTCGGAGATCGGGGAGATCACCCCGATGTATCCGGCGATCCGGCGCGTCTGCACGTTCGCGTCGCGATTCAGCCGCGTGCTGAGCCATCTGGATCCGGCTCGGCAGCCGGTTGCACTCCTTCCCGAGACGGTGCGATCGGACTCGGAGTCATCCTCGCGGGTGGCTGTGATCCACGCTGTGGGGAGCCAGGGAGGCGTGGTCTTTGTGTTCGGGGACGAGCGCGGCCAGAACAGCCGCGAGCCGATGTCCCTGCTCCTGCCCGACGGCTCGACGCTCCCGGTGGATCTGGGCGATCAGTCGGTGGCGTGGTGCCTGCTGGAGACACGGCTGACGGGCCGGGCGAACCTGGATTATTGCAACATCTGCGCCATGGCGCTGGTGGGCAAGGTGCTGGTGTGCTTCGGTCCGGCCGGCGCACGGGCGATGCTCTCGATCAATGGCTCGCCGCTGGAGTGCATGGTGCCCGAGGACGACGGCAAGGCCCCGTTCATCCAGGAGCACGAGGGCATCACGGTGGTGATCGCAAGCGCGGCCCAGATCGATCACATCCACTTCGACGACCATGGTGTGTTCATCGGTGTCCAGGGGCTGGATCGGGCTGGGCAGCCGATCATGGACGACAGCTCCCGCGGGTACACGCACATCGACCCCGAGGGGAAGATCACGGCCCACAAGGCGGTCCCGTATCCGCAGACCAAGCGTTCCACGCGCGTGAGCACGGGCGAGTGGAGCTTTGCCTCCTGCGCCGAGTACGCCACCGGCACGAGCCCGCGCTACGCGGGAATCAACACCGCCAAGCCGCACGATCTGGTCTCGCTGGGCGCGCCCTACGGCTATGGCTGGTATCGGCTGAAGTTCACCGGCCGTAGCGCGGGCAAGGTCAAGCTCATGTTCCCCCAGGCCGGGCATCGGCTGCACCTGACGCTCGACGGCGAGCCGGTGGGTCTGGCGGGGGTCGGGCCGGGGGCATCGGGGGTGGTCGGGGTCTCGATGAAGAAGGGGGCGCACACGCTGGTGATCCTCGCCGAGAACGCCGGTCGGGCGTCGTCGGGCTCGGATCTGGGCGAGCACACCGGGCTGTACGGGCACATCGTCGAGGTCGAGCCGATCAAGCTCGCCAAGCCCAAGCTCGGTCCCGCGGATCCGATCGACCTGCTGAGCTTCCGGGCTCCGCTGTGGCGGATGCACCGAGACGACCGGTCCGACGCGCAGCGATTGACCTGGACCTTGCCGCACCGGTCCAAGAATCCCGTGCTCATCGACATCGGCCCGTTCGAATCCGAGCTCGAACCGGGCACGCTGGACCAGTGGGGAGGCGGGGCGGGCGGGGGCGCCGGTGGAGGTGGCGGGCTGCTGCTGCTCAACGGCAAGCCAGTGCACTTCTTCCAGCAGGGCGGATCCAAGCCGATCCTCCTGCAGCCCGAGGTGCTGCTCAAGGGCAACAACGAGGTCCAGATCACGCTCGTGTCCGGCACAGAGGCCGCCGCGGATGCGCTGGCCCGGCACGTGCATGTCTATGACGTCGTGGACGCGCCGTCGGCCAAGGCGGAGTGGGCGTTTGCCAAGTGGGAGCCGCCCCCGTCCTCGGCGTTCGTGAAGACGCACAAGCACACCGCCGGCGAGCCCTGCTGGTGGAAGTGCGACTTCAACGCCGGCGAGGGTGAGCACCCGATCCTGCTGGATCTGGCCGGGCTGACCAAGGGGCAGGTGTATGTCAACGGCAAGCACCTGGGCCGCTACTGGGTTGGCGCAACCAGCGGGCCCGGCGGGAGCATCAAGAAGGTGTCCGGCCAGCCGCGCATGGTGGTGCCGCGCTCGATGCTCAAGGGCGAGCACAACGAACTGGTGATCTTCGACGAGCACGGCGCGGGCGTGGGGCGTGTGCGGCTGATCGGGGATCCGAAGTCGGGTGCGCTGGATCGGTGACGGGGAGGAGTCGGAACCAGGGCACTCAGGGACTGAGGCATCGAGGCGCCAAAGCACCAAGGCACGAAGGGTGGCCATTCCTTCGAATGCCCAATCCCCAATGCCCAATGCCGCTTCCCGATCACGCACGGCAGCCACCGCTGGGGACCAACGGGCCACCTGAAACCCGATTCCCGATTCCCTCAATCTTCGTCGAAGCCTGATTGCACGAGCTTGACGAGCGCGGCGAGTGCGGCGTCGGCATCTTCGCCGTCGGCGATGATCTCGAGCTCGGTGCCGCGGGTCGCGGCGAGCATCATCATCTGCATGATGCTCTTGCCGTC
>DHLW01000176.1:0-600 GCA_002405485.1 Phycisphaerales bacterium UBA4658
CACAACACCTGCGAGCTCGACTACGCCCAGTTCCGCGTCGCCGAGCACCGTCTTGAGTTCGATGTAAAGTTCTCCATCTGGCTCTTCCAGCTCGTCATGATGGGCGTACGCATGATCGGCTCCGGCATGGGCACCGGCGGCTCCAGCGGAGCCAAGTACCTCGCCAGCACCCTCGCCCGTTCCTTCTTCCCCGACATCTGGGCCGTCCGCGATCGCCTCGGCGGGGGTGCCGCCTACGCCCGATAACCACTCCGTATTCGCATCAAGTTCGGTATTGCGTCCGAGAACACACCCACTTATAGTGGTGTGCAGGTTGGAGCCCGAGAGGTCCGCTGGCGTGACGTTCAGCCGCGGCGACCGCGTCTGCCTTCTCTGGGTTCCATCATGTCCATCTCGCATCTGTTCCGTTCGGCCGCCCTGCCTGCGTTCCTGGTCGCCGCCCTGGTGATCGCGCCGACCGCGTCCGCCGATCCCATCGATCGCCTCACCGAACCCGCCCTCGAAGTCCGCGCCCAGACCCCCACCGGGCAGGGCCTGCTGCAGATTCCCAAGTCGGCGCTCGCGATCCTCGCCGGGGGCCGATTCCAGTGGGACACCGGC
>DHLW01000176.1:805-22637 GCA_002405485.1 Phycisphaerales bacterium UBA4658
GACGCCATCGGCGCCAGCTTCTCGATCCTCGCCGCCAGCGAGGACGTCCGCATCACCATCACCTCCTCGTCCCTGATCAACGCCCGCTCCGCCGGCGCGGAGGTGCTCGAAGTCAAAAGCTCTCTCCGCGACCTCGGCGGAGCCCCCGGCGCGACGGTCTCCGCCGTTGCGCCCGCCGCCGGCATCGCCTCCACCCGCTGGAACAGCGCGATCGCCCTCGCCGCGCTCCCGGATTACTCCGCCGATGCCGGCAACGAGTCCTCTCGCAACGACATCCAGTCCGATCCCATGGCCGATCTGAGCGGAACCAAGACCCTCGTCCTCGACTTCACCCTCACCGCCAACGATCAGTTCGTCTTCGATGTGGACAGCACCTCCACCATTCCGGCCCCTGCCTCGCTCGCGGCCCTGGCGGCGATGACGCTGCTGACACGCCGACAACCGCGCCGCCACTGACCCGCCGTCGCCCAGCCCGCAGGACCGTTCAACTCTCCCGCTTCGGGAATGCCCGGCCCTCCGCACTCCAGAGCGGCTGTACGATGTGAGCACGGATGCCCGAGCTTGAGAACCGATCCTCCGATCGCTGCGCCAGCGCCGCCGCACCCGCACGGACGCTCGCGCTTCCCGTCCTGCCCTCCGGCAATCGATCCAATCGCCACGCCTGGAGCCAGGGACACGCGCAGATCAAGCACTCCCGCATGGGCAAGTGGCGCGCCGCCGTGCTCATCCTCGTGCACGTCGTCATGATCGCGCACATCATCCAGTGGCTCATCACCGGGCTCACCCTCTCTCCCGTTGAGCCCAGCGAGAGCATGCACACGCTCCGCGACGGCGTCGTCAACGCTGGCTTCGTCTTCTTCCTCCTCGCCATCGCCTCCACGCTCATCCTCGGCCGATTCTTCTGCGGGTGGGGATGCCACGTCGTCGCCCTGCAGGATCTCTGCGCATGGCTCATGGGCAAGCTCGGCGTCCGCCCAAAGCCCTTCCGCTCGCGCCTGCTCATCTACGTCCCCCTCCTGCTCGCGCTGTACATGTTCGTCTGGCCCGTCGTCGCGCGAGAGGTCCTCCGCCCGCTCCTGGCCGACGCCTCGGGCCGACTCCCGGATTGGATGGGCCAGATCGAACCCCTCGCCGGCATCCACACCGACTTCATCGTCCGCGATTACTGGGCCACCTTTCCCCCGTGGTACGTCGCCATCCCCTTCCTCCTGGTCTGCGGCTTTGCCACCGTCTATTTCCTCGGCTCCAAGGGCTTTTGCACCTATGGCTGCCCCTACGGCGGGTTCTTCGGCCCCGCCGACCTCGTCGCCCCGGGCAAGATCCGCGTCAACGACAACTGCCACCAGTGCGGACACTGCACCGCCGTCTGCACCTCCAACGTCCGCGTCCACGAAGAAGTCCACACCTATGGCATGGTCGTCGACCCCGGGTGCATGAAGTGCCTCGACTGCGTGAGCGTCTGCCCGAACAACGCGCTCTCGTTCGCCATGGGCAAGCCCACCATCCTCGCCAAGCCAAAGCCCGGCCGTGAAGAAGCCGCCGCCAAGGCCCGCGTCATGCGCGAGGCACGCTACGACTTCACCCGCGCCGAAGAACTCGTCTTCGGGCTCTGCTTCCTCGGCTTCTTCATGTCCTACCGCGGGCTGCTCAACCAGGTGCCCATGCTCATGGCCGTCGCCATGGCCGGAATCATGACCTGGGCCCTGTGGAAGTCCTGGAGACTCTTCAAGGAAGACAACAGCCGCCTGCACGCCTGGCAGTTCAAGCTCCGGGGCAAGCTCCGGCCGGCGGGCCTCGTGCTCCTCGCCCTCACGCTCGTCGGCGTGCTCACCGCCGGGTGGAGCGGCTTCGTCCGGTTCACCACCTATCGCGCCCAGCTCGCGTATCAGAAGCTCGAAACCCCCATCGACGTCATCCTCCGCCCAGACTACGCCCCCACGCCCCGAGATCTCGACGCCGCGAAACGCTCGCTCGCGTTCTACGCCCGCGTCACCGCCCCGCGCGACGGCGGCATCGGCTGGGGCCTGCGCCCCGACGACTGGGTGAACATCGCCTACCTCCGGCTGCTCCTGGGCGATGCTCCCGCCGCCGAGAGCGCGCTGCAGCGCGTCATCGACGACGGCAAGCCCCGCGACTCGCTCCTGTTCCAGCTCGAAGCCATCATGCGCTCGCGCGGCGCGACCGACGCCGACATCACCGCGCTCTTCCAGCGCGCCCTCGCACGCCACGATGATCTCTTCGGCGTCCGCGATCGCCTCCTCCGCCAGTCCGCGGCCGCCGATCTTCCCAAAGCCATCGAGACCCTCACGCAGGCCCTCGCCCGCCACCCGCTCTCCATCGACGGCCCGCTCATCGCCGCCGGGTTCATGCGCGACGCGGGCAAGCCCGATGACGCCCTCGCGCTCGTGGACACCGCGCTCGCACGCCACGGCCCGTCCCCCGATCATCTGCTCCGCGCCGCCGGCGTCCTCGCCTCGCTCAACAAGCGCGATCGTGCGCTCGAGCTCACCGAGCGCGCCAAAACCCTCGCCCAGCGCGACTCCTCCCCGCGGCTCACCGCCGCGATGATGCTCGCCCAGATGCAGCTCCCCGAGCAGGCCCTCGCCGCCGCCGACAAGGCCGTGGAACTCTCCGACAAGCGCGGCGTGTACGCGGGCAAGGCCGGCGCGCTCGTCTCCGCCGCGCTTCTCAACATCAACCTCAACCGCCGGGACCGCGGCGTGCAGCTCATCACCGAGGCACTGGCCTTCATCCGGGACCACCCGTGGGACCTCGCCAAGCTCGGCGCGGGGCTCGTCTCCACCGGCATGCAGCGCCAGGACGCCGCCCTCATCGAAGAGGGTGCCCGCATCCTCCGACTCGCTCGCGACGCCGAGCCCGCCGCCCCGACCATCCGCCACGATCTGGCCATCGCCCTCTACGCCTCGGGCAAGCGGGCCGATGCGCTCCCGGAGATGCTCGCCGCCGCGGAGCTCGCGCCAAAGAGCGCGCTGCTCGCGCAGCGCTACGCCGAGTTGCTCCGCGAACAGGGTCGCGCCGACGATGCCGCCCGCTGGTTCGCCGAGGCGCAGAAGCGCGCCCAGAACGCCGTGCCGACCCGCCCGTGACCCCCCGGCCGTGAACCCCCGCCCGTGAGCCCGCGCCCGGAGCTCCCGATCGCCGGCGCACTTTTCGCGCCGGCTCGCGCAGCATTCGCCGGTTATCCAGACCTTCACGCCGCGCGTTTGATCGAACTCTTCGTGATTTCACGATCCACGCCGCTGCGCGCCGATTTCTCCCGCTCAATCCGATCGACCGCCCGCGGCTCTCGTCCGCCCGGTCGGCTGACGCGGAGGACAAACCCATGCCCAAGGACCCCAACGAACGCATCGACATCCTCGAGAAGAAGGTCAACACCTATCGGGTGCTCGTCACCCTTCTCGTCGTCCTGCTCGTCATCGTGCAGCGCCGAACCATCGTCGGCTGGATCGACTCCGCAGAGAGCTGGCTCAGCAACGTCGCCCAGACCCGCGCGTCCTGAGCCCACCTTCGGTCCCTCTGCCCTCTGGTGGCACAGGCGTCCCGCCTGTGGGCCTTCAACACACCTCTGGTGGCACAGGCGTCCCGCCTGTGGGCCTTCAACACACCTCTGGTGGCACAGGCGTCCCGCCTGTGGGCCTTCACATTCACCTACCCTCCGCCATCATGCCCGCCCAATCCCGCCTCTGCTCCGCCGCCAATCTTCGCATCGGCCCATCCCAGCCTCTGTGCATCATCGCCGGCCCCTGCGTCCTGGAGTCCTATGAGCTCGGCGTCGCCATCGGCTCGCGCCTCAAGGACCTCTGCAGACCCCTCGGTCTCTCATACATCTTCAAGGCCTCCTTCGACAAGGCCAACCGCTCCTCCATCGACTCTCCCCGCGGCCCGGGCCTCACTCAAGGCCTCGAATGGATCGCCCGCATCGGCCGCGATCTGAACGTCCCCGTCACCACCGACATCCACGAGCCCGCGCAGGCCGAGCCCGCCGCCAGGCACGTCGATCTCCTCCAGATCCCCGCATTCCTCTGCCGCCAGACCGACCTGCTCGTCGCCGCCGGCCGCGCCGCCGCCGCCCACAACCGCGCCGTTAACGTCAAGAAAGGCCAGTTCATCTCTCCCGACGAGATGCGCGGTCCGGTCAAGAAGCTCGCTCAGGCCGGCTGCACCAACGTCATGCTCACCGAACGCGGCACGTTCTTCGGCTACGGGCGCCTCGTCAACGATTTCCTCGGGGTCGCCGAACTCATGGAACATGACCACCCCGGCGGACGCGTCCCGGTCTGCTTCGACTGCACCCACTCCACCCAGCAGCCCGGCAAGGGCGAAGGCGGCAAAGTCACCGGCGGCCGCGCCGACC
This sequence comes from Phycisphaerales bacterium UBA4658, assembly GCA_002405485.1. Lineage (GTDB taxonomy): Bacteria > Planctomycetota > Phycisphaerae > Phycisphaerales > UBA1924 > UBA4658. Next base: position 5,181 of record DHLW01000176.1, read on the forward strand.
TCGCCCCCATGCTCGCCCGCGCCGCCACCGCCGCCGGCGTGCACGCGCTCTTCATCGAGTGCCACCCAGACCCAAAGTCCGCGCTCTCCGACGCCGCGACCATGATCCAACTCGACGACATGCCCGCCGTGCTCCGCGACGTCGCAGCCATCCGCGCCGCGCTGACCTCACACTGACTCTGGTGGCACAGGCCTCCCGCCTGTGTGCCTTCAACATGCCTCTGGTGGCACAGGTCTCCCGCCTGCGTGCCTTCAACCTGCCTTTGGTGGCACAGGCGTCCCGCCTGTGTGCTTCGAACCCCCTGCCCCATTCTCTCGAACACCCCGACACCCTTCGCCGATATCTCACTCGATGCAGTATCTCCCGTTCATCGTCATCGGCGCGATCATCGTCGGGGTGTTCATCATCGGCGCCTTCGCCCACAAAGCCGAGAAGGCCCGCAAGGCCGCCATCGCCGCCGCACTCCAAACCCGCGGCTTCACCTTCGGCGAGAAGATCCCGCTCCCCGGTGTCGCCGAGCTGCTCGCCACACTCCCCATGCTCCGCAACGGCGTCACCGGGCTCATCTGGAACGCCACCGCCACCCCCGATCGCGGCCTGCCCACCATCCTTCTCGAACACCGCTTCACCACCGGCACCGGCAAGAGCACCCAGATCCACTACCACACCATCGCCGCCACCGTCTGCCCCAAGGACTGGCACCGCTTCACGCTCACCCCAGAGAACTTCTTCCAGCGCCTGGGCGACAGTTGGGGCCTGACCAAGGACACCAACCTCGAGAACCCCGCCTTCAACGCCAAGTGGCGGCTGAAGTGCGAGCACGACGATTCCACCGCCCTCGTCATCCTCACCCCCGAAGTCCAGGCCGCCTTGCAGGAGGCCCCGCCCGAAGAGTGGTGGAGCATCGGCAGAGGGTTCATCGCCTGCTGCTGGAAGAAGGGCACCAAGCCGGCCGAGATCGACGCGCTCCTCAGCCGCGTTGCCTTGCTTGTGCAGACCCTCAGCCCCGAGGTCCGCGGCATGCTCAATGACGCTCGATGACGACCCCCCCATCCCCCCCAGCGACTCTTGCTGCGCGAGCCCATGAAAAAACGCGGCCCACAGGGGACCGCGTTCATCATCTGATCCACGTGATCGGCCGCGCTCAGTTCGCAACCAGCCACGTCGGCCGCGGCGTCTTCGGGTCGCTCGGGTTGATGCTCACCTTCGACCCCTGGAACACCACCGTGCCCTCGCACAGGGCAAACAGCGTGTCGTCCCGGCCGATGTCCACCATGAAGCCCGGACGCAGAGGCGTGCCGCGCTGACGGACGATCACCGAGCCGGCCTTGGCCTGCTCGCCGCCGTAGAGCTTCACACCCAGATACTGCGGATTCGAGTCGCGGCCGTTCTTGGTCGAGCCCTGACCCTTCTTGTGCGCCATGGCGAAAATCTCCGAAACTGCTCTCAATAAGCCCACCGGGTCGCCCGGCAGGGCCAAGACTCTAGGCCTGACCTATCGCATGATCCACTTGCGGTCGGCCAGCGACATCCCCCGGGCCGCGACCCCGGACAGATCCCCGGGGGGCGTGTACTCCAGCCGAAGCGTCTTCCGAAGCACGAACTTGGTCTTGCCATCGGTCCCCACGACCGTCGCCGTCTCCCCGCTGAAGCCCGCCGCGTACACCACGACCTCGTCGGGGCTCAGATTGTTCGCCGGCCAGATCACCAGCCCGTCACGGGCGTTCTCAGAGCCCTGCAGAAGCTCCCCGATGATCGAGATCTGATCCTGGATGAACACGTTCTGCGTCTGGGCCAGAAGCTGCTGCGTCACCGTCAGCGGCACGTCCCGACCCGAACGAACCACCCCGCCCTCCCCGTCGGCAAGCTCAAACGCCGGAGCAAACAGCAGATCCTGGCCCGAGTTGTTCGTCACTCGGTACGTGAGCGAAAAGTACTTCCGCGGCCCAACGTTCGGCACATCGATCGTCGACAGCCGAAGCTCACCGACATCCACCTGCAACTCCCAGCGCTGCGGCACCGGATCCGGCTCGGGAGCCATCCCCAGCGAACCCGCCGCGCCAAGCGCGGTCAGCCCTGCCGCCACCCACCGAAGGGCAGGTGCCGGTGCAAAGCACGTGGTGCGACCAGCAGTCGACGTAGAATCAGTCATGGGGCTCCTCAATCGTTGGACCAGCGAACCGGGTCCGGAGTGTACAGCCGACAACCCACGCTGGAAAGCCCATCGCCCCCTCCCGTCACCTTCCCCCCATCCCGTCCCCGGTCCCCTCCCGCTCACCCCTCGCGTCTCCTGCCTTTGCGCCCATGGCCACAGTCTTCGGAATGCCCGGCCTCGGCTCACCTGATCCTCGACCCGGGGCGGGCGTCAGCGTGGTCCCTGTGCCCGCGGATCTGCGGCTTGCCGCCGCCGCTCGTCTATTGGGCGAGCAGACCCCCGATCCGCTCGCCGCGGCTCAGCGGTTCCTGGAGTCGGCCCCCGAACTCGGCATCGACCTCGACCGCATGTGGTGCGTCCTGGACACACCCGCCCGCGGGCGTTCCCCGATCATCCGAAACGTCTGCCTGGCCGTGCTGGGCACCGGACGCACGGCGATGCTGTTTGTCTCCGGCCCAGCCCGGCGCGGTCTTCGCACCTCTCTGCTCGGCGCCAAGCCCGCCGCCCTCGACCATGCCGAACGCGTCGCCGTGATCCTCCACGCCTGCGAGGGCGTCGCTGGCGGCGTCGGTTCGGCACCCGGCGCTCGGCTTGCCCAATCGCTCCTGGAACCCAAGGAGTCCGAGGCCGCGAAGGCGTTTATCGATGCGGGATTCATGAAGCTCGGCGATCTGGCGTATCTGCGCCGACGACTCCCCAGAACCGGTCCCGGGGCCATGTCTGACGCACCCGCCACGCCGACATGGCCCAGCGGCGTGCGTGTGCGCTCGCTCAGCGAGCTCTCCAACCAGGGGCACACACCCGCGGAGATCGACTCTTGGCTCTCCACCGCACTGGAACAGTCCTACATCGAGACTCGCGACTGCCCCGAGTTGTGCGGACTGCGCCAGATCGGGGACGTTCTGGAATCCCATCGGGCAGTGGGAATCCACGACCCGGCGCTGTGGTGGCTGGTCACGCTCCATGATCGTCCGGTGGGATGCATGCTGTTTGCCGTCTGTCCAGAGCATCAGTCCGTCGAACTCGTCTACCTCGGGCTCGGTCCAGAGATCCGCGGACAGGGTCTGGGGTCAGCGCTTCTGGACTTCGGCGTCCGACGCGTGCACGCAATGGCCGTTGAACCCGCCGTCGGTGCACTCCCACCTGAACCGGGGCATCCAAGCGTGAGCGGGAGCGGCGGGCTGACCTGTGCGGTCGACACGCGCAACGCCGCGGCGATGCGACTGTATCGCAAGGCCGGGTTCGAGCGCTTCGCGACTCGCGTGCCGATGGTTCGACGTCTTGGAACCTCGTGAACCCTCGGCGTTTCCACAAGGCGGGCGGATGAATGCCGCAGGGAGCGAGAGCCCGCCCAAGTTCTCCACAAGCCATGCGCATCGGGTTGGTCGTGGTGGGAAAGTTTTTTTTGGCACGCTCAACTGCCTGTTTTTGCCGCACATGCGAGTGCTCTCAAACGCGTTGAGCGCAAAGACTGTGTTGAGCAGAGCGTCAGATTGCGATACATTTCTGATCCAGGTCAGGGAGCGACCGACGGTCTGTGTTGTGGGTTGTCCAGCGGATGATTGAGGCCGAATCGCAGCGATTCGCCACATGTTCGCGGGAGATCGCAGGACACAACCGAGTTGAACGGATTCGGGCAATCGTTCGTGGTCACCGATTGGTGTGGGACCACGGACGATGGCAGCGTCCTTCACCCTTCGATTCGTCCCAACCAGCCCCACCGGCTTGGGGATAGACAAATCGATCTTCGCGAGCGAAAGGTGTGACCTGTGGAGACACGTCACGCTTCGGAGTTGTCCTATGCCCACAATCGCCTTGGACACGATCAAGCGGATGACCGGGGCACGTCGGCTCTCACCGAGAGTCTGAGTCCCTTGAATCAGCCCATGTCCGGCGCCAAGCCGGGCGAGGATGCTCTCTCGAGAGCGGGGCTCGCCGACGGCGTCGGTCGGCGGGTGCTGGCCCAGCCCATGCACCGAGCGGGCAAGTCCGCCGGGCTCGCCGGAGAGTCGGCCTCGCGGATCGCGGCACGTTTGCGGGCCGCGATCGGTCAGGAGCGCTACTCGGCTTCATTTGAGAACAAGGCGATCCTGCGGGTCGATGACGGGACACTCGAGGTCGCCGCGCCCAACAAGGTGCTGTGCGGGCTGTTGGAGCGGCGTTTCGGGGGGCTGATCGGGGAGCTGGCAGCCGAAGAGATCGGGCGTCGCGCGGTGCGGTTTGTGGTCGCGCCGGACCTGTTCGGACCGCGAGCCGAGGCGGCGGTCGAGCAGCGGATTCTGCCGGGATCGGCGGTGGACTTGAAGCCCGGCGCGGTTGCCGGGGCCCGATCCAAGGCAACGCCATCGAGCACGGCGGGCGAGCGGTATCGACTGGAGACGTTCATCGTCGGCGAGAGCAACCGGCTGGCGTACAACGCCGCGCTGGCGATGGCCGACGCCGGGCCGGAGAGCGCCGGCTACAGCCCGCTGTTCATCCACGGCCCGTGCGGGGTGGGGAAGTCGCACTTGCTGTGCGGGATCGCGCAGCGGTTCAAGGAGCGGCACCCCGGCTCGTCGGTGCGGGTGACGGGTGGGGAAGCGTTCGTGAACGAGTACGTCTCGGCGGTGCGCGCCGGGGACGTGGAGAAGTTCCGCAGGGCCTGCCGGCGCGTGGACCTGCTGTGCATCGACGACGTGCACTTCCTGACCAACAAGCAGAGCACGCAGGGCGAGTTGCTGCACACGCTCGACGAGTTGCAGCGGGCCGGAGCCCGCATCGTGCTGGCCAGTGACGAGCACCCGAGGCAGATCAAGCAGTTCTCGGCGGCGCTGGTGTCGCGGTTCATGTCCGGGATGGTCGCCGAGATCGGTGCGCCGGATCCGGAGCTTCGCGAGAAGTGCGTGCGGATGTTCGCGAAGCTCCGCGGGCTGAGCGTGGACGAGCCGGGGATCAGACTGCTGGTGGAGCGCACCGGGCAGCTCCCCGGGCAGGATCCGACCTCGGTCCGGGACATCGAGGGGCTGATCACGCGGATCGACGCGCTGCATCGGCTGGTGCCGGAGTATCGCGTCGGCGGGGAGGGCGACTCGGCAAGCGTCGGCGCACTGGTCGTGGAGCGAGCCCTGGGCGGACCGGGGGGATCGACCGTCACCGACCCCGCCGCGACGCAGAGGCCAAGCCGCCCCGTGCGGATCGAGGCGATCATCGCGCACACGTCGGCGGCCATGGGCATCGAGACCAACGAGCTCTCGGGCAAGACGCGCCACCCCCGGGTGGTGCTGGCGCGGGCGATCATCACCCATCTCTCCCGGCAGATGACGACGCTGTCGTATCCCGAGATCGCCCGCGCGATCGGTCGGCCCAATCACTCGACGGTGATCACGGCGTTCCAGCGCTTTGCCAAGCAGCTCGAGATCGACGAACCCGTGGACGCGCCCGGCGCGCCCGAGGCCAGGACCCTCTCCGTGCTCGTCCGCCAGATCGGGCAGGCGGTGCAGGCGGGGCGGCGCTAGCGCAGGCGGGGCCGAGCGGCGCGTCGGCGGCGATCAGCATCCGCCGACGAACCAGGCGTTCAGGAAGTCGAAGATGTTCTGGATGGTCAGGGCTGCGCCGGGCTGGCCGCCAAAGTTGGCCAGCGAGTTCTGGGCAAACCAGGCGTTCAGGAAGTCGAAGATGTCCTGGATGTCGATCCCGTCAAGCTTGTTGAAGTCGGCGAGGCAGCACGGCGAAGACCGCGACCCGGAGATGTTGCAGGCCTGCGTGCCGGAGATGAACACGGCCCCGGCCGCCCCCTGGGGGACGCAGTCGGTCGCGGCCACGCCCGTGGCGCAGGTGCTCCCTCGGCAGCAGACCCCGGGCGGGAGACAGGCGGCGGGGCAGAGCGTGCCCGGACCGCGCCACTGACCAAAGAGCGTGCAGATGTTCGCGGGCAACAGCGAGCACGCGCCGGTCACCGAACAGCAGGCGCCGAGAGGCATGGGGCAGGAAACGCCAACGCAGGTGGTTCCGACGCCTCGGAACGTGCCGCGCCAGGCGATGCACCCCGGCTCGGTGATGCCGGCGGTGCAGACACCCTCGGGCAGGCAGCAGGCCCCAAGCGGGCAGGAGCCGACGGCGGTGCAGGCCACGGCCTTGTAGAACGTGCCACCAAGAGAGAGACAGTCGCCCTGGTCGAGGTTCAGGCACTGATGGCTGCCGGCGTTGCAGCACGCGCCGGTGGGCTGTACGCAGGCCACGTCCGAGCACAGAGAACCGTCCCCGAAATAGACGCCGTCGGCGGCCTTGCAGAGCGCCAGGGTGGAGATGGTGCATGCCCCGCTGGGATTGCAGCATGCGCCGGTGACGGGATCGCACGCGTTCGGAGTGCACGTGGTGCCCTTGCCGAGGAACGCGCCGATGCAGGCGGCCTGGGAACTCAGGGTGCAGATGCCGGCCGGGCCGCAGCAGGCCCCGGACTGCGCGGGACAGCGGGCCGCCATCAGGACCAGCGGTCCGAGAACCAGGACGAATCGAAGCAGAGACCGCATCTTGGCGACCATGCGGTGCGTCTGCTGGTCGGCGGACCTTGGCGCATGAGGTCCACGAGTCCTCACGCACATCAGGACAGACCGGATCAGCAACCGCCCGCGAACCACGCGTTCAGGAAGGAGAAGATATCTCCAACCTGCGGCGAGGCCACTCCGTCGCCTGCAAACTTGGCGTAGGGGCTGTTTGCGAACCAGGCGTTGAGATAGGCAAAGACGTCGCCGACGTCGATGCCGCCCAGTTTGTCAAAGTCGGCGAAGCAGCAGGGCGTGGTGGAACTGGTGCCGCAGGAAGTGGCGGTGGAGAAGACCACTCCGACGCCACTCAAGGGGCTGCAACTTGCCTGGGGGACGCTCTGAGCGCAGGTGGCTCCTCGGCAGCAGACACCAGCCGTGGGGGCGCACGCACCGGAGCAGGCGCTGAAGGCCCCCTGCCAGGTGCCGCCGAAGAGCTGGCAGACGGCCTGGGTCACGCTCGTGCAGGAGCCGGTGGTGGTGCAGCAGGCTCCGACGGGCTGGGGGCAGGAGACGCTGCCGCAGGACGAACTGACGCCCTGGAAGGTGCCGCCCTGGGCGACGCAGGCGGGAGAGCTGAGGTTGGCAACGCAGGCCCCGCTGGGGAGGCAGCAGGCCCCGAGCGGGCAGGTGTTATTGACGGTGCAGGCGACGCCGGGGATGAAGGATCCCGCAAGCTGGATGCACGTGGACTGCTCAAGGGTGGCGCATCCGCCTGTGCCGGTGCAGCAGGCCCCCGAGGGCTCGGGGCAGGGGCTTGGGGTGCACGACGACCCGTTTCCCTGGAAGGAGCCGCCGGCACAGGACGCGCTGGTGGTGATGGTGCAGGCCCCCGTGGTGGTGTTGCAGCAGGCTCCGGTGGGCTGCGGGCAGGGATTCGGAGAGCAGACGGTGTTGTCGCCCTGGTACGTGCCGCCGGCGGCGGTGCAGTTGCTGGTGGTCTGGAGCGTGCACCCGCCGGTGGAGGCGACGCAGCAGGCGCCCTGGAAGACGCCCGCGCAGACGCTGGCGACGGTGGTGATCTGCTGGAGGACATCTCGGCTGGGTCGGCAACCGCCAAAGCCGGTGGAGAGATTGCTGAAGCGGGTGAAGCCGGAGGGGCACCCGCCGGCGCAGGCGATGGCCGAGAGCCAGTTGCGCGACAGGAAGGTGGGCGTGGCGGGGTTGGAGGTGCCGGTGGAGCAGGGCGAGACGGTGGAGCCCTCGGTGCAGAGGAAGGCGTTGTTGCAGAAGCTGACGGTGGAGCAGGCGGTCGCGCCGGGCTGGTTGTGCCGATCGATCTTGACCACGATGCTCACCAGCCCCGTGCCGCTGGTGCCGTTCACGATCATGCGGTCGACGGGGTCGGCGGTCGCATCGACGGAGAACTGGACCTTGACGGCGGAGGCGTTGGGCGCGCCCCCCAGGAGGAGGGTGAGGTCATCGCAGGGCTGAACGCCGGTGACGCGCGGCAGAGAGATGTCGGGGGGAAGGCCGGGATCGACATTCGGATCCGCGCTGGTGACGGTGAACACGAGCGACGAACCGGACTGACCCGGTTCGCCGTCCCAAACCTCGATGGTGTAGCCCATGTCGACGTTGGCCCCGATGCCGGTGGCCGGGGTGGCGGCGAAGAACTCGACGACCTGCACCTCGATGGGGAAGGCCTCGTTCTGCGGGGTGCCGGGGTTTGGGTCGGCGATGGCGTAGGTGGATCCGAATCCCTCGCCCTCGACCATGCCGAGCTGCAGGGTGACCTCGGATCCCACGTTGATGGAGTCGAAGCAGTTGGCCACGGACTGGACCACGGATGGGCATCCGCCCGGGCCGCGCGGGCCGACGGGACGAATCGTGCTCGAGGTGGTGCGTGTGGTGGGGTTGTAGACGATGCGCTGCGTGGCGAAGGACTCGACGCGCGCGGAGACACTCTTTGCGGCGTCAGCGGCACGAGCGTCGGGGGAGGCGACCGCGGACCCGAGCGCAGCGCCCACGAGCAGCGCGGCAACGGACAGACCACGACCCGCACAACGACCGTTGAACATGCGCATCTGAGCACTCCGCGACGACGGGCAACTGGACGGGAAAGGAGCACGCCGGACGTATCGACTCGATCAAACCACGAACGGCAATCGGCAAGTGTGCCTCAAACCCATACGAACGGCAAGTCGAACAGGTCCGAGGAGCTGGGCAAAGCGGCAAAATGCCCCCGCAACTCGACGCCGCAGATCCCCCAACAGGGCCAGAGCGAGCCGGAAGCTGGGCCCGGAGCTGGGCCCGGAGCTGGGCCATTTCGGGGGGCCTGGGGCTGAATGGCGGGTGCTGCCGCGAGGCCCAGAGACCTACCGGACGTCGTTGGGCGCGGGGTTATGCCAGCGCCTGCCGGTCCTGGCGAGCAGGGCGTCGGCGCCTGGGGGCCCCCAGGAGGCGGCGGGATAGGTCTCGATGCCCGAGCGGAGGGCGGCGGAGTCGAGGAAGGGCTGGCAGATCTTCCAACTGGACTCGACCTCGTCGCGGTGCTTGTAGAGGGTGCGATCGCCACGGATGGCGTCGAAGATGAGGGGGGCGTAGGCCTCGACGGCCTCGCCGCCGAAGGTCTTCTGATAGTCCATGTCGAGCTTGGCGGAGGCGATCTTGAAGCCGCCGGACCCGCCGAGCGCGCCGCCGGGGACTTTGCCATCCACGCGGAGGGAGATGCCCTCGCTTGGGGCGATGTTGATGACGATGCGGTTGTTGGGTCTGGAGCCGGGGTCGAGATCGAGCCCACGGAAGACGTGTGTGGGCGGCCTCTTGAAGGTGACGACGACTTCGGTGAGCTTGGAGGCCATCTTCTTGCCGGAGCGGAGGTAGAACGGGACGCCGTTCCATCGCCAGTTGTCGAACTGGAGCTGGATGGCGGCGTAGGTCTCGGTGTTGCGGGCGGGGTCGACGCCCTGCTCGGTGACGTACGCGGGCTCCTTGGTCTTGGGATCGGCGTCGTAGCGGCCGAAGACCCCGAGCTGGGCGGCCTCGGCGGTGGTCGCGACGATGGCGGAGTTGAAGAGCTTGATCTTCTCCCGCATGATGGCGTCGGCCTCGAAGCGGCTCGGGCACTCCATCGCGACCAGGGCCAGGACCTGCAGCAGGTGCGACTGGACCATGTCGCGGAGCGCGCCGCCGGCGCCGGAGTCGTAGTAGTTCGCGGCCCGGGAGCCGACGCCGACGGTCTCGGCAGCGGTGACCTGCACGTGATCGACGTGCGTGCGGTTCCAGAGCGGCTCGAAGATCGCGTTGGCGAAACGGAGCACGGCGATGTTCTGCACCAGCTCCTTGCCCAGATAGTGATCGATCCGGTAGATCGCCTCCTCCTCAAAGACCCGCCCCAGGGCGCGGTTCAGGGACGCGGCCGATGGCAGATCCCACCCGAAGGGCTTCTCGACGATGATGCGCTGCCAGGAGGAGTCCTGCGGGTTGATGGAGCACCACCGCTTGCCCTCGGCGACCAGGCCCGCCCCGCCGATGGCGGCGATGATCGGCTCGTACAGATTGGGCGAGACGGAGAGGTAGAAGAGGATGTTGGGCGAGCCGCTGGGCTTGAGGATGCCGCGCTGCTTGGCAAGGGCGTTGATGCGGGACGTGATCGGGTCGCCGGGGACCATCTGTGCGGCATCGCCGGGCTGGTAGTGCACGAACTGCGCGAAGCGTTGCCAGGTCTCCGGGTCGAAGCGTGCGCTGAACTTCTGCACGCTGGGCATGAGCTTGGCGCGGAAGTCCTCGTCGGACATGGGCGTGCGCGAGACACCCACGACGCACGAGCCCTCGGGCAGGACGCGCTCGCGGAAGAGGTCGTAGAGCGAGGGGATGAGCTTGCGGTGGGTGAGATCGCCGGAAGCGCCGAAGATGACGACGACGCAGGGCTCGGCGAGATGTTGGCCGTTCATGGGTGTGGTGATGCCGGACATGGGCGCATGGTAACGGGTTTGGGAATCCGGAGTGGAGAATCGCCTGACGGGCGGGGGCCGATGATGGCCGCCCGCCGGGAGCCAACAATCACGCCAACGGTCGGCCCGCCAGACACCCATGCCAGACGCCAGACGCATCCTTGACGCCAACCTCAATCGCGCCCGGGAGGCCCTGCGGGTGATGGAGGATCTGGCACGGTTCGTGCTCTCCAGCGGGTCGCTCTCGGGGGATCTGAAGGCGGCTCGGCACGATCTGCGCCGCATCGCGGAGACCGCTGGGCTGAGCGCCGTCGAACTGGCTGCCTGGCGTGATACTCCGGGAGACGTCGGGACCGGCGTGACGACCGACGCGGAGACGCAGCGTGTGGGGCTGCTGGATGTGGCGATCGCCGCGGGCAAACGCGCGGGGGAAGCGCTGCGCGTCATCGAGGAGGTCGCCAAGACGCTGGCCGTGAACGCGGCGTCCGCCCGATCGGAGCCGACCGACCCGGCGGCACTGGCCAAAGCTCTTCGATACCGCGTGTACGAACTGGAACGTCGGCTGCTTCTGACCATGGGCACAACCGACGGGCGGGTCCGCCAGTGGCGGTTGTGCGTCCTCATCACCGAGAGCCAGTGTGCCGGCAGGCCCTGGACGGACGTAGCGGCACGGGCCCTGCGAGGCGGAGCCGAGTGCCTGCAACTCCGCGAGAAGGATCTCTCGGACGCGGAGTTGCTGCGGCGGGCGCGGACGCTGGTGGATGTGTGCCGCGTGCACGGGGGTGTGTGCATCGTGAACGATCGCCCCGACATCGCGCTGCTCAGCGGGGCCGACGGGGTGCATCTTGGCCAGGAGGATCTAGGCGTCGCGGATGTCCGTCGACTCGCCGGACGCGGGCTGATCGTCGGGGTGTCGACGGCGAACATGACCCAGGCGCTGCAAGCCGCGGCGGATGGCGCGGACTATTGCGGCTGCGGGCCGATGTTCCCCAGCACGACCAAGGCCAAGCCCGCGCTCAGCGGGCCGGAGTATCTGCGGGCGTATCTCGCCGATGATCGCACGGCCCGCATCCCGCACCTGGCGATCAGCGGAATCTCGGCGGCCAACGTCGCAACGCTTGCAGAGGCGGGATGCCGGGGCGTGGCCGTGTCGAGCTCCGTGTGCGGCGCGGCGGACCCGGAGGCGGCGGCGAGAGAGATCGTCAGCCGCCTCGGCTGAGATCGATCAGACGAAGCTCGCCTCGATCGCGACCTCGCCGAAGTCGATGGTGGTCGAGTCGATGCCCGCCACGTCGCCAGCGGTGTCGCCGATCCAGACGAACGACGAGGACGCCGTCGCTGGCGTGAACGTGGGCGAGACGAGGATCGTGCCCAGATCCTGGGCGAGTTCGGCGTCGGTCGCACCGGCATCGCCGGAGAAGTCGGCGGGGAGGTCGTGATCCTCGGAGGGATCGCGGAGTGCGAGCGACTGCTCGTGCGTGCCGCCGGGCGTGGCGAGCACGTCGGCGGGGGTGCGTGTCCACGAGCTGCGTCCGTCCATGACCTCCAGATCGCTGAACACCTCGCCCACGGCGTTGTCGGCGTGCGACCCCGAGCCGCTCCCCCAGACCCCGCCGAAATCGTACATGTCGGCGTCGGAGCCGTGCCCCGCGTGATCGGGCTGGGCGATGGGATCCGACTGGGCGTTCAGGAAGTCGGCATCGGCGATCTGCACGGCGGGCGCGGGGTCGGCGGCGGGCGTTGCGGCAAGCGGATCGCCGCTCAGCAGCGAGCGGGACTCGAGCGCTTCGAACACACCGAGCGAGTGAACGTGGCCGCGAGTGCGATGGCCGATGGTCATGGTCGTCTCCGTTCTTGGTTTGTCCAGTCGTCGACCGGGGTCCTGAGTCCAGACCGGCGTGAGTCCGTGCCCGGGACCCGGCAGACCAAGTGTGACACGTCCGACGGCCGGCACCACGCCGACCGGGCGTGGAGCGCGCCGGGGCGCGGCGCGTGCGGCCTGTGCGGGCGGAATCCCGCCTGAACCCGGCCGGCTGAAGCCCGCGGCGACGCGTGTGCGGTCATTCTCGGACGTAGGATGCGGCATCATGGACGTCGATTTCAAGAAGCACGTGCTGGGCAACGGCCTGACCATCATCGCCGAGTGCGATCCGTCGGCGCACTCGGCGGCGATCGGGTACTTCGTGAAGACCGGCGCACGGGACGAGGACGCCCGGGTCATGGGCGTGAGCCACTTCCTCGAGCACATGATGTTCAAGGGCACGCCGAAGCGTTCGGCGGAGCAGATCAACCGCGACTTCGACCGCATCGGGGCCAAGAACAACGCGTACACGTCGAGCGAGATGACGTGCTTTCACGCGACCGTGCTCGCCGAGCATGCCTTCGGCGATGGCGGCGCCAACGAGATCCTGGCCGACATGCTCCGGCCCGCGCTGCGGAAGGAGGACTTCGACACCGAGAAGAACGTCATCCTTGAAGAGATCGCGATGTACGAGGACAACCCGTTCTGGGTCCTCTATGAGCGGGTGGTGGAGGAGCATTTCGCCGGGCCGTCGGGAGCCAACGCGTCGCATCCGCTGGCGCACCGGGTGCTCGGGACCAAGCAGACGATCACCGATCTCTCGATCGAGCAGATGCGCGACTACTTCCAGCGGCGCTACTCGGCGGACAACACGGTGGTGGCTCTCGCCGGGCGGGTCGACTTCGATCGCGCCGTCGAGGAGATCTCCGCGTTGTGCGGATCGTGGCAGCGCACCGGGGCGTCGCGAACACCGGGCGGACCCGCCCTGCAGGACCGGTTCCTGGAACTCCGCGACGAGAAGGTGAACCGCGCGTATCTCATCACGCTCAGCCCCGCGCCGGGTTCAGGCGATCCCCGCCGATACGCGGCCAGTCTGGCGGCCCAGGTCCTGGGCGGCCCGGACAACAGCCGACTGCACTGGGCCCTCATCGAGACCGGGCTCGCCGAGCAGGCCGAGGTCGGGTACGAGCCCAAGGACGGCTGCGGGGACATGCTTGTGTTCTGTGCCTGCGAGCCGGGACGGCGCGAGGAGATCTGGTCGATCCTCGAGAAGCAGATCGGCGCGCTGGCGTCGACGCTCACCGATGACGACCTGGAGAAGATCCGCTGCAAGGCGGCCACCGGCGTGACGCTCGCGGGGGAGCGGCCCAGCGGACGCATGCAGCGGCTGGGGCGCCAGTGGACGTACCTGGGCGCGTACACCACGCTGGAGGATGAGCTCCGGGCGATCAACGCCGTCAGCGTGCAGGACGTGCGAGAGGTTCTGCGGGCGTACCCGTTTTCTCCACGAACCGTCGGCTGGCTGCTGCCCGGCTGAGATCGCAGGCGGGCCCGGGACGGCCTCAGGCGGCGATCGCGGGAGCGTACACCCGGATGGTGTTCTTGCCGGCCTTCTGTGCCGCCTTGACCGCCTGATCGATGATGGCCAGGAGCGCCGTCGGCTCATCGAACCGCTTGATCATCTGCGTGTCGACGGCGGCAACGCCGACGCTCGCGGTGACGCTCACCTCGGATGGAGCTCCGCTCTTTGCGGCAATGAGCTTGATCGGAGCATCGGCGACCGATGCGCGGGCCTGCTCGGCGGCCCTCACCGCGCTCGCCCGATCCAGCCGCGGAAGCAGGAACGCAAACCGGGAGCCCTCGAAGCGGGCGACCATGCCGCCCAGCGGCTGGATGATGCGTTCGAGTCGACCGGCGACGTTGATGAGCACGATGTCGCCGGCGTCGCTCCCGTACGTGTCGTTGATCTCCTGCAGGCCGTCGACCTCGAACATCGCCACCGACAGCGGACCCACCCCGCCCCGGGCCTGCTCGAAGGCGGCGACCATGGTGCGATCGAACTGGAAGCGGCTGGCGACGCCGGTGAGCTCGTCGACGGCAAGCGGATCCCGCCCGGGATTGGCCTGCGTGCCGTGCTCCTGTGTCGGGATCTCCAGCGCGGCGAGCTGCGCTCTGGCGAGCTCGAGCACCGCGTCGGCGTTTGCGAGCTGGCCGGTCGGAACGCTCAGCAGCGAGCCCAGCTCGCGGGTGGCGCAGGTGATCGACTTGAGGACGTCATCGGCCTGCAGCGTGGTGAGCGCGAACCACTGCTCGGCCCGCTGATAGAACTTCCGCAGCACCTCGACCGGCTCGGGGCTCGTCAGCACATCGGAGGCGATGTTCCCGAGCCCCACCGCCCGGACCACGCTCGTGAACTCCACGGGCGCCGCGGTCGGACGCTCGTGGTACTTGATCGGCATGATCAAGGACTCGGGGAGCTTCCATCGTGTGGCCAGCATCGCCCCCACGTCCGCGTGGTGCAGCTCGAGCTGCTCGAGCTCGAACTTGCTCACCTTGCGGTGGTCGCCCTCGGCGTTCATGATGACCCGCAGATACGCCGAGCCCAGCGACTGGTACATCGCGATCATCCCCACGTCCTGCAGCAGTCCGCCAAGGAAGCACTCCTCGGGATTGCTCAGACGCGCCTTGTTGGCGATGATGCGGGCGGCGACGCCCGTGTACAGCGACCGCCGCCAGTGATCTTCCAGGTCGAACCCCTCGGTTCGGCTGTCCTTGATCGCGCTCACGAGCGTGAACCCGAGCGCCAGCGTCTTCACCGCCGACAGCCCCAGCATCACGATCGCCTGATTGATGCTCGAGCACTTGGTCCGCAGGGCGTACATGCTCGAGTTCACGGTCCGCAGGACCTTCGCGGCCAGGGCCTGATCGTTCTGGATCGTCTCCGCCAGCGCCTTCATCGACACGTTGTCCGCCGACGTCAGCTCGATGACGCGCATCGCCACCGCCGGCAGCGACGGCAAGTCGCGGCAACGCATCACTCGTTCCAGCATCTCCGGGTTCATGGGTGTGACGTGCTCGCGGGCTTGACCGGGACCATTCGACTTTGTCTGAGATCGGACGGGCCGCTCATCCACTTCACCCCCACAGGCGCTTTCGTCAGGGGTTGCCCCGCTTCACCCGGATTTCCCGGGCGGTTATCGCGCAAGTCTGGACCCGAAAACCAGGGTCATGGTCGCCGGCTCGACCCCCAGCACATACCGCACATATGACGCGAGCAGCCGATTCACCCGGTCCATGGACTGGGGGTCGGTCTGCTCGCGAGCCGCCAGGGCTTCAAGCCCCCCGCTCGCAAAGTCCCGCAGCAGCTCCAGGGTGCCTCCGCGGACGCGCCAGCAACTCAGGTCGCCGGTCGCCGAACCGCAGAACCCGCCCAGCGCCGGGGCGAAACTCAACGCCCCTTCGCTCTTTACGTCGATCGGCTCGCCGGTCTGCACGTCGGCGTCGAGCTCGGGCTTGTACCCCGTCTCCACAAGCACCGACCACTGAAACTTCAGCATCGCCGGTGCGATCCGGGCCTCGATCTGCTCCACCGCCTCCTGCCCGTCGGACCTGGCCAGCATCCGCAGACACTCCACGGCCTGGTCAAACAGCACGGCGTGCGGATCGTGATCCCGGATGGCGTGCTGCAGCGTGTCCGCGACGTACAGCCCGGCATGATGCACCGCCAGCGAACGCCGGAGCGCGGGGAAGGTCTCCGACAGATCCCACGAAGTAATGAGCGCCAGCTCCGCCCCGGCCCGCACGATCACCCCCACCCGCCCCAGCGTGAGCATCTCAAGACCGCCGGAGTACGGGTGCTTGGGCCGCTTGGCGCCCTTGGCCAGCCCTCGAACCACGCCCGCGCCACGCGTGAACACGAGCGCGGTCTGGCTGGTCTCCGACCAGTCCCAGACACGCAGACACAGCCCGTCATCGATCACGCCGGCCATGGTCCGACGGTAGCGATCCCGACCGCTTGACCCGATCGCATCTGTATGCTAGTGTTCACTAACACATGCCCTGCATCCTGAACGACATCCACTCTCGGCTCAACCCCACGCGCGTGGACCGCGTGGAGACGCCACGCTGCGAGCGGGAGCTTGTCGACGCGCTGGCCCGGGCCCAGGAGCGCGGCAAGCGGGTGTGCGTCATGGGCCGCCGGCACGCCATGGGCGGGCAGCAGTTCGCCTCGGACGCGATGGCGGTGGACACGACCGGGCTCACCGGGCCGAGCGTGCTGGACGTCGAGCGTGGGCGGTTGACCATCGGCGCCGGGGCCTGCTGGCCGGAGGTGGTTGCCGCCACGAGAGCCATGGATGATGTGACGTCGGAGCGGTGGGCGATTGCGCAGAAACAGACCGGGGCGGACGATCTGACGCTCGGCGGCGCGCTGGCGGCGAACATCCACGGGCGCGGGCTGAACATGCCGCCGATCATCGCCGACGTCGAAAGCTTCCGGATCGTCACGCCCGGGCTCCAGATCCTCGATTGCTCGCGGACTCAGCACGCGGACCTGTTCCGCCTGGCGATCGGCGGCTACGGGCTCTTTGGCATCATGACCCGCGTGACGCTGCGCCTCATGCGCCGACGACGACTGCGCCGCCTCGTGGACGTGATCGACATCGACGACGCGCTCGCGGCGGTGTATCGCCGGGCCCAGCAGGGGTGCTTGTACGGGGACTTTCAGTACGCCATCGATCCGGTGGATGACTCGTTTCTCCGACGCGGCGTGATGGCGTGCTACCAGGAAGTCGATGCGAGCACGGCCGTCACGGGCGAACAGGTCGGACTGGATCGCGAGCGATGGCTTGGGCTCCTGGAACTCGCGCACACGGACAAGGCCCGGGCGTTTGACACCTACGCCCAGCACTACCTGCGCACTCATGGACAGGTCTACTGGTCCGACACGATGCAGCTCTCCACCTACATCCCCTCATACGCCGAGTGGCTGGCCCGCCGACGCACGACCAGTGCACCCGATGAATCGCTGATGATCACCGAGCTCTCAGTGCCCCCGGAGCGGCTGCTTGCGTTTCTGGCAAACGC
>DHLW01000176.1:22892-33829 GCA_002405485.1 Phycisphaerales bacterium UBA4658
GCCGGGCCGCGGCCCGCGACCTGATCGACGCCGCCATCGCCGAGGGCGGGACGTTCTACCTGACGTATCACCGCTGGGCGACGCGGGAGCAGCTTCTGGCCGCCCATCCGCGCTTGCCGGCGATGCTCGCCGAGAAGGACACGCGTGATCCGCGCGGGCTGATCGGGTCAACGTGGCTGGATCACACCCGGCGCGTGCTGAACGGATCACGGTCGGCGGCGGCCTGACCCAAGGGGCACGCCCATCGCGACACTATCATGCCTGCGTGAACGACCACAACGCCGACACGCCGAAGGATCTGACCTGGCCGATGCTCCTGGCCCACTGGACGGGCGTGGCCAAGGCGTCGCTGGCGTTTCCGAAGAACGCCGAGGGGGATCGGTGGCGTTCGGCGGTGGCCCCGATCATCAACCTTCAGGCCGTGACGTTCGCTCTGGCCGACCTGGGCAAGCTCTCGCTCCCGGGCGAGCGGGCGCTTGCGTTGGACAAGGCCGAGTTGCTCATCCGCGGGGCCACCGGCACGCTGCACGGCCTGTGGAAGGCCGAGCCGCTGCCCGCCGAGCTGGTCACGATGATGCACGACGCGGGCGTCGCGCTGCGCGCGGCCCGATCGTCGGGAGTCGAGTGGCGGACCACCGCCGATGTGCTCATCGCCGACCATCCCGGGGAGTTGATCGAACGCCTGGTGCAGCTCGGCTTCGCCGGCGATCTGTTTGTCCCGACGCCCGGGGTGCCGCTGTTTCGGGAGTCTCCTGCCGCCTTTGCCCGCGAGCCCGACGGGGCGCGCCCGGATGACCACGTCATCCGGGCCGTGAAGGAGTTTCTCATCGAGGTGGGGCGACCCGAGCCCGTTGCGGGGTTTCGGCAGGTGTACCGGCAGTTCGACTTTGCCAGAGGCGGGCCGGTCCGCGACCTGGTCGTCGGCTTCGACGCCCTGCCCGCGGGCCAGCCCCTGCTGGTGCCGGCGATGCAGGACGGCAGACCCGTCGCCGTGACCCTGCCGCCGAGAAAAGGCGCCGAGATCGAGCCGATTCCAGTGGTCTTTCAGGGCCCTTCGGACGATTGAAGAGCGATGGTTCGGCGAGCAGGAATCAACCTTGGATTGGGCGTGCTCTGTGCGGCGTTGTCGCTCATGCCGGGCTGCGCCATTCGTGAACCGGCGGACCCGGGACGGCTGGCGCTTGGCGCGACCTCGGACCGGGCCATGGCCGACATCCAGTGGCCCCCGCGCGACCAGTCCGCCGCCAACGAACGAGTCTCGATGCACCCGGGTCGCCGGCACATGTACCTCGCGGGTCTGGATGACCTGCAGGGCGATGTCCGCCCGTACATCTGGTCGGGCAGGGTCGAGGTGCTCTGCAGGCAGCTCGCCGGGCTCGGGGTGCTGTGCGAGGTGCGACGGCTGGACAAGATCCGCGAGTGGTTCGACCCGCGCACGTTCGTCTTCTACTCCTCTGCCACCCCGGTGATCTTCGCCGATCGTTCCAAGGGCCCGCCGCCCCCCAGCATGCACGAGCTCGACGGCACGCCGATGGACGGCATCGTGTACCGCTGGAGACCGGATCTGCCGAACGTCCGCGCCGATCGCGGGGTGGTAATCGCCATGCGACCACTGTCGGGAAGCGGGTACATGCGCCCGGTCGTCGATGAGCTCCGCTCACGCGGCTGGGTGGTGGTCGAGACAAGTCTCGGCTTCGGGCTGGCTGGAGTCGGCGAGAAACGCGACGCCCAGTCGATCGATGACGTCCGCCGCTTCGGCCGCGAACTCGCCCAGATCGCCGACGAACGCCTCAGCGAAGCGGCCTTCGCGGCAGAGGCCATGCTCGCCTTCATGCGCGAGGAGCGATCGCAGCTCAGAGACAAACCCGTCGTTGTGCTGGGCTTCAGCGCCGGAGCAATCGGAGCCCCCACCGTCGCCGCACGCCTGGGCGAACAGGTCCGATCCATCGTCCTCGTCGGCGGCGGAGCCAACATCGTCCGCATCGCCAGCACCAGCGAGCTCAGCAACTTCGGCCTGGGTGTCCGCTCCCAGGGCCAGCCGGTCCGCGGGGAGATGCTCGACGCGCTTTCCGACAGCTACATCGCCGCCTCCAAGCTCGACGCCTTCCATACCGCCCCCCTGCTCAAGGGTGTGCCGGCGCTCATCCTGCACGCTGAGGACGACGACATCGTCCCGGCCGATACCGGGGAAACCCTTTACCGGCAACTCGGCCGCCCGGAGCGGTGGCGGTTCCGCGGCGGGCACGAGCTGCTGTTTGTCCAACTGGGCGCGTTCAGCGGGCGAATCGCCGACTGGATCGATCGAGAAGTCGCGCTCCACTCTCGAGAGTCATCCCGCATTCGGCAAGATCATCGACCTTGACAACACCCACTCAGGGTGCCCTGATCTGCCCACACGTGGCAGGAACAGATGTTCGAGGGGTTTCCCGTCCCATAATTCTCTTGACCTGATGCTGGGAATGCAGGACACTGATCTCAGGGCGTGAAAGTCGTGCGGAAGTGCCCCGCAGGCGACCGTCGCGCGATTCGGAGCAAGAGGAGAGAGCCAGATGCGTTCACTCGTACTGAGCGTGGTCGGCTTGGCGTTGATCGCCGGCTCGGCTCATGGACAGATTTCCGAGCTCTGGGACAACAACGCGTACCTGCGGGTCAACACCGCCGAGACGGGCAACCGCATCGGCATGGACCGCTGGGAGATCGACGGAACGAACCACTTGTACAACCAGTGGTTCTGGTTCCGCATCGGCGACAGCGGTCCGGAGCAGCGCATCAGCTCGCTCCCGGAGTTCGGGCGGTCCGTGCAGGACACCAACGAGTTCATCGATCCTCGACCGGACACGTTCAACATCCGGTACGGCTCGGCGACGACGTACTGGATCGACGTGCGGTTCTCGCTCACCGGAGGAGCGATTGGAAGCGGCGTGTCGGACGTGCTTGAGACCATTTCGGTCACGAACAACAGCGGGACCACGCTGCCCTTCCGTTTCTTTCAATACGCCGACTTCGATCTGAACAACGATGTCGTCGACGACGCGGTGTGGATCAACCCGTTCAATCGGGTCTGGCAGCGCGACGGAGCCATGACGGTGTCGGAGACGGTGGTCTCGCCCCCGCCCACGGCGAGCGAGGTCAACATCTATCCGACCACCATCAACGCGCTGGACGATCTCCTCCCGACCACGCTGAGCGGGGCGTCGGTCATCAACGACGGCATCCGCCGCGACTACACCTGGGCGTTTCAGTGGAACTTCGACCTGGCCTCCGGGGGAACGTTCATCATCAGCAAGGACAAGTTGATTGTCCCCTCGCCCGCCGCCGGGGCGTTGCTGGGTATCGGCGGGCTGGTCGCGGTCCGGCGTCGCCGCCGCTGATCGAACGACCGGGTCACGCTTCGGCCATGTGCAGACACACTCCCGGGCAAGCGCTCGGACACTCACGGACATCGCGGGTCGCCCCCTGGCGGCCCGTGCTGTTTTTTGGTCGGGCCTGCGCACCGGCCCGAGCGGCCCCGAGGATCGCCCCCGCCGCATTGTCGCCCGGAGGATCGAGGTTTACCATCCCCTCCCCGTTCCGCTTTGGCCGGTCTGGACTCGGTCGGCGGGGCGAGGTCCGGCACGCACACCGCCGCCCGCGATCCCGCGGGCTCGCACATCAGCAAGGAACTCGTCATGCTCAAGCGTCCCAAGATCTCCGTCATCGGCGCCGGCAACATCGGCGGCGAGTGCGCCCGCTCCATCGCCATGAAGGAGCTGGGCGACGTCGTCCTGCTGGACATCCCCAACAAGGACAAGCCCGAGCTCCACATGCCCAAGGCCAAGACGCTCGATCTGGCCTGCTGCGGGCCGATCGAGAACTTCGACGCCAAGCTCACCGGCACGTTCGACTATGCCGACACGGCGGACTCGGACGTGGTGGTGATCACGGCGGGGCTGCCGCGCAAGCCCGGGATGAGCCGCGACGATCTGGTGCAGGTGAACGCTGGGATCGTCAAGAACGTCGCCGAGAACGTCAAGAAGTACTCCCCGAACGCGATCGTGATCGTGGTGAGCAACCCGCTGGACGCGATGGTGTACGTCGCGTGGAAGGTCACGGGCTTCCCGGCCCATCGCGTGATGGGCCAGGCCGGCGCGCTGGACGTCGCCCGGTACAAGACGTTCCTCGCGTTTGAGCTGGGCGTGAGCGTGGAGGACATCCAGGGCCTGCTGCTCGGCGGGCACGGTGACGACATGGTCCCGCTGCCCAGCCGCACCAGCGTCAACGGCATCCCGATCTCCGACCTGCTCCCCGCCGAGAAGATCCAGGCGTGCGTGGAGCGGGCCAAGGTCGGTGGCGGCGAGATCGTCAAGCTCATGGGCACCAGCGCGTGGTACGCCCCGAGCGCGGGCACGGTGGAGATGGTCGAGGCGATCGTCCGCGACAAGAAGCGGGTCATCGCCTCCGCCGCGTACTGCGAGAACGAGTTCGGCGTGGCTCCGGGCCAGAAGGGCAAGGGCTATTTCGTCGGCGTGCCCGCGGTGCTGGGCGGCAAGGGCGTGGAGAAGATCATCACCTTCAAGCTCGACCCGACCGAGCAGAAGTTCATGGACGAGTCCATCAGCCACGTCAAGGACCTGGTCGGCGTGGTGGGCAAGCTGTATCCGGAACTGGCGTGAGTCCACCGCGTCTCCGGGGCGCACCGAGCACGCCGAAGCAGTTGCTCGCTGGAGGGTCGATCATGAGGCGATCAATGTTCCTCGCGTGTGGCGCCGTGATGACGGCGCTTCTCACGCCTTGGTGCCCTGCCCAGCCGGAGCGCTCGCCTTTGAACGCAGCCACGGCGGCGGCGTCGGACACGCCGATCACCGCGGTCAAGCCTTCAAGCGATCCGGACATCGCGAGGTTCATCGCCGCGTGCTCGGGCATGTTCGTTTCCGAGGCCGCCGGAGACCAGCCGGCGCTCCGGTTTGCCGCCGCCCACGTCCGCCTTGCTCAAGCACCCGACGCCTTGCTCGTCGAGATCGGTCGCATCGACACCCCGGGCTCGGCGTTCCGTGTGATGTTCCTGCAGCCGTACCGGCGACAGGGCGAGCTTCGCCTCCGCGTGATCGATCTGGTCGGCCAACCGGGCCTCAAGGACGCGCTCACGGGATTGTGGGCGATGCCCGATGCGCTCCCCCGGATCGAAGACCACATGCTGGCTCCGACTCTGGACCTGCCTCTGCAGAGCGTGCCCAGCGGCTTTGTGGGCAAGACCGAGCGCCCGTTCCCGACCATGCGCGCAGGGGCGATCGAGATGACGTGCTCGATCGCGATCGAGAACGGCACGATCCGCCTCGCCGACGCCGGTTTCGACGCGTCGGGCACACGCGTCTGGGGACAGGATGACGGGGCGCCCATCGTCTTCAGGCCCTCGACGAGTCCTCCGCCTGCCGCCCGGCGGCTGGAGGGCGGGTTGGTGGTCATCACCGTCGCCCCTGGCCAACAGGATGCGCCGCCGCTGGAAGACGGTGGCGAGCTCACCGCCCACTACACCGGCTGGTTCACCTCCGGCCAGGTCTTCGATTCGTCGCGCCAGGCCGGTCGCGAGCCGTTCAAGGTGCGACTGCCCGGGCCGGTCATCCGCGGATGGAACGACGGGCTCAAGGGCATGGCCAAGGGCGAGCGACGCCGGCTTATCGTCCCCCCGGAGCTCGCCTATGGCGAACGCGGGTTCCGCGGCGCGATTCCCCCGAACTCCACGCTCATCTTCGATGTCGAGGCACTGAACGTCGACAACACCAAGCCGGAAGTCCCGCTGCACGCGCCGCAGCCCGGGGGCGGACACGGGGGCGGACATGGCGGTGGACATGGGGGAAGCCCGCCGCCCCAGCCCGCCGCGGACACGCCGATCGGGAACCCCGCGACCAACAGCACACCAGAGAAGCCGCGGTGACATTCTCGTGAGCATCTCCGGCACACGGCCCACGCACTACCAGATCCTCGGGATCGCGAGCACGGCGACTCCCGAGCAGGTCAAGCGCGCCTATCGCGCCCGGGCCAAAACGCTGCACCCGGACGTCAGCGCCGCGCCGGACGCCGCGACGCGATTCGCGCAGGTCGCCGAGGCCTATGAGGTGCTCTCCGATCCGACGCGACGACGGGCGTACGACCGGTCGCTGCTGGAGTCCTCGGGCAAACGTCGACCGGGAGCACCCGACGAGCCCCGCCGCGAGCCGAGCGATGAGCAGAGCGACGGGCCGACGTTTCGGCAGGGTCACTACGCCTGGGTGAATGTCGCCGCTCCGCGTGGCCCGGCCTCGGAGGATCGAGGGAGCGCGGAAATTGAAGAGCTCTACGAGACTTTTTTCGGATCCAGCGCCCGGAGACAACCCTCGAGTGATCCGACACGCCCGGCGAGTTCCGGCTCCAGAAAGCCCGGCTCGGCGGACCAAGGACCAGACCGGATACGAAGCACCGGCGCCGATCCTGCGCCGGGCGAGCCAACACCCTCACGAAGCCGGGGGTCTCGCAAGCGCACGGGCTGAGAACAGTCGATTGTGCCGGTTTTCCGAGCTTTGCAGAAGTTTGACTTTCCCCGTCTCACACCCGACAGTGTAAATCAACTCGTTGTGGGTCAAGGCGCCCCACGACGCCTCGGAGGATTCCGATCGCGTGCTCAAGCAGCAGCACCAGCTTTTCGTCGGGTTGCTCGTGTGCGCGGACGCCTGCGTGATCGCGGGGGCATCGATCGCGGCATGGGCGGCCCGGGTCCGGATCATCGGCTGGCCCACGTGGTGGCCGGATCGCGTCGAGGACTTCATCAAGGCCCCGCTGCTCATCGCCACGGTGCCGATCGGGCTCCTGAGCATCCGGTTCTTCGGGCTCTATCGCCCGCGGCGTGATCGCTCGATGCTCGGGGAATATGCGCAGATCATCAAGGCCTCGGTGCTGGCGATGCTTGGGATCCTCGCCGCGCTGTACATCGGCGAGAGCTCGGTGTTCGCACTCCCCGGCGCGCCGATCACCCTGCAGCTCGGACAACGCGTCGTCGATGTCGATCCCGGTCGGCTGCAACTCGGGCTGCTCATGCTGCTCCTGCCGATGTCCATGATCGCGCACCGCACGGCGTTCAGAGTCGGCCTGCGGATGCTCCGCACACGCGGGTGGAACCTCCGGTACGTCGCGGTCATCGGAACGGGGCGGCTCGGCCAGATCGTCGCCCGGACGCTGGAGCGCAACACCTGGACGGGCCTCAAGGTGGCCTACTTCATCAGCCATGGGAGCCACGCTCGACGACCCGAGTGCGTCGGGCATCCGGTGCTCGGGGGCCTGGCCGACCTTGAGCGGCTGATGGATCAGCACAAGCCCGACGCGGTGTACGTCGCCCTGCCCGCGCGTCAGGCGACCGAGATGGCCGCGGTGCTCGCCAAGCTCGACAAGTTCCCGGTGGACGTCCGCATCGTTCCCGATGTCTCCCCGCGATATGTCCCCCAGAGCATGACCGTGAGCGAGCTCGACGGGATGCCGATCCTGAGCTATCGCGAGTCTCCGACGGCGGGTCTTGGGGGAATCAGCAAGCGCGTGCTCGACGTGCTCGGAGCCGTGCTGGGGCTGATCCTGTTCGCGCCCATCATGCTGACCGTCGCCGCGCTGGTCCGGCTCAGCGGGCCCGGTCCGGTGATCTTCAAGCAGCGCCGTGTCTCACTGGGCGGACAGACCTTCGACATCTACAAGTTCCGCACCATGCACCACGTCGGGGACGAAACGCAGTCGCCGGCTCTGGATGTCCGGCAAGCCGACCCCGGCGCCCATCCGGAGTGGACGCGCCGGAACGATCCGCGCGTCACCGGCGTGGGCCGGGTCCTCCGCCGAACGAGTCTGGATGAACTCCCCCAGCTCTTCAACGTGCTGCTGGGGGAGATGTCGCTTGTGGGCCCGCGCCCCGAGCGCCCCGAACTCATCGAGCGCTTCCGCGAGGACTGGCGCGGGTACATGCTCCGGCAGCACGTCAAGGCGGGCATGACCGGCTGGGCCCAGATCAACGGGCACCGGGGCAACTCCTCGCTCCGCAAGCGCCTGCAGTACGACCTGTTCTACGTGCGCAACTGGTCGCTGGGCTTCGACATCAAGATCCTCTGGCTGACCATCTTCCGCGGGTTTGTGCACAAGAACGCGCACTGACGCTCGACCACGGTCACTCCACACACACGGGCCTGAGGGTGAATCGGCCCGAGACCGCGACCTGCGGCTCGTCCGTGCTCGCCGAACCGGTGCGCACGACCACGCCCTCGCCCTTGAACTCAATCACGCCGCCCTCGGCACGCTTGTGCAGGGTGACCTCGATGCGCAGCGACTCGCCCGGCCGAACGAACGAGCCATACTTGAGCGCCCGAACAGACCCAAGGACCCACCGCCCATCTCCGGAGTTCTCGCCCGACCCGCGCAGAAGCTCTTGAGCCGCCTGGACGAGAGACTCGACCATGAAGACGCCCGGGAGTACGGGGAACCCCGGGAAGTGGTCCTGCAGGTACTCCTCGGCGGCCGAGACCTGCTTGAGGGTCACGATGCGGCCGTCGGTCCGTTCCAGCACGCGATCCACGAGGCAGAAGTGCATGTCCGAGCGTAGACCCCTGCCAAGGGTCCGATGCGGGGTGGGGGTGCGGGCTGGGGGGTGGCGATTGCGGGGGTGCGGGGGTGCGTCGCGCTGCCCGGCTTGGCCCCCCAGAGGCACCCCCCTACACTGTGATCACATGACTCGTGACGAAATCTTCGGCAAGGTGCGGGATGTGCTCGTGAACGCTCTGGGCGTGGACGACGACGATGTGACGCCCACGGCGTCGCTCGTCGGCGACCTCGGGGCTGAGTCGATCGACTTCCTCGACATCAACTTCCAGCTTGAGCGGGCCTTCGGGGTGAAGATCGCCCAGGGCGAGCTCTTTCCCGAGGGCGTGACCCAGGATCCCCGCTTTGTCAAGGACGGGCTGGTGACCCCTGAGGGGCTTGCCGCACTCAAGACACGCTTGCCGCACGTGGATTTCTCGACCTTTGAGAAGGACCCGCAGATCAGCAAGGTCGCCAAGATCTTCACCGTGGACACGCTCGTGAACTTCGTCGAGGCCAAGGTGAACGCCAAGCAGCCGGCGTGATCGCATGCGGTGGATGTGGATCGATCGCGTCGTGGAGCTTGTGCCGCGCCAGAAGATGGTCGCGGTCAAGAATGTCTCCTTGGCCGAGGAGCACCTGCACGACCACTTCGCCGCCGATCCGTCCCGGGGGCTTGCCGCCCTGCCGGTGATGCCCACGAGCTTGATCCTGGAGGGCATGGCCCAGACCGCCGGCATCCTCGTCGGGCACGCCGAGGGGTTTCGCGAAAAGGTCATTCTGGCCAAGATCACCCGGGCCGAGATCACCCGTGACGCCGTGCCCGGAACCACGCTGCGATACACCGCGACGATGGACCGCTTCGACGCGATCGGGGCCAGCACCCGGGGGATCGTGGAGCTCTTCGACCACGCACGTCCGGATCGGGGATTCACCCAAACAGGGGAGATCGATCTCATCTTCAGCCACCTGGATAACAACCAGGGCGGAGCGGGGCGGAGCGGCGAGGCCTTTCCGGAGCACAACTTTGTGTTCGGCGAGGGGTTCAAGACCCTGCTTCGGTGCAGCGGCATCGCGATCCCGTAAGCCGACGGAGTCTGCCTCACCCGGCTCGGTCGATTCGACCGGAGTTCGGGCCGGCGAGGCAAGTCTGGCTCTCGGGTCGACGATAACCCGGGGTGTTTCCCAATACTCGCCATGGGATGAACGTGAACAGGTCGGCCGCGATGCGCGGCGTGGCTGAACGCACCCCAGTCCATGCAGGACGCCATGGTCGGCGCGGCGGTTGGCCGCGGCGGAACTGGGGCCTGGTCCCTGCACGCGGAACCGTGCTCGTGGGCGTGCTCATCGCGCTGCTGGTGCTCACACTCATCACGCTCGGGCTGTTCGGGATGGTGCGACTCAACGCTCTGGGGGCCACGATCTCGCACGACGGCAACCGCGCACAGATGGCCGCGGACGCCGCGGCGAACATGGCCGTGAAGGAACTCATGGACGGGTCCGACCTCGACGGGGACGGAACGATCGGCTCGATCTCCAACGACGGGAACGCGGCCAACGACCCGACGCTCTTTCCAGGCACGCGGATGTGGGCATCCCGTTCTGATGCGAGCGGCGTGATGACCATCCTGGCCCGGGGCCAGTCCGCACAGGCACGCCGTGCCACGCAAGTCCTGGCAACCGGCAGCAGCGGTTCCGGCGGCGGAGGGTCCCAAGTCTTCTTCACGCGCGAGTCCAGCGCGGCGGTGCGACACTCGTCGTTCAACACCGGCACGCAGACCTGGGGCGCCGCCGCCACCAGCGGAACGCTCTCAAACGCGCCGATCTGGTGCGCGGCGGCAGCATCCGGCACGTCGACGATGGTGCTCGTCTCGGACTCCGGAGACCGGCTGCGATACGGGCTGGCCGACTCGAGCGGGACGGCGACGTTCTCTCAAATGGTCGATGACCTGGGCTCGGGCAACTCGCGCCCGTTCGATGTCGCCACCGAGCCCAGCTCGGGCGAGGGGCTGATGATCTACTTTCACAAGCCGCCCCAGAAGATGCAGTCGCGGACCGTGATCAACGGGACGCTTGGAGACCAGGTGGACATGCCCCTCTCCACCAGTGACGTGCACTGGGCGCGGCTGGTCCCGATGAGCGCGTCGGGAAACGAGCTCATGGCGCTCACGATCGACGGGAACGAGGACCTGCACGCCGTGAGATGGACGGGCTCGGCATGGACGGGCCAGACCACCCTGCACACGTCCATCCACAAGAAGGACGCCGAGGGCATGGCCGGCGCGATCGAGGCGACGTCGGGCCGACTCATGGTCGCGTACTCCGACGCGACGGACAACCGCGTCGGCTATCGGATCTTCACGCCCGGATCCGGATGG
>DHLW01000176.1:33988-39668 GCA_002405485.1 Phycisphaerales bacterium UBA4658
CGTCGAACGTCTGGATCAACGGGTTTGACGCCAAGGTGCATTGGATACGGCTCATCAGTCTGCCCTCGAGCAACAGCATCCTGCTCGCGGCGTCCAACGACGTCGGCCGCCTGCGGACGAGCCGCTGGAACGGGACCACGTGGACCACTCCGACAAGCATCACCGACAACGTCGGCGGCACCAACTCGCGGCACTTTGACCTGCATGTCTCGCCGGACGGTTCGGACGTGATCCTCATGTACGGCAAGGGTGGCGCGGCGGTGTTCTACCGGCTGTGGACGGGCTCCGGCTGGTCCAGCGAAGCCACCGCCTTCACCCTGTCCTCAGGCACCGCCCAGACCGTGCTCGTTCGTCCCGGATCGAGCGCGTCCACGCTCGTGGGCGTGGTGGGCGACAGCAACGGCGGGGCGAACGCCTGGAGCTGGAATGGCAACGCGTTCGGCGCCGTCAGCAGGGTCGGGACCACCGGCACATCGTTCAAGGAGTTCGAGTGGTTCGCGATCCCGCCCGGCACCTCGGGATCGGCATCGAAGCCAACGATCACGGAGTGGGCCGTCGTCGCGCCCTGAGGCGCCGGCCTGGATGCGGATGACGATCAGCCCCGCACCGATCGGGCGCACGCGACTCAGCCCGGAAGCGTCTCCACGCCGCGAACGGCAACACCGGGCGCGACGTGCACCGTGGGCTTCCACAGCTCCCAATCCGAGCGGGTCTGCTCCACGATGCGCTGGGCCGTGCGGACGTTGACGAGTCCGGCGCGGGCGTCGATCTCCGGCTGGGTGCCGGTGCGGGCGCAGTCGAGGAAGGCCTTGATCTCCATGAGGATCGGCTCGGCGTCATCGACGGTGAGGTTTTGGAGCGTGACGAGTTCCTGCCACTTCAGGTCGGTCAGGTCGGCCCCCTTGCGGAGCTGCTCGCGGACCTCCTGCATCTGGGCGAGGTTGGCGGTGCGCCGGATGACGGTGCCCTTCTTGGCGGCGTAGTCGATCTTGATATAGGCGTTCTCGCCGGTGATGCGGGTGACACGCTCGGTCTTGAGGGCGAGCCGGCTGGCGGTGATGTTGGCGACGCACCGCCCGACGACGTTGCCGGACTCATCGGGGACGCTGTTCCAGACCAGCCGGGCGTTGCAGATGTCCTCGTGCTCGGTGATGACGGGGACGCCGGAGGCATGGATCTCATCGGGCTCCCGCCCGCCCATGAGCATGAGCACGACGTCGAGGTCGTGGATCATCATGTCCATCACAACGCCCACGTCCACCGAGCGGAAGGTCATGGGGCTGACCCGGTGCACCTCGATGAAGCGAGGGATGATGGGCAGGTTGTTCTTCTGCTCGGCCTGCAGGGCCCGCATGATCGGATTGAACCGCTCGATGTGCCCGACCATGAGCACGCCACGGGACTTGTCCGCCGCGTCCTTGATCGACAGCGCTTCCTCAACGCTCCCGGCCAGGGGCTTTTCGACAAGGCAGGAGACATCGGCCTTCAGGCAGGCGATCGCGGCGTCGCGGTGGCCGACGGTCGGCACGGCGATCGACACGCAGTCCACGCCCGCGTTGAGCAGATTCTCAACCGTGTGAAAGTGGCGACACCCCCACTGCTCGGCGACATCGCCCGCGCGATCGCTGTTGGCATCCACAACGCCCACCAGCTCGGTGTCGGGAAGCTGGGCATACACGCGGGCGTGGTGGCGGCCCATGCGGCCAACACCCACCACGCCGCAGCGCAGCGGACGGCTTCCCAGCCCGCGTCTGCGAGCCGGCGCCTTGCCCCCCCCAGCCCCGGACGTCGTGTCGGGCGTGCTCATGCTCAGGCCTTGGCTCCGGCGGCATCCTTGAGGGCGGCGGCGAGCTCGTCCTTCTTGGTGATGCCGACCCACTTCTTCACCGGCTGACCGCCCTTGAACAGGATGATCGTCGGGATGGCCTGGATGCCGTACTGCGTCGGCACCTGGCGGTTGGAGTCAATGTCGAACTTGCCGACCTTGGCCGAACCGGCGAAGTCCGACGCGAGTGCGTCGATGGTCGGGCCGAGCATCTTGCAGGGCATGCACCACTCGGCCCAGAAATCCACGAGGACGGGCTCGTGCGACTTCAGGACGTCGGCCTCGAAGCTGCCGTCCGTGAAGGTCTTGACGTGTTCGCTGGCCATGGCTCTTCCTTCCTTGTTCGCGTGAGGCGGGAGCAAGTCTACGCGCATCGGTCTCGCCCGCCCGTCCCCAGACTTGGATGCGCCCCGGAAACCCGAGGTTCCATATTGATCTATATCAATATACGCCCCACGGGAGCCGGAGTTCGCCCGGGAGAACAGTGCCGCGGGCCGCGGAGCAGGCTCCTGGGGTGTCGGCGTGCTCATTCTCGGACCCTTTGATCTGCGATTGGGCGTGGGCGACGCGGGGGTCATCAGCCCCGCCGAGGATCACCCGCCGCACGAGATGGACGGGCGGAAGTGTTCAGCGTGGGTCGACGAGCGCCCATGCAGCGGCGAGGGCCTCTGCGTGGGGCTTGACGTCATGCACGCGGAACAAACGTGCGCCGAAGGTGAGATGCAGGACGCTGAGCGCGAGCGTGGGGATCAGCCGCTCACTTGGCGGGGGTGGGCTCGATCCCGGCGGAGCGATGAGCGCGCCGGTGAAGCTCTTGCGTGAGCATGCGCTGAGCACCGGCGCACCCAGCGAAAGCAGGTCTGGGGTGCGACGGATGAGCTCGAGATTCTGCGCGACGCTCTTGCCGAAGCCCAGACCGGGATCGATGACCAGGCGAGCGGGCTCGACGCCGGCGTTCAGGGCTCGCCGCAGACGATCGGCGAGCAGATCTCGGACGACCCCGAGCACCCCATCGGGATGGTCGTACGAGGGCTGCGCCGAGTATTGATGGCTGAACTGGTCCGACGCCGGGGCGACGCGCCGGTGCATGAGCACAAGGCCGGCGTGCATGCGAGCGGCGAGCGCGAACATATCCGGGGAATCGTCGCCGGCGGAGACGTCGTTGATGGCGTCGGCGCCGGCGTGCAGGGCGGCCTCGGCGACTCGCGACTGCGTGGTGTCGATCGAGATGATGACCTCGGGATGGCCGGCGCGAATGGCGGCGATGACGGGCACCACCCGGGCGATCTGCTCATCGACAGGAACCGGCCGCGCTCCGGGACGGGTCGACTCGCCCCCGACATCGATGGCGTCGGCGCCGGCGGCGATCATGTCCGAGGCGGCCTGGAGCGCGTGCGCGGTGGTGGGCAGGCGACCACCATCTGAGAACGAATCGGGGGTGAGGTTCAGGATGCCGATGAGCCGAGGGCGATCGAGCGTGAGACCACGCCGGGGCGAAGCCGACCACCGCTGATGCTGAGCCGAGAGATCGGTCATGGCAGAGAGGGCGCGACCAGGGGCGACCAACGTCAAGATTGGAAAAAGAAAAGAGGGGCCGCGGCACGTTGCCAGCGACCCCTCGGGGGGGGGGGTGCAAATGAATAGGACGAACTCAGTATAGCGTCAGAACTTCGGCTGTCCAGCGCCGCCCTCGTTCTTGTCCTGATCGACAGGTTCTCCACCGGCTTCCATCGCCTCCTGAGCGGCCACGCCCAGGGAAATCCCGGTTTTCAGGACGTCAGCGGGGAGGGAGATGGTCATGCGGACGGCGTCGTTACCACCGGTGATGGCGCCGGAGATGGGGGTGAGCTTCTCGGGGATCTTGTCCGCGGGGACCTGGACCCCGGCGATACCAGCGAAGGGGAGAACGAGGTCGAGGATGCTGCGTGTGGAGATGAACATCTCGGCGACGCGGTCCTTGGGGAGGGACTCCTGTGCGGCCTTGAGCTGGGCGTCAGCGGCGAGGTTGTCGCCGGTGGAGGCCTTGAGGGCCTTGTTCATGAGTTCGCCGCTCTTGGCGTAGGTCATATAGACCCCGCCGTCGGTCTTAGCGACATAACCGGCGGGGGTGGCCTGAGGGCCGAACATGAAGCTCATGGCCTGCTGCATCTGCATCTCGGCATCGGAGCCGGGGGCTGGGGTGAGCTTCATTTCCCAGACGTCGACGGGGGTCTCACCGGCCTTGGCGCCGTCGGCGACGTACTTGGTCGCGATGGTCATGTCGTCCTGCTTGAGACCGTTGCTGGCCTCGAGCGTGGTCTTGAAGGCGGCGATGTACTTGGCGGGGTCCTTGCTGGAGGTGAAGCCGACGGTCTGGGTGAAGAACCCGGCCATGGCTCCGCCCATGGGGAAGCCCATGACGCCGGAGAAGCCGTCGGCGGAGTCGACGGAGTCGCCGTAGGCCTTGGAGAGATCGACGCCGCCGGTGCTGGGGGCGCGCTGGGCGATGTCCTTGAAGAGCTGCTTGGCGGCGGGGTTGGACAGATCGATCGAGCCGGCCCAGATATATGGACCGGCGGGGAGCTTGGAGAGCAGACGACCGGCGTTGCCCTTGATGGCCAGGGCCTTGGAGAGGTAGGAGTCGGGCTTGAAGTTGCCGACCATGTCAGCGGTGATGCCCTTGGCGGAGATGCTCACGCCGCCGACGAGCAGGTCGCTGTCGCGAACGACGGTCTCGCCGATCCACTTGATGAGGGCGACGCTCTTCTCGAGGTCGGCGCCCTCGGCGGCGCCGGTGGCCTCGATCTGGGCCTTGGCCTCGGCCTCGAGCTGGACGAGGGCCTTCTCGGCGACGGGGCGGAGGCGGGCGAGGTTGACGATGGTGGCGAAGTCGGAGCCGTCGGCGAGCGAGCCGCCGGTGGCGCCGAGCATGGCGGAGAAGGCCTTGGCGGGCTTGCCGGTGAAGCCGGTGACCAGGTCCTTGTCGGGGCTCATGGCGGCGTAGCCGTTGCCGATGTTGCGGACGAAGGCGTCGTCGCCCTCGGGGGTGGTGACGGTATCGACCTTGCCGTCACCGGCGGGCGTGGCGCCGAAGTTCTCGACGAACTTGGCGTAGTCGGTGATGGGGATGACGAAGACGACGCGGTTCTCGGCGGCCTGCCAGTCGATCTCGTCGATGTTGTCCTTGTTCAGGTCGGTCGGGCCGAAGTAGGCCAGAGCGACGGACTTGCCGGTATCCAGCCCGCCCTGGAAGCCGCCCATGGCGAGGATGTCGTCGATGGCCGGGACGGGCATGGGGGCCTCGATGGCGGTGGCGAGGGCCTCGAGGTTCTTCTGGAGCTTCTGCGGAGAGGGGATGGTGAAGACCACCAGCGCGTCATCGGGCACGCGATCAAGGGCGGGGGGAGCCGCGAGTGCGAGAGCGGCAGAGAGGGCAAGGCCAAGGCCGGAGACCGCGATCATGCCGGAGACACGCTTCATGGGATCAGGTTCCTTATTCACGTCCGGTGCGGACGAGATGTGCTTCGAACAGTGGTGTTTCGGATGCTCGGCCGCGGGGTTTCGTCCTGGAGACACCGGGCGGCCACAAAGGTATACCGATCAATGCACGGACAGTGGCCAGAGAACGTCCACAGGGCACGGATCGGAACATGGCACTGTGGCCTGAAGGCCATGATCGCGCCGCGAGCGCGGACCCCACGCAGAAACTCATGGACACTCGATACGCTGTGCGCATGGCGACCGGCCGGGACCAAGGAGCATGGACGGCACGTGCCCCGAAGTGGGCGGCGGTGGCGGTGCTTGGGGCGGCGTGCGTGGGCGGGCTGGCGGTGTCGCTGACGAGGGAGGGGCGGGTGTGGCGGCCAGTTGCCGCGG
>DHLW01000176.1:39870-41351 GCA_002405485.1 Phycisphaerales bacterium UBA4658
CCGGAGGACCCGCCGCGGGCTGGTCAGGGTGCCGTTGAGGCGCGGAGCACATCGCCCGCGGAGCCATCGGTGCGGACGCGGGTGAACGTGAACACCGCGACGCAGGCGGAGCTGGAGCTGCTGCCGGGGATCGGTCCGGCGCTGGCGCAGCGGATCATCGAGCATCGGCGGCTTCGAGGGGCGTTCCGCCGGGTTGAGGATCTGGACGCGGTGAAGGGGATCGGGCCGAAGATGCTGGAGCGGCTGCGACCGCTGGTGAGCGTCAAGTAGTCCGGCCGCGTGCGTGCGGGCAACAATCGTGGAACATGGAACTCGATCCGCGCACGCTCTCGGTTGCCGAACGGTACAAACTCCTCATCGGGGTGATCGTGCCGCGGCCGATCGCGCTGGTGTCGACGATCAGCCCGGACGGGAGGCCGAACCTGGCTCCGTTCAGTTTCTTCAATGGCGTCGGGTCGAACCCGATGACGGTGCTGTTCTGCCCGGCGAACAACGCGGACGGATCTGAAAAGGACACGCTTCGCAACGCCAAGCCGGTGAGCGAGGGCGGAACGGGGGAGTTTGTGGTGAACGTGGCGAGCGAGGCGTATGAGCGGCGGATGGCGGCGTGTGCCGAGCCGCTTGGGTATGGCGAAAGCGAGTTTGCGTTGAGCGGACTTTCGCCTTTGCCGAGCGCACGAGTGAGGCCGCCAAGGGTGCTGGAGTCGCCGGTGAGTCTGGAGTGCCGAACGCTGCAGGTGATTCGGACGAATCCTGGGCAGCCGAGCGGGGGCAACATCGTGATCGGGGAGGTGGTGCACGTGCACGCCGAGGAGGGCGTGATGAACGAGCGGCTGCACACGGATCCAGCGAAGCTGGCGGCGATCGGGCGAATGGGCGGGAGCGGCTACGTGCGGACGGCCGGGGCGGCGCAGCGGTTTGAGATGCCGATGGGGCGAGAAGCGCTCAAGGGGTGAGCGCGTCGAGAGCGGGATGGACCGAAGGGATCGCCCGGGTCGCGGGGCGGACGTGCCACGGGCTGAAAGAGCCGGGTGACCGGACGAGGCGTCAGGTCTTGGCGACTTCTTCGGAGGGCTTTTCCTTGCCCTTCTTCGCCGCGGGCTTTTTCTTTTCGGCGGCGAAGATCTGCTCCTCCATGAAGAGGATGCAGCGGCAGCTCGGGCAGTTCACGAGCTTGCCGGTCATGAGTGCGCTGACGGCCTCGACGGGGATGGCCATCATGCAGGCGGAGCAGTTGCCCTCGTGGGCACGGCGGTCGAGGACCTCGATGGGGGCCATGGCCTCGTCGCCGCGGGTCTTGATGAGCGCTTCGAGCATGCTCATCTCGCGAGCGGGGACGGCCTTGACGAGTTCGGCCCGCTGAGCGGCAAGCTCGGCGACGCGATCCTTGATTTCGGAGGCCTTGGTGTCACGGTCGGTCCTTGCGGACTCGACGATCTTCTGTCGCTCGCCGAACTGGACGATGACCCGCTCCGCGGCAA